>JAGZXV010000061.1 GCA_018378255.1 Clostridiaceae bacterium | reverse complement strand
CGGAAAATATAGTAGCAGGCAAAATTACCGAAAATCTTTCGATCCGCTTCCAGCTTGCTGATGTCCGGCACATTCACCCCGTAACGTTCACGATTAAATCCCCATATTTTTAAAACAACTCCCCAAACCTCTTCATCGCCTCAATCGTATTTTCACGATTCCCAAAAGAAGTCAGCCTGAAATAATTCTGCCCATTTTTCCCAAATCCGGCCCCCGGCGTTCCGACAACCTGGGCGTTGTTTAACAGGTGATCAAAGAAGGTCCAGGAATCCATGTTATCCGGGCATTCAAACCAAATATAGGGGGAGTGGACTCCGCCATAGAAGGTGATATTCTTCTTTGACAGCATGTCCCCTATGATCCGGGCATTTTCCTGGTAATAACGGATGTTGTCCATGCACTGCTTCATGCCTTCTTCTGTGAAGACGGCAGCGGCTCCGCTCTGGATGATATAGGAAGTCCCATTGAACTTTGTGCTCTGGCGGCGGTTCCACATGGCGTTTAAAGACATCATTTCACCGTCAGAAGCCTTAAACTGCAGCTCTTTGGGAACGATGGTATAACCGCAGCGGGTTCCGGTGAAACCGGCTGTCTTTGACAGGGAACAGAATTCGATGGCGCAGCGCTTTGCACCTTCCACGGCGAAGATACTTCTGGGCAGTTCAGGATCGGTGATAAAAGCTTCGTAAGCGGAATCGAACAATATGACCGCTTGGTGTTCGAGGGCGTAATCCACCCATTCTTTTAACTGAGCTTTATCGTATACGGCTCCTGTCGGATTATTGGGGGAGCACAGGTAAATGATATCTGCGTGTACGTTTTTATCAGGCATAGGAAGGAAACTGTTATCCGAAGTGCCGTCTATATAGGTGATATTTCTTCCAAACATCGTATTGGAATCCACATAAACCGGATAAACCGGATCCGGGATCATAATAACATTGTCATCTGCAAATAATTCCGTGATATTTCCGGTGTCGCTTTTGGCGCCGTCGGAGATGAAAATATCGCTGGGATCTATGGAAACACCGTTTCTTTCATAATAATAGGCAATCGATTCTCTGAGAAACAGATAACCCTGTTCAGGGCCGTATCCTTTAAAAGTTTCAGAAGCGGCCATGGCGTCCACACCTTCATGAAGCCCTTTTAACGCACTGCTTCCAAGAGGAAGAGTGACATCACCGATGCCAAGGCGTATGACCTGTTTATCAGGATTCGCTTTTGTATAGTCTGTAACACGGTGGGCGATTTCTGCGAATAGATAACTTTCTTTCAGTCTTTGGTAATTTTCGTTTAATTTTGGCATATTTGAACCCTCTCTTCTGTCTGGATATTTTCAGAATCTGAATAGTTACCAATTTTAGCAAAATTATAATCCAGGGTCAAGGGAATGATAAAGATATCCAATAATAACTAATTTTCTAAAGAATCTGCTGTATCAGGATCTCAAAAAAAGAGATCCCGGGCAGCAGATTTGTGGTCAGTTTTCCTGAAGATCTTTCCATATCTTATTAAAATAAAGTGAAAAATCCGGGCTGTTCCTCCTCTCAAGCGGTCTTGTACAATCGTCTGGAAATGAGACGGGAATAATGGATTTTACCTTGCCGGGCCGGGGAGACAGGATGACAACGCGGTCAGCAACGCTTATGGCTTCCGAAAGGTCGTGAGTGATCAGAATTGCTGTTTTACCGGCGCTTTTGATGATTGTGCTGATATCGTCACATACGGACAGCCTGGTTTGGTAGTCCAGGGCTGAAAATGGTTCATCCAAAAGAAGAAGATCCGGTTCCAGAGCGAGAGTACGGATCAGTGCGGCCCGCTGTCTCATTCCGCCGGATAATTCAGAAGGCTTAGAGGATTCAAATCCTCCCAGGCCGTAAGTTTTCAGCATATGATGAAGTTTTTCTTTGCTTTCAGGGTTAAGTTTTTTCTGGATTTCCAGGCCAAGGGCCGTATTGGCATAAATGGTCCGCCATTCAAACAAATGATCTTTTTGAAGCATATAGCCGATTTTTGCATGAGATTCTTCGATCGGCACGCCGTCGATCAGAATGGTACCCTTTTCCGGCGCCAGCAATCCGCTGAATATAGATAAAAGGGTGGATTTTCCACAGCCGGAAGGCCCGACTACGGCTAGAAATTCACCATTATTTACAGAAAATGATATATCAGAAAGGGCCAGCGTCTCACCATCTAAAGAGTGGTAGGAGTAGCTGACCTCACAGGCTTCCAGTTTTGGTTTCATGGGTGGCCTCCTTATTTGTTATATACTATCATATGTGATCCAAACAAGGAGTGTGAGGGGGAAATGTACCCAAAGAATCCGGGAAAATAAGAGGAATTCTAAAAATCTTTCAAAACGTACATGGTGAATGTTCCGGTCGATACCAGGGTCTTATTCTGGTCGGTGACTTTCACATCCACAACAATGGTGGTGCGCCCTTTGTGAAGCGTATTGGCTTCAAAGTACAACGTGCCACTGCTCAGGCCCTTGATGTAGTTGATGCTTCCGTTGAGGGTAACGCTCACAAGGCT
The DNA here is from genome assembly GCA_018378255.1 of Clostridiaceae bacterium. Classification (GTDB taxonomy): domain Bacteria; phylum Bacillota; class Clostridia; order Lachnospirales; family Lachnospiraceae; genus CHH4-2. The sequence continues at coordinate 23,104 of JAGZXV010000061.1, read as the reverse complement.
GTGGGAAGCGCTGATGATGCCGGCTGAAATATCACACAGGGTATATAAAAAGCCGCCGTGTACATTGCCCAGTGAATTTAGCGCTGTTTCGGTGATTTCGATGGAGATGACCGAGTGCCCTTCAGACACTTCCACTACCTTTGCCTGTTCAAAACCGGATAAAGGGCGGATCAGGTTATTTACCGCATCCATGATTTTCTTTTCCATTTATAAATGACCTCCGTTTCATTTCGTATTTTATGCACTAATGACTATTATAGGATGGAGCCAGGATTTTGTAAAATAAAACCTGCAAATAATCTGTTATAAAAATAGAATGAACAAATGTTCAATTATAACTGCCAATGATATTGAAAAAAAGTAACACATAATCTAAAATAAAAATTAGAGATGAGCGGCTCTATCCATTACAGAAAAGGGGAAATGAACATGGAAGAAAGTAAATTAGTATTATGTGTCTGCGGAGCGGGGATTAACACCTCCTTAAATGCAAAGAACAAAATCACGGAGTTTTTGAATGCAAAGGGAAGAAATGACATCCAGGTAATCCATGCCATGATCGGTGATATCGCACCCTATAAGGGAAGAAAAAATATGGTGATTGTCTGGATGACACAAATGGACGATTCTTATGGAGCGCCTGGCTTTAAAGGGCTGCCGTTTATGATCGGTTCGAAAAAAGCGAAAGAGGAACTGGCGGAAAAGGTGATAGCGAAGCTGGATGAGATCAGCGAAGACTAAAGAGCATTTCTAAATGAATTGAGAGGAGATCAGGTATATGGAAAACATAGCAGCAAGTATTTCAGCCGTACTCGGCGGCTTAGGGGGTCCGGTGCTGGTAGCGGCGGTTATGTGCCTTTTGGGGCTGGTGTTCCGGGCAGGGGTTAAAAACAGTGTGAGAGGCGGTATTTACGCCGGAATCGGTCTGACGGGACTGAATATAGTTATCAATGCGGCAACGGGGGCGCTGACTCCGGCGATCCAGGCATTTTCAGAGAAGTTTCATACCAATTTGACGGTCACTGATTTGGGATGGGGATCATCGGGAATCGCGTTTTCCTGGCCCGGCCTTGCTTTCGTCATTCTGGGAATCCTGGCGGTCAATGCCCTGATGGTTGTGTTTAAACTGACTAAGACGATGTGGACAGACATCTGGAGCATCTGGCATGGAAATGTGCTGGGCGGTTTCGTCTGGGCGGTGACAGGTGGTAATATCTTTTTAGGGGTGCTGGCAGGAGTGATTTTCCTGGCAGTGGGATCCATCATAGCAGATATTACAGCAAAGGATTATCAGGAGTTTAATGATATGCCCTGTATTGCGGTGCCTTGTACGGTTTCATTTCTGGCTCTGTTCGCAAAGCCGTTTAACGCACTGATCGAAAAAATTCCCGGCATCAGGGATATCAATGCCTCTCCGGAAAACATCAGAAAAAGGATGGGAATCTTCGGAGAACTGGGTGTGATGGGTACGGTAATCGGCGTGATTATCGGAATCCTGGCGGGATATGATTATGGCATGGTTTTAAATCTGGGAATGCAGATCGGAGTTTTGATGGTATTTCTTCCGAAAACTGTATCCGTACTGTGCGAAGGGATCATTCCTGTGGCGAATGCGATCACTGAATTTGTACAGGAAAAATTCGAAGGAAGGGAAGTTTATGTGGGGGTTGACTGTGCGGCTCTATTAGGACATCCGTCGGTTATGGCATCGGCTGTGCTCTTATATCCGATGATTGTGGTTCTGTCCGTACTTTTGCCGGGCAACGCGATCCTGCCTATCGCTTCTTTGGCGGTTATTCCGTATTGGTGTGGGGCTGTGGCGGCTCAGCTGAAGGGAAATGTATTCAGGATTGTGCTGTTTGTCCTGCTTTGGAGCATCCCGGTATTTTATATTGCCACTTTGATGGCTCCGATCCATACACAGACCATGGGACTTTTAAATCTGGCCGATCCTAATGTGGTGAATTCCAGTTTTGATATGGGAGGAGACCCCTTAGGTGCGCTTCTGGTTTACATATTCAAAATGTTTGGAAAATAAACGATAGAGGATAAAGGGGAGAAAAAATGGTTCTGGATCAGGATATTATTATGACAAATCTGGCTGCGGATACCAGGGAAGATGTAATACGGGCGGTGACGGCGAAAATGAAGGAGAAGGGATATGTGGGAGACGGCTACTGCGGCGCTGTTTTGGAGCGGGAGGAATCCTATCCCACCGGCCTTCCCAGCGAAGGCGTGATGACCGCTGTTCCCCATGCATTCTGCGGGGAGGTATACCGGACAGGCGTGGGGATCGCATCGCTTGCAAAACCGGTTCTTTTTAAAAACACGGTGGATCCGGAGGAAGAACTGCCTGTGGAACTGGTATTTGTGATGGCAAATGAGAGCGGAGAAGATGCGCATCTGGGAGATTTACAGGAGCTGATGGCGGTATTTTCTAAAAAGCAGCTCCTATTAGATTTAAAACATGCCAAAAGTCCATCGGAATTTGCAAAAATATTTTCGAACTGTGATGATTACCCAGACGGGTTTTAATGAAGGGCCGGAAAATGGATGAAAAAGATACTGATTGCGGGAGGGCTGTGCGGCACGACAATGCTGATGGCGGCAGAGAAGATCAAAAAACGTTGGGGCGGGGAACTCCACGTGAAGATTCAGAATTTATGGGAAACCAGTTATGTGGAGCCGGGATATGATCTGATCATTGAAATGTTTCCATATTTTGAGGACCAGCCCTGTCCGGTGATCAGTGGAAAGCCGTTTATCAGCCATGCCGGGGAGAAGGATTGTGTGGAAACCATAGTAGGGTTATTGGAGAGGTGAGTTTATGATATATGCGGATTATGCTGCTACGACACCGGTCCGGCCGGAAGTTTTTGAAGCGATGTCTCCATATTTTAGCGGACAATATTTCAATCCGTCCTCTGTTTACCGCGAGGGGAGAGAAGCGGCTTTGGCGGTTCAGAATGCCAGGAGAATAACGGCATCCTATCTGAATGCCCGGGAGGATGAAATTTTGTTCACCAGCGGCGGTACGGAAAGCGATAATCTGGCTGTTAAGGGAACAGCTCTGCATCCGGACAACAAAAAGCGCCATATCATCACGTCTTCCATAGAACATCATGCTGTGCTGGAATCCTGCCGTTTTCTGGAACGATTTGGATTTACAGTTACCTGTCTGCCGGTGGACCGCCTGGGCAGAGTGAAAGTGGAGACGTTAGAAGCGGCGTTTACGCCGGATACATTTCTCGTTTCTGTCATGTGGGTGAATAATGAAACCGGCGTTATCCAGGATATTAAAGCCCTGGCGGATGCCGCCCACCGGCATGGATGCCTGTTTCATACGGATGCAGTTCAGGCCATGGGCACACAGGCCGTGGATGTGGAGGCATCAGGAGTGGATTTATTATCATTTTCCGCCCATAAAATATATGGCCCTAAAGGCTGTGGCGCGTTATACTGTAGAAAAGGGGTTCCTCTTTTGCGTTTAATCAGCGGGGGCCAGCAGGAAAGATATCTGCGGGGAGGAACGGAAAATGTTCCGGCCATTGCAGGACTGGGAAGGGCGGTTGAACTGCTGGCATCGGAGCGGGAACGCGAAACAGCGGTTCTGGAGAATCTGAAAGCCATGCTGTTGAAACGCCTGGAAGGCAGGGATGGAATCCTGGTCAACAGTCCTCCTGCTGCCTGCGTTCCGTCGATTCTCAACCTTGGTTTCAGAGGAATTGAGGCGGAGGGGCTGGTATTTCACTTGAGCAGGCAGGGAATTCTGCTTTCCATGGGAGCTGCCTGCGATACCAAAAGCGTGGAGCCGTCCCATGTGATGAAGGCGATGGGCGTTCAGGAAGAGTATCTGAGGGGATGTATCAGGATTTCTTTAGGACGCGGTACAAAGCAGGAGGAAATAGATCTTTTGTGCGGAAAATTATTAGAAACAGTGGAGCGGATGGGGAGACAGGCAGATGGATAAAAAATATTTATTGGGAATTGATGTGGGAACGACGGGAACCAAGGTGATTGTGTTCGATCTGGAGGGCGGTGTGGTAAGCAGCGCCTATCAGGAATATGCCTGTATCTATCCTAAGACAGGATGGGTGGAGCAAGACTGTGGCATGCTCATTGATGCAGTATTTAACTGCTGCAGAAATGTGATCGATGGTGAAAAAGTCCTGGGAAAGAATATTTTAAGCATCAGCGTTTCCGCCCAGAGAAGCAGCACGATACTGATCGATGGAGACGGCAGAATCCTTAAAATGATTTCCTGGCTGGATAACCGGGCGTCTTTAGAGGTGGAGGAAATAGCAAAAAAGGTGGGAAGAGAGCGCTTCTATGAAGTGACCGGCCTCCCGCTCTGCACGACTTGGATGCTGCCAAAGATTCTCCATACCAGAAAGCATGATCCGGAGACTTTCAAAAGAACGAAAAAAATCGTACAGCTTCATGATGTGATTTTAAAAGCCCTGGGCGCGGAGGATTATATCAGTGATGAACCGGAAGCCTGTTTTTTCGGAGTCTGGGATAACCGGCATTTCTGTTACAGTGAGGAATTTCTGCGGTGCTTTGATCTGGATGAGGAGTTGTTCCCTAAGGTAAAACGCTCAGGAAACATAGCGGGACGGGTGAGTTTAGAGACGGCCCGGCAGACCGGGCTGACCGCTGGAACTCCCATTTGTGTGGGAATCGGGGATCAGAATGGGGCGGCCCTCGGAGCCGGGATCGTGGAACCGGGCATGATATCCGTGTCCATCGGTACAGGAGGGCTGGCAACAGTCATGCTGGATACCTGTTACCGGGATCCGAAAGGGCAGGCGATGATCACAAATCATGCCGTACACGGCATGTGGACATTTGAAGGGCTGCAGAATGCGGCGGCGGGGGCCTTCCGATGGTTTAGGGATGAGATCGCTGCTTACGAGCTTTTCAGGGATAAGGATGGAGTATATGATACGCTGAACCATATGATTGAGAACACTCCGCCGGGGGCCAAAGGACTTCTGATGCTGCCGTATTTTGCGGGCAGCGCCGCGCCGAGATGGAACAGCGAGGCCAAAGGATGCTTTTTAGGGCTGACCCTGGGGCATGACCGGGGATGCATGGCCAGAGCCTGTGTGGAGGGCATTACCCTGGAACAAAAGGATATCATGGAAAGTATTGCCATTGACGGCCTGGATATTAAATGTGTCAGGATTGTGGGAGGCGCCACCAAATCAGAGGTGTGGAACCAGATACAGGCAGACATCTATCAAAAGCCCTGTGAGACGCTGATGGTGCCGGATGCGGCGGCTTTGGGAGCGGCTGTCTGCGCCGGCGTCGGAGTAGGGCTTTTCGAAGATGTTCAGGAAGGGGTAAGAAATATGGTAAAGGTGAAAAAACGGTATGAACCAAATCCGGAAAATGCCGGAATCTACCAGGCGCTTTACCGTCTGTACCATCAGGCCTACGGCGCGCTTTCAGAAGGCGGCATCTTCCACCAGTTGGAAGGACTTCAACGGTAGACGGGATACAGGCTTACTCCAGATTTTCCGCTTCCATCAGGGAAATGGCAGCGATCTCATCGATGATGAGGGCATCTAAATATCCCCCCCGGACCGCGGAAAGAATTGGTTTTGTCTTCATATTGCCAGCACAAAGTCCCACTACCATGGGAATGGCGGCCAGGTCTTTCAGGGAGATGCCAATCAAACGGTCGGAGAGGGATGTTTCCGGCTCCTGTCCGGTGGAATCTATCTGATGGCCGCAGATATCGCACAGCCCCATGGAATAGAGCTGTTTTGCCTGAGACTCGTCCAGGTACTTTGCCTTATAGATGACGCTTTCCTTATAATTAGCGGAACCCACGCCGACAAAGGCGATATCCAGATTTTTTAACAGCTTGAAATGTTCAATGGTTTCCGGTTCTTCCATCAGAAGCTTTTTCAATTCCGGATTGTGGACGATCATGGGAGTTTCCAGCACGCTGTAACGGCATTTCAGTTTTTTTGCCAGGTTTTTTGCCAGGTCCCGTCCGTCCATATGCATGGTCTGGCTGTAGGTTCCTCCTACCAGTTGGGCGACTATGGCGCCGGGAACCGCCCGGGAACATTGATAGCGGTGAACAAAGGAATTGAGGGTGGTTCCCCAGGAGATTCCGATCTTCAACTGGTCGCTGAGATGGTCATTTAAAAAATCAGAGGCGGCTTTTCCGATATTATCTTTGGCTTCCTCCAGGCTCTGCCCCGGGCTGACGACTGTCACCGCCTTCAGGCCGAAATGACGGCGCAGGGTGTTGGCCGCTTCCTCATTGGAAAAGGCGGGATCATTGATTTTGATCTGTACGATGTTGTACTGCTGGGCAGCTGTCAGAAGGCGGGAGACTTTGGGACGTGAGATTCCCATCATGTCGGCGATTTCATTCTGCGTCATGTTTCCGTAATAGTAGAGTTTTGCAACTTTAATTATTGTTTTTCTTTTTTCGCTGGGTTCCAAGTGAACGACTTCCTTTCTGTACATAAGATGGGCAGCAGCCTTTCGTCCGGCATAAAGGCGGGATGAGAGCTTTTTGCACTCTTACTATGGTCAGGATTATTATACAATAGAATGAACAAATGTGCAATATATATAATTGAAAATATTGATAAATGTTCATAATTGCATTATCATAAAGATAAAGGATATGATTTAAATTCAAACCAGGGAGGTAATAGATATGACGAGCAGAGAACGTGTGCGTGCCGTATTAAAAGGAGAAATTCCAGATCGTGTGCCCATGGACTTATGGGGGACTGACAGCCGCATGAATACTGAATTTTATTTGAAAACAGCCGAATATTTAGGATATGCGGAGCTGGGAGAGAGAATCCGTCCGGGTTCCACTTCAGAGTATGAGGATTACAGAATCAGCGATCTCATAGGCTCTGATTTCCGGCATATGAACATCGGAAAACCGGACGGTTTTAAAAGCTATAAGGATGAACAGGGCAATATCATTGACGAATGGGGAGTGGGCAGAAAGCTGATCGGAATTCATCCTTCTCTCAGCTATCATCCGCTGGCAAATGCCTCCATTGAGGATCTGGATTCCTATCCATGGCCCAGGATGAGAGACGAAGGCCGCGTCAGAGGGCTTAGGGAGAGGGCAAAGGACTGGTATGAAAATACGGATTTTGCCATTACCGCCACTTCCGCAACCTCAGGCACTATTTTCGAGCTCTGCCAGTATTTGAGGGGAATTGAACAGTTTTTTGTAGATCTCTATGAAGAGCCGGAATTTGCCGAAAAGCTCATCCAAAAAGTGACGGATGCGCTGATTGATCTGAATGTCTATTACCTGGAAGCAGTGGGGCCGTATATCGAATGGCTTGAATTTTCGTCTGATTTCGGCACCCAGAGAGCGCCTTTCATCTCTCCTTCCTTGTTTGAAGAGTTCTTTTTAGAGCCGCACAAGCGGCTGTTTGACGCATGTAAAAAGGCGGCGCCAAATGTGAAGATATTTCTTCACAGCTGCGGCAGCGTGAAAAAACTGATGCCTTATTTCATTGAAATGGGAGTGGATATCCAAAGCGCGCTCCAGCCGCTGGCGGCGGAGATGGATTCAGCCGGCCTGAAAGAAGCTTTCGGCGACCGCTTGGTTTTCCACGGCGGAGTGGATATCCAGTGTGCTATGACGGGGACCTTGGAGGATGTGGAATGGGATGTGAAAAAGAGGATTGACGCTTTTGGCAAGAACGGCGGCTACATCCTTTCACCGTCCAACCATTTCCAGATTGACGTGCCTGTGGAGAACTTTTTCCGTATGTATGAGGTGGGAAAAGAATACGGGGTATATAAAAAATAATAGCGGAGGATATGAGAGATGCTGGTAAATTCAAAAGAGATTTTATTGGAAGCCAAAAGGCTGGGATATGGGGTTCCGGCACCTGATTTTATAGATATGGATTCGGCCCGGACGTATGTAAAAACTGCCGGTGCGGCAGGAAAACCGATCATTCTTTCCTTCGCCCAGGTGCACAGCACCATTCTGTCCCTGGAAGAAGCGGCCATGATCGGGAAATTTGCTGCAGCCATGGTGGATGTTCCCATCGCCCTGCACCTGGATCATGGCGTGGACGAGGCATTTATAAGGAAAGCAATTGAACTGGGATTCACTTCGGTGATGATCGACGCATCTATGGAATGCTTTGAGGAAAATGTGAAAAGGACAAAAGCGGTGGTGGATTACGCCCATGAAAGAGGGATTACGGTAGAGGCGGAGATCGGACATGTCGGACAGGGCTCCAATTACATGGATTACCAAAATTCCGATTCCATTTATACCACGGTAGAAGAAGCGGTTTCGTTCGCAGAGCTGACCGGAGCGGATTCTCTGGCCGTATCCATCGGCACAGCCCATGGGGCTTATAAAGGGAATGGAACACCGGTACTTAATTTTAAACGGCTTTCAGAATTAGCAGCCGCTGTTCCGGTTCCGCTGGTGCTCCATGGCAGTTCCGGGTCAGGGGACGAAAATCTTAGGCGGTGTGTTTCAGAGGGAATTACAAAAGTGAACATTTTTACAGATTTTCTGCTGGGCGCCATGAGAGAGATTGAAATGAGACGGCCTGGGGACTATCTGGAACTTAAAAAGGCGGCGGATGAAGGGATGGCCTGCGTGCTGAATCACTACTTTGATATTTTTTCGGCCCGTAAGGAAGCTTTCGAGCGCTGATGGAAATGAGGAGAATGATGGAAAAGAAAAAGATAAGAAGACCATTTTTTGTGGTGAATCCAAAAGCTTATATATATGGAGAAGAAAGTGTCAGGCTGGCAAAATATGCAGACCGGCTTGCAGAGGAATCAGATGTGGACGTTTTTTTTACCGGACAGCTCATTGACCTGCCGTCCGTAAAGAGGGAAACCAGTCATGTGATCGTGACCGCTCAGCATATGGACGGACTGGTTCCCGGCCGTGGCATGGGGCATGTGCTTCCTGAGGCGCTGGCCGGGGCGGGGGTGGAAGCGGTATTTTTAAACCACGCAGAACACGCCATGAGTGTCAGCCAGCTGGCCAGAGCCATGAGCCGGGCGGATGAACTGGGAATTTTAACCATTGTGTGTGCGGATTCGGTGGAAGAGGCGGGGGCTCTTGCCGGACTTCATCCTGATATCATGGTATGCGAACCCACCAGCTTGATAGGAACGGGTAAAGTCAGCGGCGGCGGTTATATGGAGGCCACCAGACGGGCGGTGAAGGAAGTTTCTCCGGATACTCTGGTTTTGCAGGCTGCCGGAATCAGCACAGGAGATGACGTATATCAGGCCATCATGTCAGGGGCCGATGGAACCGGTGCGACCAGCGGAATTGTGGCGGCAGCAGATCCGTACCAGGCCATGAAAGAGATGATAGAAGCACTGGCAAAGGCCAGGGATGAACTGAAAGGAGAGGAAAATTGATATGGCGGTCTATAAAGATACGATTACAGTGACGTCCAATGGAAACCGTCCCAGCTACCACAATATAACGGAACAGGTAAAGAAAATCGTGGAGCAGAGCGGAATCAAAAACGGGCTTTGTGTGGTGCAGTCCCAGCACACCACTTGTTCGGTTATTTTTGAAGAATTTGTCCACGATACGGATTTTAACGGGGATGAATTTCTGCAGGTGGATTTAAACCGGATTCTGGACCGGATAATTCCAAGGGAGCTGACGGAGAATATGGAATACCGCTATCCGGGACCAAAGCATCTGGATTTTCTCATGAGCCTTGATGATCCGGCATATCCGAAAGACCCGGGCACAATACTAAACGGGGATGCCCATATCAGAGGGTCCCTGTTCGGAGCCAGCGAATCGTTTGTTCTGGATGATGGTATACTGAATACGGGATCTGTAGGCTATATCTATTTTGTGGACTGGGATCAGAACCGGGTGAGAAACAGAAAATGCCGTGTGCTGGTGATGGGAGAAGCGTAATTACTGCCCACAGTCCTTCACCGGAAAAAACGGCAGGCCGTCGGCACAGCCCCGGCGGGAATCCGGTGCGGGACTGTGGACAGCAATGATATGAAGCGGTTTCTTCTATAATTATGTGAAAAACTCTTGCAATTGACATAAATTGGTGCTATACTGTGTAAAATAACATGATAAAAAGCTAAAAGGAGTGGACGAAAGTCCACTCTTACTTTTTGTATGAAACAGGAAAGGTGGTGCCAAATGACAAAGAGAGAAGAATATGAGTCAAAAGTTGAATCATATCTGATGCCGCTGATGGAAGAACATAATTTTGAACTGGTTGACGTTGAATATGTAAAAGAAGCCGGTAACTGGTACTTGCGGGCTTATATTGATAAAGAAGGCGGAATTGCAGTGGATGACTGTGAGGTGATCAGCAGGAAACTGAGCGACTGGCTGGATGAGAAGGATTTTATTAGTGAAAGCTATATCCTGGAAGTCAGTTCCCCGGGACTTGGCAGACCACTCAAAAAAGAGAAGGATTTTGAACGAAGCATTGGATGTGAAGTGGATATTAAACTGTACCGTGCGGTCAACAGACAGAAAGAATTTACCGGAATGCTGAAAAGCTATGATAAGGAAACGGTGACGATTCAGGTGGAAGGCGACGAGGAGATGGTATTTAACCGCGCGGATATAGCGCTGATCCGGTTAGCATTTGACTTTTAAAACAGATGCCGTTTAGGGGCGGCGGAATGGAGGAAAAGATGAACAAAGAACTATTAGAAGCATTGGAGATATTGGAAAAAGAAAAAAACATCAGCAAAGACACTTTACTAGAGGCGATAGAAAACTCCCTTCTCACTGCATGTAAGAACCATTTTGGAAAAGCGGATAACGTAAGGGTGAACATCAATCCTGTTACCTGTGATTTCGCTGTTTATGCGGAAAAAGAAGTGGTGGAAGAGGTGGAAGATAAGCTGCTTCAGATCAGTCTGGCAGAAGCGAAGATGATGGATCCCAAGTACGATCTGGGCGATATCGTGCAGATTCCGATTAAATCCAAGGAATTCGGACGGATTGCCACACAGAACGCGAAAAACGTGATCCTTCAGAAGATCCGTGAAGAAGAGCGGAAAGTTCTGTATAACGACTGGTACTGCCAGGAAAAGGAAGTGGTTCCCGGTGTAGTTCAGCGCTATCTTGGTAAAAATGTTAGTATTAACCTGGGCAAGGTGGATGCGATCCTCAACGAGACAGAACAGGTAAAGGGAGAGGTATTCCAGCCGACCGAGCGGATTAAAGTATATATTCTGGAAGTCAAAGATACGTCTAAGGGTCCGAGAATTTCCGTATCCAGAACCCACCCTGATTTGGTAAAACGTTTATTTGAATCTGAAGTGACAGAAGTGAAGGACGGCACCGTTGAGATTAAAGCCATTGCAAGAGAAGCCGGTTCCAGAACCAAGATCGCCGTATGGTCCAATGATCCTAACGTGGATCCTGTTGGCGCCTGCGTTGGTTTGAACGGAGCCAGGGTAAATTATATTGTAAACGAGCTGCGCGGCGAAAAGATCGATATCATCAATTGGGATGATAATCCCGCTTATCTGATCGAGAATGCGCTGAGCCCGGCAAAAGTAATCTGCGTGGTGGCTGATGAAGACGCAAGAGAAGCGCAGGTAATCGTACCGGATTACCAGCTGTCCCTGGCAATTGGAAAAGAAGGGCAGAATGCCAGACTGGCCGCCAGACTGACCGGATATAAAATTGATATAAAGAGTGAAACACAAGCAAGAGATCTTGGCCTGTTTGAAGAGATGGGAATCGAATATCAGGATGATTTCCAGTTAGACGGACAGGAGGAGTATAACGACTATCAGGAAGACTACCGGGAAGATTACCAGGAATAAAAGAAATGGGGAAGTGATTTTTAGTGAGTACAAAGAAAATACCGCTCAGGCAGTGTATCGGCTGCGGTGAGATGAAGAGCAAAAAAGAGATGATCCGTATACTGAAAACCCCGGATGAGGAAATCATACTGGATGCCACGGGCAGGAAGAACGGAAGGGGCGCTTATATCTGTCCGTCCATGGAATGCCTGAAGAAGGCTGAAAAGGGCAAGGGGCTGGAACGCTCTTTCAAGATGGCGATTCCCAAAGAGGTATATGAAACTTTGGAAAAGGAGATGGCACAGCTTGGAGAGTAATAAAAAAGCGTTGAATCTGATAGGCCTTGCAACAAAAGCCGGAAAAACCGCAAGCGGAGAATTTTCAACAGAAAAAGCCGTAAAAAGCGGGCAGGCATGGCTGGTAATCGTATCGGAAGAGGCATCTGAGAATACCAAAAAGATGTTTTCTAATATGTGTACTTACTATGAAGTCCCAATCTGTTTTTTTGGTAAAAAAGAGGAACTCGGCCATTCTACGGGAAAAGCGCAGAGGGCGTCTCTGGCGATTCTGGATGAGGGGTTGGCTAAGGCAATCGTAAAACAAATGAATATTAACGGAGGTAGTAAGTATGAGAGTTAACGATCTTGCAAAAGAGCTTGGAAAAAGCAATAAGGAGATTTTAGATATATTGCAGAACAATAATATTGAAGTAAAAAGCCATTTGTCCAATGTGACGGATGATCAGGCTTCGGTGGTTAAAAAATCCGTATCACCGTCTAAGCCTGCAGAAGGCCAGGAAGCGCCTAAGAAAAAGATAACGGCGGTATACCGTCCGCAGAATTCACAGCAGTTAAAGAATGCGATGCAGAGATCACCGCAGAAATCCGCACCGGCTCCGCAGAGCAGACCGGCTGCACCTCAGCCGAAGCCTGCTGAAACCGCAGCTGCTCCTGAAAGCCCTAAAACTGCAGAAGCACCGAAAGCAGCGGAGAGCCAGGCACCGGTTCAGCGTCCGGCAGAAGGCCAGAGACCACAGAGTTCCTACCAGGGAAACAGAGACGGCCAGCAGCGTACCGGCGGCTACCAGGGAAACAATTACCAGGGAAACAGAGACGGCCAGCAGAGAAGCGGCGGCTATCAGGGAAACCGTGACGGCCAGCAGCGTACCGGAGGCTACCAGGGAAATAATTACCAGGGAAACAGAGACGGCCAGCAGAGAAGCGGCGGCTATCAGGGAAACCGTGACGGTCAGCAGCGTACCGGAGGCTACCAGGGAAATAATTACCAGGGAAACAGAGACGGCCAGCAGAGAAGCGGAGGCTACCAGGGAAATAATTACCAGGGGAACCGTGACGGCCAGCAGCGTACCGGAGGCTACCAGGGAAATAATTACCAGGGAAACCGTGACGGCCAGCAGCGTACCGGCGGCTACCAGGGGAATAATTACCAGGGAAACCGTGATGGCCAGCAGAGAAGCGGCGGCTATCAGGGAAACCGTGACGGCCAGCAGCGTACCGGAGGCTATCAGGGACAGAGAACCGGAGGCTACCAGGGAAATAATTACCAGGGGAACCGTGACGGCCAGCAGCGCACCGGCGGCTATCAGGGAAACAGGGATGGCCAGCAGCGTACCGGAGGTTATCAGGGAAACAGAGGCAAAGATGCGCCAAAATCCTTTGATACTCCAATTCAGGCTAAACCTACCAGCAACAGACAGAATAAGAATGTCTATAAAAACGACCGCTTCGATAAGAGAGATAAAGATGAGGATATGAAACCAAAGTCTGTTAAAGTGTCTAAGCATCCATTCCAGATGCCTCAGAAAACGGCAGAAACTAAGGTGGAAGATACCGTTAAATCAATCATCATTCCTGAAGTCCTTACGATCAAGGAGCTGGCTGATAAGATGAAACTCCAGCCTTCCGTAATCGTTAAAAAACTGTTCTTACAGGGAACAATTGTCACCCTTAATCAGGAAATTGACTATGAAAAGGCAGAAGAGATCGCGCTGGAATTTGACGTGCTCTGTGAAAAAGAAGTAAAAGTCGATGTGATCGAAGAACTTCTGAAAGAAGATGAAGAAAATGACGAAGATTTACAGCCAAGGCCACCGGTTGTCTGCGTAATGGGCCACGTTGACCATGGTAAAACATCTCTTTTGGATGCAATCCGTGAAACAAACGTAACCTCAAGAGAAGCGGGCGGAATCACCCAGCATATCGGCGCCTATGTAGTAGAGATCAACGGACAGAAGATCACGTTCCTGGATACTCCGGGACATGAAGCCTTTACCGCTATGCGTATGCGTGGCGCAAAATCTACGGATATCGCGATTCTGGTGGTAGCGGCCGACGATGGTGTTATGCCTCAGACCGTTGAAGCCATCAACCATGCAAAAGCGGCGGGAGTTGAGATCATTGTTGCAATCAACAAGATTGATAAACCGAGTGCCAACATCGACCGTGTAAAACAGGAGATGGCAGAATATGAGCTGGTTCCGGAAGACTGGGGCGGCAGCACAATCTTCGTGCCTGTTTCCGCACATACAAAGGAAGGAATTTCCGAACTTCTGGAGATGATTATCCTGACTGCGGAAGTCAAAGAATTAAAGGCGAATCCAAACCGTAAGGCCAGAGGCCTTGTAATCGAGGCAGAGCTGGATAAAGGAAAAGGTCCGGTAGCGACTGTACTGGTACAAAAAGGTACTCTCCGCGTAGGTGATAATATCGCAGCCGGAGCATGCCACGGAAAAGTCCGCGCCATGATGGATGATAAGGGACGCAGGGTAAAAGAGGCAGGCCCATCCACGCCTGTAGAAATCCTGGGATTAAACGACGTTCCAAACGCAGGTGAAGTATTTGTAGCAACAGAAACAGATAAAGAGGCCAGAAGCTTTGCGGAAACATTTATTTCCGAAGGCAAGAATAAGCTGATTGAAGATACAAAGGCAAAATTATCCCTGGATGACCTGTTCAGCCAGATCAAGGCCGGCAATGTTAAAGAACTGCCTCTGATCGTTAAGGCCGATGTTCAGGGATCGGTAGAGGCTGTAAAACAGAGCCTTGTAAAGATTTCCAACGAAGAAGTTGTGGTTAAGGTAATTCACGGCGGAGTTGGTGCGATTAACGAATCTGACGTTTCCCTTGCGTCCGCATCCAATGCAATCATTATCGGATTTAATGTAAGGCCGGATGCAACTGCAAAATCCATTGCAGAGCGGGAAAAAGTCGATGTAAGACTGTACCGGGTAATTTACCAGGCGATCGAAGACGTGGAAGCTGCCATGAAGGGTATGCTGGATCCTATTTTTGAGGAAAAAGTGATCGGCCATGCAGTAGTGCGTCAGACATTTAAGGCTTCCGGAGTTGGTACAATCGCAGGTTCTTACGTGATGGACGGAAAATTCCAGAGAGGCTGTAAAGCCAGAATTACACGTAACGGCGATTTGATCTTTGACGGACACTTAGCATCCTTAAAGCGATTCAAGGATGATGTCAAGGAAGTTGCAACCGGATATGAATGCGGTCTTGTATTTGAAAAATTTAATGACATTCAGGAAGACGATATAGTAGAGGCTTATGATATGGTAGAGGTGCCTCGTTAAGCTGCTTCCTGAAAAGACGGAATGGAGCAGAACAATGCGTAAAAACAGTATAAAGAATACAAGAATCAATATGGAAGTACAGCGTGAGATGAGCGAGATCATCCGCACCGAAATCAAAGATCCGAGAGTCCACGACGCTATGGTTACCGTAGTGTCTGTGGATGTGACTCCGGACCTGAAATACTGTAAAGCCTATATCAGCGTACTGGGCAGTGAAGAAGCTGCCCGGCACGCCATCGAAGGCTTGAAGAGTGCGGTTGGATACGTGAGACGAGAGCTGGCAAAACGGATAAACCTGAGAAATACCCCGGAAATTTCTTTTGTGCTTGACCAGTCCATTGAGTATGGGGTGAATATGTCAAAATTAATCGACGAGGTTACAAAGGATTTAAAAGACGAGTAATTCGAAAGGAGGATATGGATTGAACTTATTAGAAGAGAAATTGAAACAGGCAAAAAGTGTGGTTATTCTTGGTCATGTTCATCCTGACGGAGATTGTGCAGGATCCTGCCTGGGCCTGTACAATTATCTGTCGGAAAATTATCCTGATCACTCCGTAGATCTATATCTGGAATCACTGCCGGTTAAATTTAATTATCTGAAAAACTTTGACAGGATTAACAATGATCCTTCCACAGGCAGACGGTATGATCTCTGCGTTTGCTTAGACAGCAGCGACCGGGAAAGGCTGGGGGATTTTGGCGTTTATCTGGATACCGCTTCAGACAGCCTCTGTGCGGACCATCATATTACCAATACCGGATATGCCAGGGACAATGTGGTCATTTCAGATGCCAGCTCCACCTGTGAAGTGTTGTTTGGACTGTTGGAGGAAGAGAAGATCAGTAAAGAGGTGGCCGAATGCATTTATACAGGTATCATCCATGATACCGGAGTGTTTAAATACAGCTGCACTTCAGCGCACACCATGACGGTGGCGGGAAAGCTGATGGAAAAGGGAATTGATTTTTCCAGCATCATCGACGACAGCTTTTACCGGAAAACCTATGTACAGAATCAGATTTTAGGACGTGCGCTGTTAGAGAGCATTACTTTCCTGGATGGAAAATGCATATTCAGCGTGATCCGGGCTAAGGATATGGACTTTTACGGTGTCAGCAGCAAGGACATGGACGGAATCATTGACCAGCTCAGGATTACGGAAGGGATAGAATGCGCGATCTTCATGTATGAGACGGGAAGCCAGGAATTTAAAGTGAGCCTGAGATCCAATAATATTGTGGATGTCAGTAAAATAGCCGCATATTTTGGGGGCGGCGGCCATGTGAAAGCAGCCGGCTGCACCATGTCGGGCAGCATTTACGACGTGATAAATAATCTTTCTTCACATATCGAAAAACAGTTGAAAGCACAGGAATGAGAAAAGTCATGTACAACGGCGTAATTAATATTTATAAAGAAAAAGGATATACCTCTCATGACGTAGTAGCGAAAATGAGAGGTATTTTAAAACAGAAAAAAATCGGCCATACAGGAACCTTAGACCCGGAAGCGGAAGGCGTCCTCCCGGTTTGTTTGGGCCAGGGGACAAAACTGTGTGATATGCTGACCGATAAGACGAAAACATATCAGGCGGTTCTGCTGCTGGGAACAGAAACGGATACCCAGGACACGACGGGCACCGTCCTGTCCCAAAGACCGGTAGAAGCAGACCCCGAAACGGTTACAGAGACGGTTCTCAGTTTCCAGGGCCACTATGACCAGATTCCGCCCATGTATTCTGCATTGAAAGTAAACGGAAAAAAACTGTACGAGCTGGCCAGAGCCGGAAAAGAAGTGGAGCGCCAGGCGAGACCGGTAGAGATTTTGGATATCCGGGTAGATCATATGGACCTTCCCCGGGTAACTATAACGGTCAGTTGCTCCAAGGGAACTTATATCAGAACTCTCTGCCATGACATCGGCCGGAAGCTGGGCTGCGGAGGCTGTATGGAAAAGCTGATGCGCACCAGAGTAGGCCAGTTTGATTTAAAAGACAGCTTAAAGCTCGGAGAAATTGAAGAGCTGGTTCATTCCGGATGTATCGAAGAACATATCATTACGGTAGAATCCGTATTTTCTTCCTGTCGGGAAGTGAGGATGCTGTCTCAGTGGGATTTGCTTCTGTATAACGGAAATCCGTTCACCCCTGATAAGGCAGATCTCCCATCCGGCTTTCCTATATCCGATGAACCGGTAAGGGCCTGTGACAGCCAAGGCCGGTTTCTTGGAATTTATCAATTTGACCGGGAAAAAGGACGCTATCAGCCTCAAAAGATGTTTTTGGGGGGTGAATGAGATGATATTTATTGACCGCGCAGAGTTTCAGATCACAGAACCCACCGTAGTCACAATTGGAAAATTTGACGGCCGGCACCGGGGCCACCAAAAGCTTTTAAAAGAAATGCTCCAATTAAAGCAGGTAAAGGGCTATAAACTGGCTGTATTCACGTTCAGCACAGTCCCTGGAACTCTGGTTTACGGAACCTCGCAGACTGTGATAACAACAAACCAGGAACGGCGCAATAACATGGAAAAAATCGGAGTAGATTATTTGGTTGAATACCCGTTTACTTCCCAAGTGTCCCATATGTCACCGGAACTGTTTGTTAAAACAATTCTGGCAGGCAAGATGAACGCAAAAGCGATCGTTGTGGGCACAGACTGCGGGTTCGGATACAAAAGGGCCGGAAATGCGGCTCTTCTGGCTGAATTGGCTGCCGACTGCGGATATGAACTGGTTGTGATCACAAAAGAAAAAGAAGACAGCCGTGACATCAGCAGCACCTACATCCGGGAGGAACTTGCCAAAGGCAACATCGAAAAGGTAAATGAACTTTTAGGACAGCCCTATGCCATTCACGGCACCGTTGTCCACGGCAACCATATAGGAGGCGCCATACTTGGTTTTCCAACGGCCAACATCATTCCGCCGCCGGAAAAACTGCTGCCACCTTTTGGCGTATACGTGTCCAGAGTCACCGTAGACGGCCGTACTTACCGGGGAATCACTAATATAGGAAGAAAACCCACCGTAGAAGGCGAAAATCCTGTAGGGGTAGAAACCTTCATCTTCAGCCTGGATCAGGATCTTTATGGAAAAAACATTGAAGTGCAGCTTTTAAACTTCGAACGACCGGAAAAGAAATTCGACAGCCTGGAGGAATTAAAGCAGCAAATTGACCGGGATAAAAAATATGGAGAGGCGTATTGCGATGAAGAGCAGTTGTGATACCTGTACATTTTATGTCTATGATGAAGATTACGAATGCTATACCTGTGAAGTGAACCTGGATGAAGACGAATATTACCGCTTCATCACAAACGACCGCTGGGAGTGCCCTCATTACAGATCAGGAGACGAGTATAAAATTGTCCGCCATCAGATATGAAGGGGCATTTTGGCGGATTTTGTTTAATGTAATGGCGAAAGTGACGCCGGAAATCCTTGGAATGCGTGGTGTCCGGCGGATGAGCGGACTGGCCCGGGACCCCAGATGCAGGTGGATCCTGGACCCCAGGGCCAACCTTAGGCCGGGTGGAAAACGAGGGCTGAGACCGGGGAGCCGGGTGGACGGGGTACGTTTTGCAGTTTCGGCTCATGGTTCCGGCCGGGGCATCTCTAGAGTGTGTTTGAAATTTATTTCCGCCATCTGCACGCCCCACTTTGCGGGAGATTTGCCCCGAATTCAGGTTACATAGCCCGCTATGCGCCCTTCATTCGGGGAAAATCTCCCACAAATTGTGACGCACATCTGACGAAAAGTAATTTTCAAACACACTCTAGGGCCGAAAAAAGGGAAATGTAGGGTGCCGACGGCCTCCACAAATCGCCGAAACAGCAAAACGTGCCCCGCCTCCCCTTTTTCTGCGTAACATCCGCTATTCCATTATTTACACATTAAACCTAAACAGTATAACATCCCCGTCTTTTACCACGTATTCCTTGCCTTCCAGCCGTACTAATCCCTTTTCCTTAGCGGCGCTGTAAGCTTTGCAGTCTAACAGATCCTGGTAGTTGACCACCTCGGCGCGGATGAAGCCGCGTTCGAAATCAGTGTGGATTTTTCCGGCTGCCTGGGGAGCTTTGGTGCCTGCTTTGATGGTCCAGGCTCTGGTTTCCTGAGGGCCGGCTGTCAGATAGCTTAACAGGCCAAGCAGGCTGTAGCTGGCTGCGATCAGCTTTTCAAGGCCGGATTCTTTCAATCCCAGGTCTTCCAGGAACATCTTCTTTTCGTCTTCTTCCAATTCGGCAATTTCCTGTTCAATCTGAGCGCAGATGACAAAAACTTCACTGCTGTTTTCGGCAGCAAATTCCCGCACTTTCTGCACATATGGGTTGCCCGCCGCATCATCGGCCAGGTCATCTTCCGCCACATTGGCAGCGAAGATCACCGGTTTATAGGTGAGCAGATTTAAGGATGCGATGAAAGACAGCTCGTCCTCGTCGCTGCATTCAAAGCTTCTTGCCAGTTTTCCGTCTTCCAGATGAGCTTTCAATGCCTTTAAGATCACCAGCTCTTTTGCGAGAGCTTTGTCATTGTTGGCGGCTTTCTGGGTTTTTGCAATTCTTCTTTCCAGGATTTCAAGATCGGAGAAAATGAGTTCCAGGTCGATGGTTTCAATGTCCCGGAGAGGATCGACAGACCCGTCCACGTGAATTACGTTGGGGTCGTCAAAACAGCGGACTACATGTACGATCGCATCCACTTCACGGATATTGGAAAGGAACTGGTTACCAAGACCTTCCCCTTTGGATGCTCCTTTAACCAGTCCGGCGATGTCGACAAATTCGATAACGGCCGGTGTGATCTTTTCCGAGTCGTATAGGTCGGCCAGAAGCTGTAATCTGTGGTCCGGTACTGGAACTACCCCCACATTAGGATCTATGGTACAGAATGGGTAGTTGGCAGATTCTGCCCCCGCTTTTGTCAGTGAGTTGAAGAGGGTACTTTTGCCTACATTTGGTAAGCCGACAATCCCTAATTTCATATGATTTACCTTCTTTCGTTCTTAATAGCTTTTATAGAATATCATAGAATCTTCGAAAATAAAAGGACTAAACGAGCAAATGTCGATTTGTGTGGGATAATGTCGTGCGAAATAAATTGATTTTTGATATTTTTGGGGGTAAAATAGAGAAAACCTAGAAAGGAGAACAGAAGTGACAAAAGGGACGGACATAAGTTTCGTAAACCTGGGAATTACGATTGATCATTTGCGAAGCAGTGTTACCGTCTTTGGGTTCCGAATTGCGTTTTATGCCATCATTATTGTGATTGGCATGATTGTTGGCATTTGGATTGCTCAAAAAGATGCAAAACGCCGGGGACAAGACCCGGATTTGTATTTTGATTTTGCTTTGTATGCAATTGTATGTTCCATCATAGGGGCAAGAATCTATTATGTGGTATTTGCGTGGGATAATTACAGAGACGACTTGTGGCAGATATTTAACATAAGAGCCGGCGGTTTGGCAATTTATGGTGGGGTAATAGCGGCAGTTATTACATTGGCCGTATATTCAAAGGTTAAAAAAATATCGTTTTTCTCTATGGCAGATACCGGAGTATTAGGGCTGACAGCGGGGCAGATCATAGGCCGCTGGGGAAATTTCTTCAATTGTGAAGCTTTTGGCGGTTATACAGACGGTCTTTTTGCTATGAGAATAAGGCGGGCTTTAGTAAACGAAAGTATGATCTCACAGGATTTAGTCGATCATTTGATTGTGGACAAGGGTGTTGAATACATTCAGGTGCATCCGACTTTTTTGTATGAGTCTTTGTGGAATCTTGGATTATTGGCATTTATGTTATGGTATCGAAAACACAAGAAATTTGAAGGTGAAATGATGTGGATTTATCTTCTGGGATACGGACTTGGGCGCTGTTGGATTGAGGGGCTTCGTACCGACCAGCTTATCCTGTTCTCTACGGGCATCCCAGTGTCACAAGCTTTATCAATTGTTATGGTGATTGTATCAGCGGTGGTAATTTTCTTTCAAAGAAAGAGGTTGTCCCATCACCAGACCGTGTAGAGGAATTCACAAGTCCTTGTTAAGACGATTCTCCTTTCAGGATAACTCCATTGACAGACTGCAGGATGCGGTATATGTATTATGTCATATGGGAACAATTCAAACATAATATACAATGCACAAGAGGAGAAAATAATATGACAGTTTCCAAAGAAGAATTAATTACAAAGATAGAAGAGGCCAGACAACGGCTGAACAACAGTATTGATTCCAAAAAAGAGTATGAAATCATTTATAAAAACAGTGTGGAGCTGGATTTATTGATCGAACAATATATGGTGGCAGGTTATTAAATAAAAAGCATATGTAGAGGTGGTTGCGAAAAGTTCGCAGCCGCCTCTTTTTTTCAGGATTTTTTTTGGAAAAATTTCTTGCTATTTCCTTACAAATATACTAGAATGATTATACAAGTGGTAGAAAGTGGTTCAAAGTGGTAGATAATGGTAGCTAATGGTTGCCAAGTGGTATGATTGGGTGATTACTATGTTTATGGGCGAATATAATCATACAGTAGATACGAAGGGACGGGTTATTGTACCTTCGAAATTCAGGGAACAGCTTGGAGAGGAATTCGTTGTGACGAAGGGACTGGATGGCTGTTTGTTTGTGTATGAAAATTCCGAATGGAAAGCCCTTGAAGAAAAACTCCACGCGCT
Organism: Clostridiaceae bacterium; assembly: GCA_018378255.1. Taxonomy (GTDB): domain Bacteria; phylum Bacillota; class Clostridia; order Lachnospirales; family Lachnospiraceae; genus CHH4-2. Next base: position 1,007 of record JAGZXV010000061.1, on the reverse strand, counting down.
GCCTCTTACCAATGCCAATGCCAGAAAATTCTCAAGATTTTTCCTGGCAGGAGCCACCACCTGTGAAGTGGACAAGCAGGGAAGAATCCTTTTGCCGGCAGTCCTCCGCGATTTTGCAAAGATCGAGAAGGAAGCGGTGCTTGTAGGTGTCGGAAGCAGGATTGAAATCTGGAGCAGAGAATCCTGGAACGAAACCAACTCTTACGATGACATGGAAGAAATAGCTGAAAATATGGAAGGGCTGGGAATATAATGTTTGAACACAAATCAGTTCTGTTAGAGGAAACCATAGAAAGCCTGGCGGTCAAGCCGGACGGGATCTATGTGGATGGGACACTGGGAGGTGGAGGACATGCCTTTCATGTATGTTCCCTTTTGGGGGAACAGGGGCGTCTGATCGGGATTGACCAGGATGCGGATGCCATTGCTGCAGCTTCAGAGCGTTTAAAGCAGTTTTCAGATAAGGTGACCATTGTAAGAAACAATTACAGGAACATGAAAGAAGTACTGAATGATCTGGGAATCGATAAGGTGGACGGGATCTATCTGGATCTCGGCGTATCGTCTTATCAGCTGGATACTGCTGAAAGAGGATTTACTTATCGGGAAGAAGATGCTCCGCTCGATATGAGGATGGATCAGAGGAATCCTCAGACAGCGGCCGACATCGTTAATACTTATGATGAAATGGAATTATATCATATAATCCGGGATTACGGCGAAGACCGGTTTGCTAAAAACATTGCGAAACATATCGTAAAAGCACGACAGGAAAAGCCGATTGAAACCACCGGAGAACTGATTGAGATCATAAAAGCAGCCATACCGGCCAAGGTAAGGGCTACCGGAGGACATCCGGCCAAGCGGACTTTCCAGGCGATTCGGATCGAGCTGAATCAGGAGCTGGAGGTTCTTAACAGTTCAATTGATACCATGATTGATCTGCTGAAGCCAGGGGGAAGGCTCAGCATCATTACATTCCATTCCCTTGAGGACAGGATTGTAAA
>JAGZXV010000337.1 GCA_018378255.1 Clostridiaceae bacterium | reverse complement strand
GGTACCGGGCGTGGCGGCAAAAGAAGTGGTGGATACCATCGGTGCCGGGGATTCACATATCGGTACAATTCTTGCCTGTCTGACAAAGGATATCCCCCTACGGGAAGCCATCGTCTATGCCAACCAGGTGGCCAGCGCAGTGGTAAGCGTAAAAGGCGCTTCTCTTCCTCCTGAATTGGTTCCGGTTCCCATGAAAGAAAAGCAGGACAACTGATGTCCCGGAATATGTTTGAAAATCCACTCCGCCATCTGTAATATACAGTTGGCGGAAATCAGATTTCAAATATACTCCGGGACATTTTATTTCAGTCCATATCAATTTTAATAGTTGCAGATGAACAGGTTGTTGCCATGGGGATACGGCCTATATATAACCTTGATCTCAAAATAATATCCATCAACAACAAAGGTCTGCGTCTCTGAGCTGCTGTAATCAAACATATCAATCGCATTTACAATATGATCCAGGTCAGCGAGGGGTTCTAAAAGTTTTAAAACACAGTTTAACCTGTCATTATAGTTTTCGGTTTGCCTGCTCATGGTTAGTTCGAAGGTAAACTCATCTCTCTTGTCATAGTTATCAATTTCCATGCTAATGTGGCCGATGGCATTGGTATTAAAATCATAATGATAAAATAACCCATTATCCCATTGTCCCTTTGGAAACAATGTAAATTCGTCGAAAAAACAGTCGGTAAAAATTGTATTGACAATGGCCGGATATAATTCGCTGTGTGTTACTTCCGACAGTTCTAAACTGCGCAAATCAGTGGTTCCGGGGTAAAAGTTTACCAGACGGTAATCCGGTGTGAGTTCCATGGAACCTCCCAGACCTTTATTTCCTGAAGAATTAACCCAATAATAAGTAAAATCATCCTCTTTCACATAAGCTGAAGACACATATACGCCATTTATCAGGAATTTCTCATGGTTCTCCTTTTTTACCCACTCCCCGTCTCTGGCATCATAAATTTTAACTTTACTGTCGCCGGAAAGAATTGACTTCCAATTTGCAGGGGAACTGGGCATAAAAATGTTTTTATCAATCAATGAATCCCCACTGTTTTGGAGGTGGCTGCCTTTTGATTCTCCGCTTTGGGAAATTCTGTTATTCGAAAGTTTATCTGCCTCCTTTAACGTCAGAAAGCCAAATTGGAATTTCCCGCCTGTCACCGCAGTCATGATCACCGACTGCTCATAAACCTTATTATCATACAATATCGATGCAAGTTTGCCAATATTCTCTTCCGTAAACCCGGCAAACAATTGGGCGCCTTCCTCTGTCAGGCAAACCTCAACCGTATAGAACTCCTCACCGGGCGTACCTATTTTTTTTAATACGGCCGAGGCGATCTGGCCTTCAGAGATAATCGTATTGCCGGCTTCATCAATGACTTTTATAGACGCATCTGTCAATAAAATCCCATTCTGCTCCTGATCCTCAGATGAAGTTTCTGCAGTATTCGCTGCCTCTGTGTTTTGAGCTTCTCCGCCCTTCTCCTTTACAGCTTTACTTTCTGCCTCTTCCGTTTCCTCTGTTTTCGATTCCGTTGATTTTTCCCGCACGTCTGCCCTTTTTTTCGTTTCCGCCTCAGTCTTAACATCGCCGCTGCCGATTCGTCCGGCCAAGCCGCACGATGCGGTACAGAGCATTAAAATGATTATCACCAAACAGGCTCTCCATCTTTTCAACAGCATTCTATGCATATGTAGGTTCTCCTTCTGCCATCCGAATACTATAATCCCAAACTCCAGACATCATTTTAGACATCGCTTAAAATGTCACTGTCCTCGGTTTGCTCGTAAAGGAAGAAAACGTTGCAATCCCATCCTTTAAATAAAACACCTGGGTATTTCCATCTGTAGGAGAATACATGGCTTTCAAATTCGGATATGCATCCAACATGCTGATTCTGGCCTCCACACGGTCATCTTCCACTGCCGCGGCCTGAATCCGAAGCCATTCCTTACCGTCAAACGCGCAGATTTCAATCTTGGGATTCTCAATCATCTGTTTTGAAACATCCTTAACCTTTCCGGTCTGGATATATAGCTTCTCCTCAAACAAATGGATAGTCCCAAAAGGCCGCACCCTGGGCTGATCCCCATCCATAGTGGCCAGAAAATAAGTGTTGCATTTCTTCAAAAAATCATAAACTTCCTGCATAACAAGCCCTCCTTACGTAATTGATTATCTGTTTCTGATACTAATATTGTAACACTTGAGGCCGGATAATCAATAAAAAGGCGAATCTTTATTGATTCATTAACAAGGGGTTTAACAGTAAAACGTCAATTCTTTTTCGAAAATGCTTTAACGTATAACATTTATGTAAATAACATAGAGATTAATATCAAGCCTCAAGGCATTTTCGAAAATGCCTTGAGGCTTGATGTTAAAAACCGTTGACTGCAAAATCACATTCCATTAGCCCAGCCTGAGAAAACCAGCAGGAAAGCGGGGCGAGGCGGCGGCCGAAGGGCGGGAGTTTTGGGACCGGACGGGTGGGTAGAATCCGGCGGTGATGAAAACCGTCTGGAAACCGTTAGGGGTACTTAGGCTGCAGGGATGGAAAAAGGCGGGCAGAAACTGAAAACCAAATCTGTTTCTGAGATGCCCCTGAACGGTAAAGTCCATAAAGAGTTTACCGTGAAGTATGCCCGGCCGGGCCACAATCTAAAAGGTGAAAGTCCATAATGCAGGTAGGTAGTGCCAAGCAGATAGCTGACGGCAAGGGTG
>JAGZXV010000060.1 GCA_018378255.1 Clostridiaceae bacterium | reverse complement strand
GGCGGATGCGTTTCCCATCATCCCCCTGCTTTTCATCATAAGCGAATTGATTCAGCAGATCACATGGAAATTCCTTACACTGGCCGCAGTGTTTTGTGCCTTTCGGTTCACAGCATGATTTTACAGGGCAGCTTTCCCCCCAGAACGGCTTATCGATCTGGACACATCCTTTACAGTTCATCTGCTCACGATAAGCGCATTCGCTGCATAATATTCCGCATCTTGATTCAATCATGGATATCTCCCCCTTACTTCCTGTCCGTTTATTTTGCCGGAATCATGTTCTTGAGTGTGTTTGAAAATTGCTTTGTGGGAGATTTGTCCCGAATGAAGGGCGCATAGCGGGCTATGTAACCTGAATTCGGCGCAAACAGCAAAGTGGGACGTGCAGATGGCAGAAATGAATTTTCAAACACTCTCTAACTCTTTCCAGCTTCTTCTATATAATAAAATAAGCAACATGACAACAGTGCGTCATGTTGCTCTTTTAATTTTACTCCACAACTTCAATCTTCTCAATAACCGGCTGGTTTTCCTTTTTCACTGTGCCGTTATTATCCTCAGCCTTCACCGATTCGCAGATCTTATCCACCACATCCATCCCATCCGTCACATAACCGAACGCGGCATATTCACCGTCCAGGAAATCGCTGTCCTCATGAACAATAAAAAACTGAGAACTGGCGCTGTCCATATCCCGGGAACGCGCCATGGAAATGGCTCCTCTGGTGTGGGATAGAGGATTGTCCACTCCGTTTTTGGAAAATTCCCCTTTTATATTCCGGTCCGAACCGCCCATTCCGGTCCCAAGAGGGTCACCGCCCTGAATCATGAATCCGCTCATGATTCTGTGAAAAGTTAAGCCGTCATAGAATCCTTCTTTTGCAAGGCTTACAAAATTCTCCACTGTAACCGGCGCTGCATCCGGCTCCAGCTCTGCGGTAATCGTTCCATAATCCTTTACATAAATTTTAATCTGCGGCTTTTCACCGTCTGAAACGGCTTTGCTGCTTTCCTCTGCTTCTGTCTGAGACTGGGTTTGAGGCTGGGTCTGTTCTGTTTTTTCCGCACTCTTACATCCGGATAAAGCTGTAACTGCGATCAGCATCGCTAAAAGTAACTGTTTTTTCATGTCAATTTTCTCCTGTTTTTATTCATCCGGATATTATTATATAGTGCTTTTATAAAAATATCAAATTTTTTTCACCTGACCGCAAACTTTTAAAGCCGGATTTTCCTACGGCTTCTCCTGAACGACGGCTGCATATACCTCCTTTGCAGTATTGATCAGTTTCTGGATTCCTTTCGATACATCTGTATCCGGCCTGATCACCGCTGAAAAATTCCATATTCCATTTTCTTCCCCCTCCAACGAAAGGTAATGAAGGCGTTTGCAGAATACGGACATATGAGGCATGGACGGCACAATGGAAATCCCCATTTTATTTTCAACTGCTGAAAAGATCAGCCCCAAATGCTCAATTTCACTGACCACCGGAGGATTGAAATTTAAATGTTTCAGATAACTTCTCATAAACTGCCCGGTGTTCATGCTGGCGGCCGGTATGATAAACGGACAGTCTTTCCAGCTTTCTGCCCTGACAAATGGATAACGGCAGCCCTCCTTCACCACCGCTTCATCAAGCAGAAAATGGCCGTCATTGACCAGCAAAACCATATCTTCTCTGGCAATATGACAGCAGATATATTCTAACGGCTCGGCAGCCGTATTGACAAAAACCACATCCAGCTCATGTTTGTCCAACATCTGCAGCAGAGTATCCTTTCTGTTCAATGTCAATTTCGTCCGATATTCCGGGTATTTCCTATAAAACAGAGGAAGGAGCCAGGAAACTAAAAATTCTCCCCGGCTGCCGGATGCGCCTATTTTTATCACATTCGTATTATTATGAATGATTTGGTCCAGTTCTTCCTGCATCTTCAGATTCTGCTGTAAAATAACCTCCGCATGTTTTAAATAACACTCTCCGGCAGCCGTAGGCACCAGCTGTTTTCCTGCCTTATAGAACAGAGGCGTGCCAAGTTCCTCCTCTGTTCTCTGCAGAAAACGGCTCAGGGCCGGCTGAGTGATATACAGCCGGCCTGCCGCCTTCGATATACTGCCCTGTCTGGCAATTTCCACTATATATGCGTAATCCTTACTGTTCATGTGAGTCCTTTCCCTGGTATTTTCCTATAGCTGAATACCATTATAACTCATTTTCCCATTTACAGCCAGACGATTGGTATCACGATGAATGCCACCACAATACTGCATGCGCATTCCAGAAGCCCCCATTTGAATATCTCTTTCGGGCTGTAATGTCCGCCTTCCATAATAAAGGCCAGAATCGGTGTTGCCATAGGTGTGAGACATCCGATTGCGCTTCCGAACAGGGCAGCCGCAACAAATGCATATGGTTCAATTCCCATGGACTGTGCGATGGCGATTCCAATAGGAGCCATCAGGGAAGCCGCAGCGTTATTGGACATAAACTGTGTGATCAGCGCGGTAGCCAGATAGATCACCACAATAATCATAAACGGTGATGCGCTGTTGCCTGCAATCCCCATGATCCCCTCTGCAATGGCGTTTCCAAGCCCGCTGCTTTCCACACCTTTTGCCACTGCGGTCATACCGCCGATCAGGAACACGGTACTCCAGTTAATGCTGGCAAACATCTGTTTCTGATTCAGACAGCCTAAAAGTACAGATGCCACGCCTCCGATGGCCGCGCACATATACATGGGGCAAATGTCTGAATTCACCACCATACCTGCAATGGTGAGCACCAGAATGCCGCAGGAAATCATCATTTTTCCATTTAACTCTTTCGGCAGATTTTCTGCCTTAGCGGCCTCGGCTTCATCCGGCGCCACATAGGTTGTTGGCAGGAATTTGTGCATGATAAAGAACAGCACCAGAATCCCAAACAAAGCCCTGGGCAGCCCATACCATGCCGGTTCTAAAAATTCCCATCCTCTGTATCCGCTTTCTATCAAAATGGATGCCGTTGCCGAACACATTCCTGAACCGGCCAGGGTCATAAAAGATCCCATGCCAATACCGGCAAATAAAGGCAGAAGAATCCTGTTGACAGAAATGCCCGCCGCCAGGCAGATGGAACAAAAAATAGGATATAAAATCATCAGGGATGCGGAGCCGCTGCACACAGATGACAGAATCCATCCGGATACAATCGCTACCACCTGCAGGCTCCTCTCCCCTTTTCCCGTTATGCTGACAATCTTCCTGCCAAGCCATCCGGCAAAACCGGTATGGAACATTCCGCCTCCTACAATCATCATTCCCACCATCAGAATGATGGAGCTGGATGTATAATAGTTAAATGCGGTCTTTACCGGTAAAAATCCAGCCAGCGCCATTGCAACCGTACCGATCACAACCACTACTGCGTTTGGAAATCTGGGACTGAAAAACATAAATACAACTGCTGCCAATATAATGGCGGCCACTATCATTGGTGACATAATAAATCCCCCTGTTATTATTTTTTTAGTTTCCTGCGTCTATAAATGCCTGGAACTGCCCCGTCAGCATATCAATAAACCTGATCCACTCCTCCGGATCCAAAAACGGATTCTCATCCGGTTTTTCCAGCATCCTCTTCCGTTTCTCCAACGTTTCATTCTGTCTCGGATGATTTCCCAAAACCACATCCACCTGCTCCCCTCTCACCTTCTTTAAGGAATCTAAAAACTGCTGCCGGCAGCTAAGAGGCAGGCCATCATGGATCAATGCCTGTTTATAAAGGGTATTGTAGCCTGCGCCTCCGAAATACCCCACGTGATAAACCTGTCCGTTCTCTTCCGTATCGAAGAAAAAGCTCATCACTCCCTGAGAATGACCCGGCGTATGTACACATCGGATTGAGGTATGCCCCAGTGTGAAAACCTGCCCGTCCTCCAATTCCATATCCGGTTCAAATATGGATGCATAAGGATAAGGGCAGGCTTCCATATAAACCAGTTCCGGCCTGTTCCGAAACACATCTGCCCCTTCCTTGCTTATCACCAGCTTCGTACCATACAGATCCTTAAAATCATTAGCGGCGCCGATGTGGTCAAAATGTTCATGGGAATGGATGATATACTTAATATCCTTTGGATTAAATCCACACTCCCACACCGCTTGTACCATCAGGTGAATGGAATGCTGGAAACCGCTGTCAAATACGATCAGGCCGTCCCCCGTATCGATCAGATGAGAGCACACCTTCTGATCCCCGATATAATAAACATCTCCGATGATCCGGAACGGTTTTACATAATATCTGGATGGGTGTGCATAATAATCCAGATTTTTCGTCCTCTGCATCTGCTGCAGTTCTTCATAGCTTTTTTTATATTTCTCTAAATCCATAATTCCTCGCATTCTGTCTTGTAAACGACAATAGAGTTTTTATTGGGATATGCATATTCCTTTATCGATAACTTAATTATAATCGCCAATGGAATATAATTCAAATGCATGTATTTCATTTATTCATTACATTATGTAATAATTAAAAAACACCGCTGCAAGAATCTGCTCACAGCGGTGCTTTTTGGCCTTTTATTTTATTATTTCTTCTGGTTTTGTAACAGTTCAGAACGGCTCATCGTCCTGAACTATTACCTGGCTTTATTGTTTGTTTTCAAGATAATCCAGAATTTCACCTGCATTAGTATCCGGTTTTACCTTGGGGTATACCTTTTCAATCACTCCATTTTCATCAATGATATAGGTGGAGCGCACAACTCCCATGCCCACCTTGCCGTAGAGTTTTTTCTCCTGCCATACATCGTATGCCTGTATGACCTGTAACTGGGGGTCTGAAACGAGGATAAAAGGCAGATTATGCTTTTCCGCAAATTTCCTGTGGGAAGCTTCACTGTCCTTGCTGACGCCGATCACCACGATATCTTTGCTGCGAAACCCCTCATAAGCGCCTGCAAATGCACAGGCTTCTTTGGTACATCCCGGAGTATTGTCCCTCGGATAAAAGTACAATACCACCTTTTTTCCCAGATAATCGGAAAGCCGGATTTGCTTTCCGTCCTTGTCATTCAGCACAAAATCCGGTGCTTTTGTTCCTGCTTCTAACATGATCTCTCTCCTATCTTTTTGCGGCATTCAATGCCTTATTCCCTTCTGATATGAATACAAAATTTGTTTTGTCCGAACGTTCTTCAGAAAATGAATAGCCCAAACGGTTGAAAGCCTTAATTCCGTCCAGGTCTTCAATCTCCCGTTCCGCCATAAACCGGACCATCTCTCCCCGGGCCATCTTAGCCTCGGTTCCTTTGACCTTTACTTTATCGTTGCCCTTTTTATCCTTCTCCATACAGCCGAAGACGCAGTTGATAAACACATCATCCGGCTCAAGAAATGCTTCAACCGCTCTGCTGTACTCTTTGGAAGCCAGATTGATAATCACATGGTCATTTTCCGTCACCCTCTGGTAAATCCTATTCCCCCAAAAATGATACAGGTCCTGAAAATGCGCTTCTCCTGTGCGGATATCCACTTTAGACTGCATCTCCAGACGGTACGGCACAATTCCCTCTAACGGAGAAAGGGCACCATAAAAACCGGACAGGATGTAAAGATGTTTCTGTACATAATCCAGTTCTTTCTGACTGAACACATCCGGCGCCATATACTGATACTGAATCCCTTCATAGGATAAAACAGCAGGCGTCAGCCGTTTTTTTAAGTCCATATGTACAAAACGGTCATAATTAAGGGCGGCAATTTTATCATTGCATTTCCAAACATTTTTTGCCTCTTCATAGCTCAGTCCCCTGATATACTCCATCAACAGCCCGGCTTCTTTCAGATAACAGGGCAGGCCGCTTATCTCCAGGCTGTCATCCTTCACATTCATCTTTTTTGCAGGGGAAATGATAATTTTCAAAAAAATCTCCTCCAGTCTGTCTTTCTTCTGTTCCTTATTATGGTTTAAAAATGCATTCCATAAAAACCATGGGCATAACCGGGATATGCATACTAAGACATGCCCTCTGTTATTATACCGTATTTGGTATCCATAGAAAAGTGTTTTCTGCCCGCCCCCGGATAAACACAAGCAGGCCGCAGGGCCGGAAAATCAAACACGTTTCCGGCCCTGCGGCCCTTATTTCTCTCTGTCTCTCATTCCAAACTTTTTATTCATCCAGATACATGTGCATCGGATATGTCATATACTGTACATCTTCCAGTTTCTCTACCGTAACATATCCGGCCGGCGCGTTAAGAATCGTCGGAATCCTGTTTACGATGGTCGCACAGGTATGTTCTACCGTAGCTGGTTTTGTCACATAAAATGTGGTGTCAGGTTCTCCTATGATCTTCCAGTCACACATATCTCCATCATCCGGTCCATAAACTTTTCCGATACACTGTGTTTCAATCACCGGGCCCTGGAACGTCTCTGTCGTCACCACTGCGCTCATTCCGATACAATTCCCTTTCGGAATGGTTTTGCCCAGGGTTGAAGAATAGAGATCTGTGTCATAGAAATAAGGAACACATTTCTGAGTCTGGGATTTGATCGTCCAGCCCATCTTGTTGCAGAGCGCTTCATTGGAGTTCCATACATAAGACGGTTCCAAAGTGGTGGGATGCGCGATCTGAGCCTCGAATTCTTCCGGTGTCAAACCGGCTCCGTGAGCTTCTGCCAAAGCCAGGCCATAATCTTCCACGTTATAGCTTACCGCCCCTTCAATTCTGTCGATTCTGTGCACTCCGCCAGCCACACAGCCGATCATGTTGATCCAGTAAATATCCTGCATCCCCGCGCCTACGATGGTGCATCCGTTTTCCTTTGCCAAAAGATCCAGTTTATTTGTGATGGAAGAAGCGGTTGTCCACGGATAGATCGCCTCTTCACAGGTGGTGACCACATTAATTCCTCTTGATACACATTTTTCAAAATGAGGATATACATCCTCCATAAAGCTGAATAAGGTGACAACGGCCACATCCGCATCGCATTCATCCAAAACCGCATCCGCATCATCTCTGATGGTTACGCCCAGTTTAAAACCAAGTCCGGCAAAATCGCCCACATCCATCCCCACAACCTCAGGATTGACGTCAATGGCTCCTACAATCTCAGCACCTTTCTCATACAGGTATCTCAAAATATACTTTGCCATCTTTCCGCATCCGTACTGTACCACACGGATCTTTTCGTAATTCATCATCGCAGCTCCATCCTTTCCATGAAATCAAATTAATTGTTATCTTTATTATAAGGCTTATACGGAGTATCAAGTCTATTGAGCATTATTGCCAATTTCCCGATTAATTATTAGGGCATTTTAACAATATCTCAATTGAGGCGTACCGGTATCTGAAGGCGCAGAAACATCCCCCGTTCCGCATAATCAAGAGGCATTTCCACAATCACTTCACAGATATAATCTCCTGTTACGATATAATTCCTGGCCTCTATCTCCGCTAAAAGCCGGTCAATGTACTCCTTCTCCTTTTCAAAACGGTCACAGTAAATACAGAGGTAGGTGCTGGCAGGAATCCAGGTGATCAGTTCATCCGCCACATACTCCCTGTCCACAAACACGAATACCTCGGTAGAATACAGATTTCTTTTCAAAAACCGGTCTTTCCGCAAAATTGTACCCGCATTTGCAAAATAAAACGGCGAAATCTTGTGATCTGCCATGTCTTCTTTTAAAATCCGCAGCACTTTTTCATATTCCGCAATATCATAATCGTAAAAATTAATCTTCGTATTGGTCACGTACATCTGCCGCTTTGGAATATATTCCATCACAATAGCTCCGTCAGGCGGCGCGGATTCATACCGTTCGTAGCTGTCAAGAGCCCGTTCTATGGCCCGTTTTTGAAGATTCAGTTCCCGCACCTTCTCATCAATTGCATCCCTGTTTTGCCTGAGCAGCTGCTTGATCCGCCCCATATCCCAGTCTTTCATATGGATTTTAATCTCTTTTAAGGACATTCCCAGCGCTTTCATGTATTGAATCGTGTCCAATTGGGCACTTTGACGGATATCATAATACCGGTACCCCGTCTTCTCATCCCGGTAAAGAGGCGACAACAGCCCTTCACGGTCATACAGGCGCAGGGTCTGCTCCGAAACATGGTTCAGATTTGCCATTTGACCAATCGTCATTTTTTTAACATTGAGATTATTCGTTTTTAACATATTGCACAACCTTATATCATATTTTGCTTCAGTGTCTATCATAATTATATAAAATAAACCTGATACTTACAATAAGGTTTTTGATATTTTTTTATCATTTCATTCGCCATTCCTCACACAAGATACAGATCAGCCTTATGGTTTGCTGGTAAAAAACTGCGAAATAGGAACGATTCAAAATATCCTGTATTTCTTCCATTAAATCCCCCTTGCCTTTTTCTCCTGCCCTCTGTAAAATAACTTTATTATATCAGTGTACCAGGAAAGGAAAATATGACTGACATGGATGAGATTTTACAGGAAATTTTCACCTATTATGAAAAGGACTGTGATATGGCCAATACGGAAAAACTGCTTCCCCTGCTGCGTGAAATCCAGGAGGCAAAAGGATATATTCCGGAATCCGTAAAACAAATGATTTCCGAACGGCTCGCCTTAAAATCCACTTATATTGACGCTGTGATCAAACGCTACCCCAGTTTAAAAGAACAGCCCTATTTATACGAAATCAGGGTCTGCACAGACGGACGGTGCTCATCGAAGGGCGCGTTAACCGTACTTCATGAATTTGAAATCCTGCTCAATGTGCAGAAAGGCCAGGTAACAAAAGATAACCTTTTTTACCTGAATACCTGCCAGTGTATCCACAACTGCGCCAAAGGTCCCAACGTATTGGTAAACGACAAATTATACAGCCAGGTAACCCCTGCTATGGTCAATCAAATAATCAGGGATTTCCGTCCCTGATTATTCTCCATCCGCGAATACGGCCGTCTCCACATATTCATCAGCCGACAGTTTCTCTCTGCTTTCATACAGATAAATGACCAGCTTGTCCGGCTTGCCATTCATATTATCATGAAACTCCCTTATTTCCTGGAACAGCCTCTCCATATCATCTGATTCTTCTGTTAAAACCACATGAATGCGGGTATCCTTATATCCGCCATTACAGCTGATATAACTGCTGTTAATCTCAAATCCCTTCCCTGCTGTGACGGCTGTCCCTAAGTTCCCCGCTTCATATACACTCATTCCCATAAACACAAATAATATCATGAAATATACTGCTGCGGTCTTCCTCATACATATCTCCTCTTTTTAACAGTATACCCACATATTGGGGAATATTCAACCTGAAGTTTCCCTCGTACAATAGTTTTATGAGGTGAGTAGATGATAACATTTGAACCGCTGTGGCAGACATTGAAAAACAGGAAGATCACAACCTATGATTTAATCAACAAATACAATATGAGCCGCGGTACTCTGGATAATTTAAAGCATGACCGCAGCATCACCTTGAATACGCTGAATGATATCTGTAATTCTCTGCAATGCGATATCCCGGATGTGATAAAATATACAAAAGATGAAAAATGAACTGCTTTTACCTAAAAGTCAGTTCATTTTTCTTTCTGCAATTATTCGATATTACAGTGCCCCTTCCCGTCTCATCTACGGTTTAATAACTCATTCCCAGTAAATTGGCGGTTGTCATCAAATCATAATCGACCGAAATCGTTCTGATTACGTCCGTATTACCCTGAAGATATTCTTTGTATGCCGATATTCCATGTGCCGTTGGAGTGTAACCTTCTTTGGTCAGCGAGCAGATCATATCATTTTCCTCTTCACTGTCCAATCCAAAATACTGGGTAAAACCGGACATTCCCCATGTCGCATTCAATCCCTGGTAAAAAGTAACATCACCATTGTAATCATCTGTTACTGCAAATTTCTCAACCACATAATTGCCCAGTTTATCTTCTTTCAAATCCTTGTATTTTCCTTTTTTATAGCTATTCTTTACACAGTACAGAGAAATACTGGGTTCCCCCGGAAGATCGATGTTATGGCTGATATCGGAAGTCACCTGGTCAAGCGGCTCCTTAAACCTGAATCCACAGTCCTCCAATTCCCCTAATGTACAGGGTATATGAATATCTGTATATTCATAGTCACCGTTCAGCTTTTCCCTCCGAATCGTAATGTTCCCGTACTCTTCATCTATATTATCAAATCCTGTAACCTCCGAACCAACGCCAGAGCACCATTCTCCGTCCGAATAAGGCATAACAAAAATATCATATCCATTTTCAGTTTTTTCTTTGCTGACCGTACTCAGCGCTTTCTCCTTATCCCCTGATTCTTCCCCATGTTTTGAGGAACACCCTGTTAAACATAAACTTACTGCCATTCCTATCACAAATATTCTGCTCCATACTTTCATAATACAATGCCTCCGCCATTTTATTTTTCTTTAGCGCTTTTTAATCCTGCGCTTTCTTTCATCTGATAACTGGATTATACGGTATGAAATCAAAGAAATGGAGGATTGACGACGAACAGCATGTTATTTGCCCCCAATGACCTGTTTTTATCATTAGAGAGGGAAAAAGGGTAGTGGCGGGCATACGCCGGAAAGCGGCCGGGAGCCGGGAATCCCCCGATGGCTGGATGCGGCTGGACCGGGGAGGCGGAGGGCAGCAGACAAAGGATTCCGGCTGCGTTTGCAGGAGTTTTAGTTTTTCTTAGGTCCTGGAATTTTGCGTTGCAGATCAAAATAAAATTGTTTGAGCGGCTTTATCGCGAGTTGTTTTATTTTGATCTGCGTTTTTAGCAAAATTCCAGGGCCTTAGAAAATCTTAACTCCGAATCCCGCAGCCGGAATCCTTTGTCTGCTGCCCTCCGCCGCCCCGGTCCAGCCGCTTCCAGCCATCGGGGGATTCCCGGTTCCCGGCCGCTTTCCAGCCTTTTTTCTTACCGGTTACTTAAATGCAATTTCCAGCAGATAAACATCATCTGGCATTATCCGCCTTTCAGGCGTATAGATTATCCAATCCGTGATCTCTTTTAAGGTATACCATCCTTCGTCACCCTCATGCAGTCCCGCTATATAATACGGTTCCTGGGTCAGCTTGGCCCAGATCCCGTCCCCTTCTGCCTTCAGAAGTTCGAACCAGATATGCTCATATTGATTGTTTTCAGTACGGTGCTGAAGGTCAATAGTCAGCCCCAGTTTGACGAGAATATGACAATCTCCATGTTCCAATGCAGAAATCATGTATCCCAGCCTTTCAGCCGCCAGTTCCTTCATGCGCTGTGTCTCAGCATTTGATATCATATAAATGGCATTCCCTTTAAGAAGCTCATCGTAAATCATTAGAGGCTCATACTCTCCTTTGTTGTAAGCCTCTTCCGAAGGATATACAAATATAGCACAGGTATCTTCATTATGTCCATCGGCCCTGTCCACAGTTCCCCCCAGCATATTTATATCATAGAGAGCAACCGCCTCTTCCCAATCCACTAGTGTTATCATAAGCGCCTCATCCTGGGTCAGTCTGGCAAGGTAAAAGGGCTCCTTCGGCTCTAAAGGTTCTTCCAATTCCAGCAGGCGGTTTGCCAGCGTCTCCAATACATTATAATGGAACTGATATGTTTCCTTATTGGAATTGAGCACTTCTAATTCCGGAAGGCCGCATCGGTTCAGTCCATGGGTATGCAGCCATACACAGTCGTCGTCTCCTGATACGGCCTGAGCAGTATAGATATAGCGGGGAGCCGGTAATACACCGGATTCAGCCGCCAGCGCAACCCAGTGACCTGAAAGAATCTTTTCCGAACTATCGTCCAAAACCGCCAATGCATCCGGCAGCATGGTATGAATCACCTTTAACTGAAGATGATAAGATGGAAGCGCCTCATCACCAAACTCCATTTCCACCGCTAATCCCATCTCAGCCTCTTGCAGCGCCTCTATATCCACATCAGGGAACAGATGCTGGCAGCGGTAGAATTCCGGAAGCTGGAAGGAGATCGGATAAACCTGGACTTTATAAATGTCATCTATGTAATCCACTTCTAATTCCAATGTCTCATCGTTAAAATCCGTTGATATCACGTTGAAGCCTGCGGCCCCTTCCAACCGTTTCATCATGTCATCCAGTTGTTTTAAATCCTCTTCGCGGGCAGGAATCGCCAGCATTTGAGATGTCTTCTTAATCATTTGTTTTCCTCCTGTAATGGTTTAGGCTGCATATTCCTACTAGCATTATACAGGAGAATTACAATATAGAAAACCGGAATCTTCAATTACGAATAGAAATCCCGAAGTTACCGCTCCGGGATTTCTATCCAGTCTGCATCCCAAAATTCACTATTGTCATAGCGAAACGAAACAGGAGTAAATGCCTTGATCTCCATTTCTGTACCTTCATTAAAATTAAAAAATGAACATTCGCCAGGATCCTTCAGCTTTATTTGTTTTCTCGTGAAAACAAACAAAAAGACGAGCTATTTGATAAAATACCAAATAACTCGTCTATATAAACACACTATATGAAACAATTCCCTCTTGCCAAATGCTTACTTATTGTTAAGAGCTGCCTGAGCCGCTGCCAATCTTGCGATCGGAACGCGGAATGGTGAACAAGATACATAGTTCAATCCAACCTTATGGCAGAATTCGATAGAAGAAGGATCTCCGCCATGCTCGCCGCAGATACCCAGCTTGATGTCAGGTCTTGTCTTTCTTCCTTTGTCTGCTGCCATCTGAACAAGCTGTCCAACACCTGTCTGGTCAAGTCTTGCAAATGGATCTGATTCATAGATCTTAGCTTTGTAGTAAGAATCTAAGAACTTACCTGCATCATCACGGGAGAAGCCAAATGTCATCTGTGTTAAGTCGTTTGTACCGAATGAGAAGAATTCTGCTTCTTCAGCAATCGCATCAGCTGTTAAAGCTGCACGAGGAATCTCAATCATAGTACCGATATGATACTGGATATCAGATCCTTTTTCCTTCTTAACCTGTTCTGCTGTCTCTACAACGATGTCTTTCACATATTTTAATTCTTTCTTCTCGCCAACCAGCGGGATCATGATCTCCGGAACGATATCGTAGCCGCACTCTTCCTTCACTTCAATAGCAGCTTCCATAACGGCTCTTGTCTGCATCTTAGCGATTTCAGGATAGGTAACTGCCAGACGGCATCCTCTGTGACCCATCATTGGGTTGAACTCATGGAGATCATCACATTTGGATTTAACCTGCTCTGGTGTCATTCCCATATCTTCTGCTAATGCTTTGATATCTTCAGGATCGGTAGGAACGAACTCATGCAGAGGCGGATCTAAATAACGAACGGTCATTGGTCTTCCTTCCAGAGCTTTGTACATAGCCTTGAAATCGCCTTTCTGGAATGGGATCAATTCGTTAAGAGCTTCTTCTCTTGCTTCCACGGTATCGGAAAGGATCATCTTTCTGATCTTCGGAATTCTTTCCGGCTCGAAGAACATATGCTCTGTACGGCAGAGACCGATGCCTTCTGCGCCTAATTTAACTGCATTTAAAGTATCTGCAGGAGTATCTGCGTTGGTTCTTACACTGAGGGTTCTGAACTGGTCTGCCCACTCCATCAGTCTTCCGAAGTTGCCGCTTACAGTAGCTTCCTGTGTAGCGATGTCGCCAAGATAAATCTTACCTGTGGAACCGTCTAAGGAGATATAATCGCCTTCCTTAATGCTGTGTCCGCCAAGTTCGAAGTGTTTCTCTTCTTCGTTGATCTTGATCTCGCCGCATCCGGATACACAAGCAGTTCCCATACCACGGGCAACTACTGCTGCGTGGGAAGTCATGCCGCCACGAACAGTCAGGATACCTTCTGCCGCATGCATACCTTCGATATCTTCAGGAGATGTCTCCAGACGAACCAGGATAACTCTTTCACCAGCTTCATGATGAGCTTTTGCTTCTTCTGCTGTGAAGTAAACTTTACCAGCTGCCGCACCAGGAGATGCAGGAAGAGCGGAACCGATCACTTCGCCTGCTTTTAATGCTGCTGCATCAAAAGTAGGATGTAATAACTGGTCTAAGGATTTTGCTTCAATTCTGCAGACAGCCTCTTCAGGAGTGATCTTTCCTTCGTCTACTAAATCACAAGCGATCTGTAAAGCTGCAGGAGCGGTTCTCTTTCCGTTACGTGTCTGTAAGAAGTATAATTTACCTTCCTGGATTGTGAATTCCATATCCTGCATATCGCGGTAATGGTCTTCCAGTTTGTGAGCGATCTCCATGAATTCTTTGTAGCATTCAGGCAGATCTTCAGCTAATTTTGTAATAGGCTGTGGTGTACGGATACCGGCAACTACGTCTTCGCCCTGAGCGTTGATTAAATACTCGCCGTAAATACCGTTCTCACCAGTAGATGGGTTACGTGTAAACGCAACGCCTGTACCTGAAGTATTGCCCATGTTTCCAAATACCATGGCCTGTACGTTTACAGCAGTACCCCAATCGCCAGGAATATCGTTCATACGTCTGTAAACGATGGCACGTGGGTTGTCCCATGAACGGAAAACAGCTTTAACAGCTTCCATAAGCTGAACCTTTGGATCCTGTGGGAATTCCTCACCCATCTTGTCCTTGTAAATTGCTTTATATTTAGCAATTACTTCTTTTAAATCTTCTGCGGTTAAGTCGGTATCAAACTTAGCGCCCTTTTCTTCTTTTACTTCATCCAAAATGCCTTCGAAGAAAGTCTTGCTCATCTCCATAACTACGTCTGAGAACATCTGGATAAATCTTCTGTAAGAATCATATGCGAATCTTGGGTTGCCTGTTTTCTTTGCAAATCCTTCAACAGCAACGTCATTCAGACCTAAGTTCAAGATGGTGTCCATCATACCAGGCATGGATGCTCTGGCACCGGAACGAACGGATACCAGTAACGGATCTTCCGTATCACCGAATTTTTTGCCCTGGACCTTTTCCAATTCTGCAAGGGCCTCGAAAATCTGACCTTTGATTTCGTCTGTGATCTGCTTTCCGCTGGTATAGTAGTCGGTACAAGCTTCTGTCGTTACAGTAAAGCCCTGTGGAATCGGAAGACCAAGATTGGTCATCTCAGCTAAGTTCGCACCTTTACCGCCTAACAGGTTCTTCATGTCGGCACTGCCTTCTTTAAATAAATAAACCCATTTTGCCATAAGTTATTTCCTCCTCAAGTTTGTGTAGACTGGCATCTACCTTGGTTTTTCATTTCCGCTTGTCAGTGCTCTTTACAAAGAAAAAGCCCGCAAACGGTCTGTGTCCATTATATCACAAACCAAAATCTAGTAAAGGTTTTTTCTTCATTTCCTGGCAAAAATTTAGTAATTTTTCAGTAAAATAAGATGTAAACACTTACATATTCTGTTATTTTCGCATATCTGTTTTTGATTCGCATATACGAATATTCAACAGAACGCAAACAGCCAAAGTGAGAAACTCTGTCACCGGCATTGTAAGCCAGATTCCGTTCACACTAAATACTGCCGGAAGAAGAAAAACCAGGATGCCGCTGAGCACAATTCCCCGCAGAAGGCAGATGACAAGCGCATAAAGCGGTTTCATTACAGACTGGAAGTAAGTGCTGAATAAAAGATTGGCCCCCATAGCCGTAAAGGACAGAAAATAAACCCTGACCGCCGGTATGGCCTGCGTCAAAATCATCTCATCCGGCTCGACAAATATTTCCGTAATCACATGAGGAAAGAAAAGCCCCGCTGCCATGAACAGAATTCCTGACACAAATTCAGCAGACAGCGCATATTTCCTGGTTTCCCTGATCCTCTTTTCATTGCCCGCCCCAAAATTGACGGCCATCAGCGGCTGGGCCGCCTGGGCAATACCATTGCTCACCGAAGATACAATCAGGGCGCTGTTTGATATAATTCCGTAAACCACCACCCCCAGATTCCCCACATAGGCTAAAAGCTGGCGGTTAAACAAAAAGATGATGATTCCGCCCGACATCTCGATCAAAAAGCTGGAAACACCGTTGGAAATCACTTTTCCCGCCTTTCCAATTGACAGTTTTCCCGCAAACTTCAACGTATTGGACGGGGAAAAGAAATGGGACAGCAAGATCAGAATTGTAACCAGAGATCCGATTACGGTTGCCGCCGCCGCTCCCGCCATTCCCATCTTCATGGGGAATATGAATATATAATCCAGTACCACATTGCTCACGCCTCCGCTGATCACAGCAGCCATGGCCACTTTCGGCGCCTTATCATTTCTGACAAATGCCTGTAAAAAAGCGGAAAACAGAAAGGCCGGCGCCCCTGCCACCAGGATTCTTCCATACTGTTCCACCAATTCGGACATGGATTCGTTGTTTCCTAAAAAAGTGGTAACAGATTCGAAGAAAAGAAATCCGCCCGCCACATAAAACAGTGAAAAAAGCACCGCACATACGAATCCAACCGTAAAGTATCCCTTAGCCTCCTGCTCCTCTCCCTTCCCTTTAGAAATGGAGAACAGCACGCCTCCGCCCACTCCCAGCAGCACTCCTGTACCGAAAAACAGGCTGAATAAAGGCAGCAAAAGGTTCAGCGCCGCAATCCCCACTGCCCCCACGCCGCGGCCGATCATCACCGTATCCGCCAGAATATAGATCGACGTCACAAAAGTCGCGCTGACCGATGGTATCAAATATTTTAAAAACAACGCTCTCACATTGTCTTCCAACAAATTAAGGGTTTTCATTCTGCCTCCTCATCTAATATCCAAATCCGCTGCTACAGAAAATGAGAGCCGGATCTCCGGCTCCCATCTGGTCATTCTTTTCTGTTTTAGAAAGAAAATTTATCTTCCAGGTAAGACTTTAATTCTGAAATCGGAATTCTCACCTGTTCCATGGTATCGCGGTCACGCACCGTAACTGCATGATCTGTCTCTGATTCAAAATCGTAAGTAATGCAGAACGGAGTGCCGATTTCATCCTGTCTTCTGTAACGCTTTCCGATATTTCCCCTGTCATCGAACTCACAGTTGTAGTACTTGGAAAGCTCTGCATAGATCTTTTCAGCGCCTTCATTCAGTTTCTTGGAAAGAGGCAGAACGCCGACTTTCACCGGGGCGATGGCCGGATGGAAATGAAGTACGGTACGCACATCTCCCTCGCCGATCTCTTCTTCATCATAAGCAGCGCAGAGGAATGCCAATGTCACCCGGTCCGCGCCTAAGGACGGCTCAATCACATATGGAATATATCTTTCCTTCTTCTCATCGTCAAAATATGTCATATCCTCACCGGAGGTATTCTGGTGCTGGGTCAGGTCATAATCCGTTCTGTCGGCAATTCCCCATAATTCACCCCAGCCGAATGGGAACAGGAACTCCAGATCGGTTGTGGCTTTGCTGTAGAAGCACAGTTCTTCCGGCGCATGGTCTCTGGCTCTCATCTCATCATCCTTGATTCCAAGGGATTTTAACCAGTTGATGCAGTACTGTTTCCAATAGGCAAACCACTCCAGATCAGTGCCCGGTTCACAGAAGAATTCCAGCTCCATCTGCTCAAATTCCCTGGTGCGGAATGTGAAGTTTCCCGGCGTGATCTCGTTACGGAAAGATTTACCGATCTGACCGATACCAAACGGAATTTTCTTTCTGGAAGTTCTCTGTACATTCTTGAAGTTGACGAAGATTCCCTGAGCGGTTTCCGGTCTTAAATAAACCGTATTCTTAGCGTCCTCCGTAACGCCCTGGAATGTCTTAAACATCAGATTAAACTGGCGGATATCCGTGAAATCATGTTTTCCGCAACTCGGACAGCAGATATGATTGTCGTCAATATAGGCTTTCATCTCTTCCTGGGACCAGGCGTCTACAGAACCTTCGATCTTAATCTCATGCTCTGCCATATAATCTTCGATCAGCTTATCGGCGCGGAAACGCTCCTTACATGCTTTACAATCCATCAGAGGATCAGAGAAACCACCTAAATGTCCGGATGCCACCCATGTCTGGGAGTTCATCAGGATTGCGCAGTCCACACCCACATTATAGGGACTTTCCTGCACAAACTTCTGCCACCATGCTTTTTTCACATTGTTTTTCAGTTCAACGCCGAGATTACCGTAGTCCCATGTATTGGCAAGACCACCATAGATCTCAGAACCCGGATATACAAATCCTCTGCTCTTAGCCAGCGCTACAATTTTTTCCATCGTCTTTTCCATAATCAGCTTAACCTCTTTCTTCTATTTGAAAATGATATATGATCTTCCTTCCGGCGTTTTAGCCGTAAAATCATCCTGTAAGGACACGCCTTTCGACACATACTGGATCTTTCCCTCTGTCTGGATGGTAACAGCCCCATCGACTGCCACACAGCTGCTCTCCCCTGCCTTTACCAGTTTTTCCGGTTTGACATTGGTTCCATCCTTCGGCGTTACAAACACAGCTTCCATAAGCGCACCCTGGTTAAGGAAAGTAGAAGCCTTTCCAAACTCCAGCCCTTCAGCCAGATTATCCGCATCCTGCTGGTCTTTTGCAAATTCAATCAGGTCGGCGCCGCTGGCATAATCGAAAATAATCTTGGCAGCCCCGCCTTCCAGAATACAGGATTTAACAGCAACCGGAAGCTTTGCCTGCCCCTCCGCATTGGCGGATAAGGCTCCGGCCCCTTTTCCTTCATTATAAGAGGATACGATATCATCCACAAAAGTCTGGAATTTTTCCTGGGTATAATTGGCCGAATCATAGGTTTCAACCAGCGAACTGGAGAAACTGCCTTCCCTGGACACGAAAATACTGTCCTGATCCGGTGAAAATGTGCTGGTCGAGCCCTGTTTACCGCCGCAGGCGGCCAAGATCACTGCTAATGCGGACGCAGCCAGTGCAATTTTTACTTTTTTCATATACTACCCCTATCTGAATCATTTTTTTGCATATAGTGAGGATTATACCTTCTTTTCCAAATATTTTCAATACTTAGCCCGGATTAATTAAGGTTTTTAGTATATCCAGAGAATGAAATGTCCGGTCAATGAACTTTGCCTTATTGGCTTCCACACAGGATGCAAATTCCTTTAATACTTCATCAGTCAGGGTAAAGGTATATAATGACTCTATTGGAGAAGCGACTACAAATTCCCAGGCGTAATTGGCGGAATCTCCCGTCCTGCGGGGCGGATGCTCTGTATACTCCCCATTAATCACCATCGCCTTTAATTCAAATACCCGCTGAACCAAAGGATTGGGAATGGCCTCTTTTAACAGAGCCCTTAAAGACTGGTAAACCAGCTTCAGAAGCAGGGTTTCATCCATATTTTCCCTGGCGTAATAATCCGCCAATTCCAGAAAATATGACCCATAGCAGGCTCCTTCCATATCAAAAGCCAGATCGGCAAAATAATTGGTGATTTCCGCCGACTGAAGGTTATATGCATCTCTTCCTTCAAAAAGGGAAAACTGCCCGAATGAAAACGGGCGGCTGGCAGCCATCAGCATGCTGGAAGGGCGTTTGGCTCCTCTGGCAAACGCAGTGATCTTTCCCCGTTCCCTGGATAAAATCACCAGACGTTTATCAAATTCACCCACCGGAGTCGATTTAATGACCATGCCGGTCACTTTGACAACATCTCTCACTTTTTCTCCCATCTGCGCGCTTTATTTTGCACGCCCGCAGTCCGGGGTGTGTTCGAAACTTCTTTTCAAGCACACCCTGATGACCGCATCAGCATTTAATTATCCCTTGGATCATATCCGTAGTTTTTCATATATAATTCGCTGTCCCGCCACTCCTTGCGCACCTTTACCCATAATTTTAAATTCACCTGCATTTCCAGAAGATCCTCGATCTCCCGTCTTGCCGAAGTTCCGATCTTTTTTAACATGCTGCCGCCTTTTCCGATAATGATTCCCTTATGGGAATCCCGTTCACAGACAATATTGGCTTCAATGTCCATGATGCCGTCGGCCCGTTCCTTCATGACTTCGATGGTAACAGCGATTCCATGGGGAATTTCGTCATTTAAAAGGCGGAGCGCTTTTTCCCGGATCAGTTCGGCGGCAATCTGCCGCATAGGCTGATCCGTAACCGTATCTTCATCGTAAAACTGAGGTCCGTAAGGCAGATATTTGAAAATCAATTCCGTCATCAGATCCGTGTTCTTATCCTTCAGAGCCGACACCGGCACAATCTCGGCAAACTCACAGATATCCTTATAAGTATCGATAAATGTGAGGATCTCTTCCTGTTTCTTTACCGTGTCAATCTTGTTAATAACCAGTATTACAGGCGTATTCACCTTTTTCAGCTGTTCCGCAATATGGCGTTCTCCTGCTCCGATAAATGTGGTGGGCTCCACCAGCCACAGGATCAG
The DNA here is from genome assembly GCA_018378255.1 of Clostridiaceae bacterium. Taxonomy (GTDB): domain Bacteria; phylum Bacillota; class Clostridia; order Lachnospirales; family Lachnospiraceae; genus CHH4-2. The sequence goes on along the minus strand of JAGZXV010000060.1, from coordinate 5,922 downwards.
ATCCACTTCCTTCAGCGTGTGCTCCGCCACATTTACCATATATTCGCCCAGCTTGTTTTTCGCTTTGTGGATGCCAGGAGTGTCCAGGAATATGATCTGGCCCCTTTCATCCGTATAGACCGTCTGTATCCTGTTCCTGGTGGTCTGAGGCTTATCCGATGTGATGGCGATCTTCTGCCCGATTAAATGGTTCATCAGCGTGGATTTTCCCACATTCGGCCTTCCTATTAATGTTACAAAACCTGATTTTAAATTGTTTTCCATTCCTTACCCCGATCTGTATTTTTATAAAGCTTATGAATGATAGAGATTTTTCACCTCTTTAAATAACGTTCTCTCAGCTTCTATTTTATCTTTGTTTCCGATTACGCACAGGCTTTTTGTATCCAGCACAGCCTTAACAAGCCCGGCCAGTTTTCTGATATCTTCCTGGTCTGCATCCAGAATCTGTGTTCTTTCTTCCCTCATCATCTCCGGAGTCACGCCTGAAAGATAGGCGGACAGCCCTCTGGAGCCTTTGCTGGAAGGCGGATAGGGGATATCCAGATCGCTGATCGTACCGATCACATATTTGGTCATATCCCGTTCGTCAATATCCAAATTTTCCAGGTATTCCGGTATTCCCTCATAGATACCGTTCGTCTCTTTTAAATTCGGATCCCGGTAGGAAACCAGATATCCTTCCCCGGAACGCCCGAAACCGCTCATGCAGCCATAGGCTCCGCCTTTTACGCGCAGATTGATCCAAAGATAATCATAGCTTAAAATCACTTTTAAAATTCTAAGGGCTCCCGTATAGGCGTATTTGCCGCGGAAACTGCCGCACCGGGCCACATAATTGACCTGGGAGGCGGTTGTAAAGCCTTCGTTTTTATTGCCTGCCGGAAATCTATATGGATACGTGGTTCCATTTCCCTCAGGCAGGCTGTTCTTTAACTTCTGCACTGCCTTCGGCAGATAGGAATATCCTGTTTCATCCGCCGTATAGCTGATCAGCATATTATCCGAAGTAAACAGCTTTTGGGCCACTTCTTCCAGTTTTTTGATCAGCGCTTTCTTATTGTTCTCATATTCTTTTACGGTGCGCTCCAAAAATTCATAATATCCCACGCCGCCGGTTATATCATTAAAGGAAGAAACCGGTGAGAAATAGGACGTAGCTCTCGCCACTGCCGCCGAATGGAAACTTCCCTCCAGCTTCATCTTGGCTCTGGATTTACATTCTCCCAGAATCTCACCCAGCCGTTTTTCATCGCCCAGCCTGGAATTCAGCAGAATTTCCTTAATCATATCAAATCCAAATTCCAGCTTATCATACATCACTTTAGCGCTGGCCTGAAAAACGCCAAAGAAATTCTCCGGATCTTTCAGATTCGGATAGGAGGTGACTGAAAAGCTGATCCCGCCGCTGTTTAAATAGATTTCACTGGAAAGATCCGTATAATTATAATGTTCCGTATCCACATAACCCAAAACTGATTTTAACAGCCCGACATAAGGCAGATCTTCTACAGGCACACGGTTTGTATTGAACAAAATCCTTAAATATCCGATCTCCGATGTGAACATTTCATGGTGGATTACCTTGACTCCATCCACCTCTTTTTCTTCCCAAATCAGTTTTTCCGGCTCCCTGCCGATATCTTCCCTGGAAAGCAGAGGGATGACGGACAGTTCTTCCTGGGTGGACGGTGTTTCCTGATAGAGTTTTAATTCTTTTGTCTGCTTTATTAGACGGTCCATTTCATCCTTTGATAAAGAAGCTTTGTAAGCCGCCATTTTCTCAGACAATTTGAGTTCCTCTTCTGCCGTCATATTTTTCTTAGGACAGACGGCGATCAACGCCTCAAATGGATTATCCAGCAGATATTGGCGGATTAAATCTTCAAAATAACCTTCATCCACCACTTTTTTCAAATATTCAAAGGTGTCCTGATACTCCAGATGCATCATGGGATCGCCATCGTAGAGCCAGCTGTCCAGGCATTGAAGCCCATACATCAAACCGCTGGGTGCGGAACCGTAATCTGCTTCCCGGTAACGGAATTCGTAATAATTGAGTCCGGCTTTCAATATCTTTCTGTCAATCCCCTGGTCCGCCAGCTTGCGCAGTGTACCTTTTAAAACAGCCAGGAATTCGCCCTTCTGCTCCCTTTCCGCATTTTTTGCAATGACGGAAAAGTAAGGCTGTAATATACCGCTGTCATATCCGCCCAATATATCCTGCCCGATACCTGCGTCTAAAAGAGCCTGTTTAAGAGGAGCTCCCGGCGCATCGATCAGCGTGTATTCCAGAATCTGAAACGCGATATAGAGCTTGGGGTCCAAATCCGTTCCCACAACATCGCTGACAGACAGATAAGTCGCCTGTTCTTCCGATTCTCCGTCCGTAATGGAATAGAAAATAGTTTCCTCCACCGGTTTTTCAAACGGTTTCTGCATCCTGATCTCCGAATCGATTTCCATCTTATCGTAGTGGCTCAAATACTCCTGATCCAGCCATTCCAGCTTTTCCGCCATATCCATGTTTCCGTAGAGGTAGATATAGCTGTTTGACGGATGATAGTATTTTCTATGAAAATCCAGGAATTCTTCATACGTCAAATTGGGAATTTCCGAGGGATCTCCCCCTGATTCAAATCCATAACAGGTGTCGGGGAACAAAACTTTTCTGGTATACCGGTCCAGCACGCTTTCCGGTGAAGAAAATGCCCCCTTCATCTCATTATATACAACTCCGTTATAAATCAACGGCTGATCCGTATCCTCCAATTCATAATGCCATCCCTCCTGCATAAAGATCTTTTCTTCTTTATAAATATTGGGATGAAGCACTGCATCCATATAGACATCCATCAAATTCTGGAAATCCTTATCATTACAGCTGGCCACCGGATAAACCGTCTTGTCAGGATAGGTCATGGCATTTAAAAAGGTATTTAAAGATCCTTTCACCAGCTCCACAAACGGATCTTTAACGGAAAATTTGGCCGATCCGCAGAGCACGCTGTGCTCTAAAATATGGGGAACTCCTGTGCTGTCGGACGGCGGAGTCCTAAATCCGATATTAAAGACTTTATTCTCATCCTCATTAGAGATCAGAAATAACCGGGCGCCGCTTTTTATGTGCTCCAGTATCATGCCTGTGGAATTGATCTCTTCTAACCTTCTGGTTTCCAATAAACGGTAAGTTGTTAATTCTTCTAACTTATTCATTCACATGCCTCTCTTTACTGCTTTTTATTCAATTCACCTAATTACATGTTGCCCACTAATTTATCTTTTAATATCGCCAGACACTCTCTGACACAAAGATGGACGAATAAAACCGGATCAGATCCTGATGCGATACCGCTCACATGGGTGATGCCCCATTTTTTTGCGATCTGCTGGGCTCTGAACACATGGAAATTGCTGGTCAGTATGCCGATTTCCAACGGCTTTTCCTCTGCTATCTCCACCTTGCCCGGATCCACCGGCGGGCGGTGTTTCATGGCTTCCTTCCTTTTTTCTTCCTGGAGATGATCGATTAAGACCTTGCTGTACGCAATATTTTCCAGAGTGCTGGTGGACCTGTCCTCCATAACCATATGTTCAGGATCCACTCCATTATACTGGAGATATGCGTACATCACTTCCGCTTCGCTGGCCGGTTCATCGCTTCCCTGTCCTCCGGATAAAACCAGAACCGTATCCGGATTCTGCTCCGCATACTCAATCGCCTTATCCAGCCGTTTCTTTAAAGAATTGCTGATCCCGTCCGGTTTTACTTTCGCCCCTAAAACAATCACGTAATCCAGATTCTCCTTGGTGCTCCCGGCAACACCGGTGAATACCAAAACCTCCACCACCGCAAAGATCACTAACCCGGCCAGACAAAATGTGGTGACCGACACCGGCAGCCAAAGCGGCACCCGCTTGGGATTCAGCCTGTAATAGTGTTCCCCATAAGCTAAAAATCCGAGACTCGCCGCAAAAAACAGCCAGATAAATGCAAACGAGGTTGCAATTCCGGAATAAATGATGATGATAAAATAATAGACCACGCAGATCACTGCGCCAATTCCTAAAATCCATACGAGCACAGGCATTCACCTCCATAAGTTCGTTCTCTTTCAGGTATTATACAGGATTTAACATAAAACGTGAAGGGATTTCTGAAAATCCCTTCACGCTTCATGTAAATTCCTTCCCTCTATTCCATCTCGCTCCGCCTCAGGATATCATATGGGCTCACATCCGTTCCCAAATCCACATACAAGATCTGCTTAGGATGAGGCGCGCTCTCCTGCTGATTTCCTTCTTCATCATAGATCGCTTTCACAATCACAGGGACATTGCTGCCATCCGGCTTCATGATTTCGATTTCTTCGCCCACAGAGAACTTATTCTTCTGCTCGATCTTAACCAATCCCTGTCTGTCGGATATTTCCGCAGTTCCAAGATAAGTATAATTCTTCACATAGGTATTGTTGTCATAAATCTGGGTTGTGGAATCAGGTTTTCCAAAGTAAAAGCCTGTGGTAAATTCCCGGTAGGTGCATTTACCGATCTCCGACTTATACCATTCCATATTGGCCTCATAGAGTTTTGGGTCCTTCTGATAATCGTCAATGGCTTTCCGGTAAGTTCTGGCAACCGTTGCCACATACAACGCGGTTTTCATCCGCCCTTCGATCTTAAAGCTGTCGATCCCGGCATCGATCATCTCCGGAATATGCTCAATCATGCACAGGTCCTTGGAATTAAAGATATAGGTCCCCCGCTCATTCTCATACACGGGCATATATTCGCCCGGTCTGGTCTCTTCCACAATGCTGTATTTCCAGCGGCACGGATGGGTGCAGGCGCCCTGGTTAGCATCCCTTCCCGTAAAGAAATTGCTGAGAAGGCACCGTCCTGAATAGGAGATGCACATCGCCCCATGAATGAAGCTCTCAATCTCCATATCCTCAGGGATATGGCTCCTGATCTCCTTAATCTCCGCAAGAGATAATTCCCTGGCCGTAACCACCCTTTTTGCCCCCTGCTGATACCAGAACCGGTAAGTTCCGTAGTTGGTATTGTTGGCCTGGGTGCTGATATGGATTTCCATATCGGGCAGCACCTTTTTCGCGATCATGAAAACGCCCGGATCCGAAATGATCAGCGCATCGGGACGTATCTCCTTCAGCTCTTCAAAATAAGCCTCCACTCCGGACAGATCCTCATTATGGGCCAGAATATTGGCAGTTATATAAACCTTTACCCCATTTTCATGGGCAAAGGCAATTCCCTCTTTAATCTCTTCATTGGTAAAATTCTTGGCCTTAGCACGAAGTCCGAACGCTTCACCGCCCAGATAAACGGCATCCGCTCCGTAAATCACAGCGGTTTTGAGTACATCCAGGCTTCCGGCCGGTATCAATAATTCAGTCTTTCTCATGTGTTCCTCTCATTCAACCTGTTTTTTTAAAACGCTGATGGTAACCCCGTCCCCAATCGGTATCACCGAAGTTTCCAGCTCTTCCATATGCGTTAATGTATACAGATACTCTCTCATCCGGCTGTGGATCGTCCGGTTTCGTCTCTCCACCGCGTATCTGGATTCCACAATATCTCCATCCTGGAGCACATTGTCGGAAAACAGGATTCCGCCCTCGGAAAGAAGCCTTAGAATAGAAGGCAGCCAATGGATATACTGGCCTTTGGCCGCATCCATGAATATAAAATCAAAAGGCCCTTTAAGCCGGTTTAAAATCTCCTCCGCATCCCCTTCCAACAGGGTGATCCGTCCTTCCTCTCCGGCCTTCTTAAAATTCTCTTTGGCAATTGGTATTCTGGGTTCATATTTTTCTATGGTGGTGATATGGCAGTCCTTTGGCATCACGCGGCTCATCAGAAGGGCAGAATACCCCACAGCCGTTCCCACCTCTAAAATAG
>JAGZXV010000336.1 GCA_018378255.1 Clostridiaceae bacterium | reverse complement strand
GTCAGGCTGACCATCATCGAAGCCCTGACCCACGCCGCCTTTGGCCGTCTGGAGGGCAGCGGCATACAGGACACCGACGCCGGAATAAAGGGGATGAATGTGATGGAAATCACTAAGAAAACCAACCTTTCCCGTCCGGCCATTTCCCACCATCTTAAAATTTTAAAAGATGCAGGACTGGTGGGCATCCAGAAAGACGGGACATCCAATTATTATTATATGACGGTTCAATGCAGCACAGAAGAGCTGATGAAACTGGGCTTCATGCTGCAGGAATGCTTAAAAGAGAAATCTCTTTCCGTCTGATATTGGAGTTATTTCCCTTAACTGAATAAATATTGTCAAATCAGTCATACTATGGTTATAAAAAAGATGATAAAGCCGTATAAACGGCGGAATGAGAGGTAACCATGAGGCGACTGAAAAAGGCAGCCCTCTGCGCTCTGGAAAGGCAGAGATTACGGGCAGAGATTGAACAGACGAAAACAGCCATCGACGCGGCCAGAAACCATTTTGAACAGGTTGTGGATCCAACTTTAATCGACTGCTACATTTACGAATTGAATGCGGCACAGCTGCGTTATCAATTTCTTCTCCGGCGTTTTAAAAGCCAGGAGATCCAATCTTAAAACGTGTGCAGCCAACCCGCACACAGGAAACCGGGAGGTAAGTATTTATGAGTACATGGTATGAAAAAGGGGTATTTTACCACATGTACCCCTTGGGTATGACAGGCGCTCCCAAACAGAATCTGGAGAATGCCGTCACAGACCGCTTTGAGGAGCTGAACCACTGGATTCCTCATATCCGGTCACTGGGCTGTAATGCCATTTACATCGGGCCATTGTTCGAATCCACCTCCCACGGGTACGACACCAGGGATTACAAGCTGGTAGACAAACGTTTAGGCGCCAACAGCAGTTTTAAAACATTTGTTTCCCTGTGTCACAGCCAGGGCATTAAAGTTGTGGTGGACGGGGTATTTAACCACACTGGCCGGGAATTTTTTGCATTTCAGGATATTCAGGCGAACCGGGAGGCGTCATGCTGCCGTGACTGGTACAGGGGCATTAACTTTTCCTGTCAAAGCCCTATGGGCGATTCATTTACCTATGAAGCCTGGCAGGGCCATTATGAGCTTCCTTGTCTGAATCTGTGGAATCCTGAAGTAAAACAGTATCTGTTTGAGGCGGTCAGGTTCTGGATCGATGAATTCGATATTGACGGAATCCGGCTGGACTGTGCCAATGTGCTGGATTTCGGCTTTATGAAGGAGCTGAGAGCTGAAACAGCGGCCATGAAGGAAGAATTCTGGCTCATGGGAGAAGTGATCCATGGAGAATACAGCCGCTGGGTAAACCCTGAAATGCTTCATTCCGTAACGAATTATGAGTTACATAAGGGCCTTTATTCGGGCCACAATGACCATAATTATTTTGAAATCGCCCACACGGTCCGGAGACTGGAACAGGTGGGCCAGGATCTGTACACATTCGTAGACAATCACGATGAAAACCGGCTGGCCAGTAAGCTCAACCTGCCGGAACACCTGCCCCTTGTCTACACCCTTCTCTTCACCCTTCCCGGGATTCCTTCCATCTATTACGGAAGCGAATGGGGAATCAAGGGCATGAGAACCAAATACAGCGATGACGAACTGCGCCCCTGTATTTCCATCAGCGATGCGGATCAGTTAAACTGCAGCCTGACCGGGATGATCGCAAAACTTGGAATCATTCACAGGGACAACCCGGAATACCACAGGGGAGAATACAAAGAACTTCTGCTCACCAACCGCCAGTATGCATTTGCCCGCTTTACCGGGAATCTGGCTGCTGTAACTGCGGTAAATAATGATGATAAAGAGGTAAACCTCCGCATTCCCATACCATTTCCGGGAGATAAAGCCGTAAGCCTTTTAGACGGTTCTGTCATTCCAATTGAGGAGGGCTTCATCAATTTATTGTTGAAAGGCAATGAGGGTATTGTCTTAAAGATAACATCGGATCATCAAAAGTAACCGTTCAGACGGCTAATCTTCCTGACCGGAAAAGCCGGTCAAGAAGCATCGGATGACCATCAAAATAATTGATTGCCGCGGGAAAAAGCGCGGCAGGATGGAGGATATTATGGCGGGTAGAAAAAAACAAGTTGGGATCGGTTTTATCACAGAGGTTGACCGTTACTTATACGGCAACGGCACTCACTATGAGATCTATGAAAAATTAGGCGCACATCCTGAAACCTACAAGGGAAAAGAGGGGATGTACTTCGCAGTCTGGGCGCCTCACGCCGCGTCTGTGGGAGTTGTTGGAAACTTTAACAACTGGGATCCTGAGGCAAACCCTATGCAGGTCTTGGCTGACTCCGGTATCTACGAGGCATTTGTCCCCGGCATCGGAACCGGGGAATTATATAAATTCGCCATCACAACCGAAACAGGAAAGATACTGTTCAAAGCCGATCCGTATGCATTTACGGCTGAGTACCGGCCGGGGACCGCATCCATAACCGCTGATATTTCCGGATTTAACTGGGGAGATGATGCGTGGACTGAAAAAAGGCAGAAAGAGGATGCTTTAAAGGCGCCTATGTCCATTTATGAGGTTCATCTGGGTTCCTGGAAGAAGAAAAACAGCGAGGAGCGGGACGGATATTATACATACCGGGAAGCAGCTCACGAGCTGGCCGACTATGTGCTGGAAATGGGCTATACCCATGTGGAACTGATGGGTATCGCAGAACATCCTTATGACGGTTCCTGGGGATACCAGGTGACTGGATATTTTGCCC
>JAGZXV010000059.1 GCA_018378255.1 Clostridiaceae bacterium | reverse complement strand
CAAACCGTGCCCCGGCCTCCTGCGGAGCCAAACGCCCATCCGGTGCGCCCTCCCCATCCGCTTGACCAGTCTCGGACTTCACATTCCCTGGATCCCCGGTGTAACTTTGGCCACTCAACTAAATAAAGATTTCCCCTTCCCTTAATAAAACCCATCTCGTCCGCATATATATTAGTATAGGCCGAAATAAGCAGTGAAATCCGGTCTGGCTAGAGTGCGTTTAAAATTACTTTCCGTCAGATGTGCGTCACAGTTTGTGGAAATGAATTTTCAAACATGCTTTAATATTAAGCTGCATTCTGCAGCAGATTGTGAGGCGGATATGAAAAAGCGGATACTTCTGGCTGTAATAGCAGCATTGATGATACCCTATATTGTCACTTTGGCATGGACGGGGACGGTGGTGGAGCAGATTGCGCCCCAGGAGATTCCGTCGGGCAGGAAGATCCTTTTAGACCGGGGGAATAACAGCGTTTATGTGGACCTGGAAGAATATCTGATCGGGATCGTGGGGCAGCAGATTCCGGCGGATTATGGGAATGAGGCCCTCAGGGCCCAGGCGATTATTGCACGGACATATATATATGCACAGATGGGGGATGGAACGGAGATTGCGGAATCTGCATTGGATCTGGACTATCTGGAGGAAAAACAGCTGAAGGAACTATGGGGACCGGAGTATTTTGCAGCAAATTATGAACAGATTGTCCAGGCGGTGAAAAGCACTGCGGGAACTGTGATAAAATATAATGAGAGCTGTATTGTACCACTTTTTCACAGGGCCAGCGCGGGGAAAACTCGTCAGGGAGATGAACTTCACCCTTACCTGCAGAGCGTGGATTGTCCTGCTGATGTGGAGGCAGAGGGATATTTGACGGCAAAGGTATGGTCAAAAGAAGAGTTTGCAGGAATTATCAATGAAAAAGCGGGAGAAAATGTACTGTCCCCGGATCAGCTTCCATCCACTATCCAATTGGTATCCAAGGATCAGGCCGGTTATGTGGAACAGATGCAGATTGGCGGAAAGACTTATTCGGGGGAGGAACTGCAGGCAGCCCTTGGGATTTTATCCCCTTGTTTTACGTTGGAGGAATATGAGGGAAAAATACGGGCGGTGAGCAAAGGGATCGGCCACGGATACGGCCTCAGCCAGTACGGAGCTAAAAAGAAAGCAGAGGAAGGGTGGACGGCAGAAGATATACTGGGGTATTTTTATAAAGATGTGACAATAGGCAGCTGACGTAAGCTGCCTATTCGTTAATCTGTGCGGGTAAAACCATCTTTTATCATAATCCGGTTTTTACCCTGCCGCTTGCCCTCATACATCAAATGATCGGCTTCGTCCAGCAAACGGCCCGGATCATCACCGGCTTGTCCGGAAGCTATGCCGAAGGTCATGGTGATATGAAGGACTGCATTGTGGTAATGAAACTTTTGGTTTTCAATCCGGCGGGAAAGATTCTCTATCTGCTTTAGTATCTGTTCTTGAGGAAGGTCATAAAAGATGATGACAAATTCTTCTCCGCCCCAGCGGCAGATATCGGTTTGCGCGGAGGCAGAGTCTTTCATCAGACCGGCGATTGATTTCAGAATATAATCCCCGCATTTATGACCGTATTTGTCATTGACCAGTTTGAAGTCATCGATATCGCCTAAAGCGATGGAAAAGGTTTCGTACTGCCGGCTCTCCAGACATTCTTTCAGATAACTCCGGCTGATTAACGCGGTCAAATGGTCGTAGTGGGCTTCTATGCAGAGCTGTTCATTTTCATCTTCCAGTTTTCTGCGGGTTACTTCCGCAGTTAAGTTGGAAAGGCTGGCCACGATTAAAATGAGGGCAAAACAGGCCAGGCAGTTGCACAGATAAAAGATGAGTATCACGGAAGAGGACAGAGTTTCCGGCGGAGGCAGAAAATAGACGCAGGAAACTTTTAAAGATATAAATAAAACTACCTCTGCCAGGGAAAACAGATAGGGGATATATTTACGCTTGTATGGACAAAAATATACGAGAGAAGCCATGGAAACCAGATACATGCTGAAACCAGATTCCCACCCCAGGTAATAGATGCTGACAATTACAAAAAGGCTGACTTCCGCATGGATAGCGGCCACAATCATGCGGAATTTCTCACGACAGGCCAGATGGATCATGATTATATAAAAAATCACGCTTCCTATATGATAGAAGACCAGATTTATAATTCCTAAAAAATGGAAAAGCAATATAAAAAAGCAATGCAGAAATAAAGCCAGCAGAATTACGCTCTGGTATATTTTTTTTGTTGATCCTGCGGCCCGGAATCCGTCCAATCGCTTCAAAATATTGTCCCTCCATCAGTGAGAACCAAAAAGATATCTTCATTATATTAAGAGACGGATCATAATGCAATGGTTTAGGACCCTACTTTAAAAAAATTTATTTCAACTTGCTGTATAACTCTTCCCTCTTTGGTAAGAATATTACCGAGGTGAGAAAAGTGAAAGAGAAAGTAAACCAAATGTTCAAGGACAAACTGTTCCTTGTCATGTTAGTGCTAGGCCTGCTGACTATTGTAGCCGCAGCAGGAGTTGTTACCATTCAAAGAGGAAACCAGCAGGGGGAAGAAAATCCATACATGGAAATCCAGGAACCGGGAGGATATATCGCAGAGGAAACTGCGCCGCAGCAGACACAGGTAGCCGGCAATTCCAATGCAGTTCTTCCAACGGACGTGGATAAAGAGGATACCTCTGTACAGGAGACAAGAGGATTGGCGGAAGGGACTATTGATGAGCCCATAGCCCAGGTAGGAGCAGGCAAAGATGCCGCAACACCATTAGTCCTCAATTTTACAGATGCCAGTAAGATGACCTGGCCGGTATTTGGAAACGTACTTTTAGATTACAACATGGAATCCACAATTTACTTCCCGACGCTGGATCAGTACAAATGCAATCCGGCCGTAATCATCCAGGGAGATGTCAGCGATCCCGTATCAGCGCCTGCAAACGCCAGGGTACAGGAAGTTGGTTCCAATGAAGAAATCGGCAATTACGTGGTTTTAGATCTGGGAAATGACTATTCGATTACCTGCGGCCAGTTAAAGGACATCAAGGTTGTAGAAAATGAATACATGGAACAGGGACAGATCATCGGTTACGTGTCCGAACCGACAAAATACTATTCAGTAGAGGGTACCAACCTTTTCCTGGAGATGAAGCATCAGGATCAGACCGTAGATCCTCTGGATTACCTTCAGTAGAAAAAAGTGCTGCAGCGATATGGATTTCCATGTCTGATGCAGCACTTTTTTCAATCTCTATCAAGTATTATAAAAAGAGTATTTAATGGTAGATCTTTTTATGCTCGTAAACCGGCTCTGAAGTCAGTTGAAGCCCCAGTTTAGCGAATACTTTGATATCCACATCCGACAGCATGACGGATGTATGAATCTGGCATCCCTTCAAAAGAGGAAGCTGGTCCATGGCTTTCTGGGCCACAGGATCATGGGCGGCGCTCATGGACAGGGCGATCAGGATTTCATCCGTATGGAGACGCGGGTTTTTGCTGCCCAAGTAGTTTACCTTTAACCCCTGAATCGGTTCAATGGCGGAAGGCGCGATCAGATGCACGTCATCCGGGATTTTGCCCAATTCTTTCACTGCATTTAAGAGGACGGCGGCGGAAGCCCCCAACAGGTCGCTTGTTTTGCCGGTAACGATTTTACCGTCCGGAAGTTCGAGAGCAGCGGCGGGAGATTGTTTCTCTGCTGCCAGGGTATTGGCAGCGTTTACAACGCTCCGGCATTCCGGTGTGATCTTAGCCTGCTTCATCAGCAGTTCAATTTTATAGACTTCTTCAGAAGAAGAGGCGCTTTCATCTTTTACAAGGCGGTTTAAAGCCTGATAATAACGGCGTATAATCTCCTGTTTGGAAGCTTCCCGGCATGCCTCGTCATCCATAATGCAGTTGCCGGCCATATTAACACCCATATCTGTCGGGGACTTGTAAGGGCTGCTTCCGTAAATGCCTTCGAAGATCGCATTCAGCACAGGGAAAATTTCCACATCCCTGTTATAATTGACCGTGGTCTGGCCGTAGGCTTCCAGATGGAACGGGTCGATCATGTTGACGTCGTTCAAATCAGCGGTAGCCGCTTCGTATGCCAGGTTTACCGGATGCTTTAACGGGATATTCCAGATGGGGAAGGTTTCAAATTTGGCATAGCCGGCCTTGATTCCCCTTTTGTTCTCATGATAGAGCTGGGATAAACAGGTGGCCATCTTGCCGCTTCCCGGTCCGGGGGCGGTGACAATTACTAGCGGCTTTGATGTGACGATATAATCATTCTTCCCATACCCCTCATCGCTGACGATCAGGGAAATGTTGTTGGGATAGCCGTCTATGGTGTAGTGGCGGTATACCCGGATTCCCATCTTTTCCAGTTTATTCTTAAAGATGTCGGCGCTGTTCTGGCCGGAATACTGGGTGATAACCACACTTCCTACATATAACCCTTTATCGGTAAAGGACTGGATCAAACGGAGCACGTCCAGGTCATAAGTGATGCCCAAGTCGTGCCGGACTTTATTCTTCTCTATATCAGATGCGCTGATGGCGATTACGATTTCAGCCTGTCCAGCCAGTTGCAGGAGCATGCGCAGTTTGCTGTCAGGCGCAAAACCGGGCAGGACGCGTGACGCGTGGTAATCGTCAAACAATTTTCCGCCAAATTCCAGATATAATTTATCGCCGAACTGGCTGATGCGTTCACGGATGTGTTCAGACTGCATGGCTAAATATTTGTTATTATCAAATCCTAATTTCATAAGCTCTCCCTCATTTTTACAAAAATCTACACCCATTGTATCATAAAACTTCTGAAAAAGACATTGCAAATTAAAGTTTATAAGGTAAAATGAAAAGAAAAAGGCGGATTGCATATGGATATAAAAGAACAGCTCTATGCCCAGGCAGATTTGAAATTCCGGGAGTTCACCATAAAACTGATGCCTGGAGTGGATCCCGAAACTGTGATCGGTGTCAGGCTGCCAAAACTCAGGAAAATGGCTGAAAAGCTGGCAAAATCAGGTTGGAAAGAGTATATGGCCGGGGCTTTTGACGATACTTTTGAGGAGATTATGCTTCAGGGTATGGTGCTTGGATATGCGAAAGAAAGCTGGGAAGAACTCTGGCCCTATATTGCCGGTTTTCTCCCGAAGATCGATAACTGGTCTGTGTGCGACAGTTTCTGCAGCGGATTAAAGGCGGTCCGCAGTGAACGGGAAACAGCATGGAAGAATCTGGAGACGTGTTTGGATGATGAACGGGAATATGTGATCCGGTTTGGGATTGTCATGCTGATCTATCATTATATGGAAGAAGAATATGCGGACAGGGCGTTTGAATGGTTTGACAGAATCAGCCATTCGGGATATTATGTAAGGATGGCGAAAGCTTGGGCCGTCTCCATTTATTATATAAATTTTCCGGAGAAAACCATGGCATATCTGAGAAACAACTGTCTGGATGACTGGACTTATAATAAGGCGCTGCTAAAGATCCGGGAATCTGTGTGTGTGGACCGTGAAACTAAGGATAAGATCCGGTTGATGAAACGGGGATAGCTGAAGTTGGAACCGGGAAAGCTTTTAATAGAGAATGCAATTATTTACTGTAGTGGGAGAATCAGATGAAAAAAATTTTAGTGTTGACTGTTATGCTGCTCTTCTTAACCGGATGCGCCAGATATGAAGAAGTGCCCGTACCTTCCACGGCAGTGGAAACGGCGGAAAAAAGCACACAGGAAGAGGTTAGGAAGACGAAACTGCCGGAAGAAACAGAAAGTTCGGTCCAGCCGGCAGAAAAAGACACCAGAGTTCCTAAAAAGGTTAAGGGAATTTATCTTTCCGCCTATATTGCAGGAACCCCAAAACTCATGGACAACATATTGGCAGAAATCGAAAAGTCCCAGGTTAATGCGGTGGTCATCGATGTTAAAAATGACGACGGCAGGATTACATTCCCCATAGACACTCCTGTTGCAGGTGAAATCGGGGCCTGCAAACCGTATATCAGCGATGTGGACGGGCTGATTCAGGAGCTGAAGGCGCGGGATATCTACGTGATCGCCAGGGTTGTGGCATTTAGGGATCCGTTTCTGGCTGAGGCCAGGCCGGAATGGAGCTTAAAGAAGGCGGACGGCTCTCTGTACCGCGATAAACAGGGGCTGGCCTGGGTGAACCCTTATAAAAAAGAAGTCTGGGACTATCTGATCGAGGTGGGAAAAGCCGCCGCAGAGGCGGGATTTGATGAAGTGCAGTTTGACTATATCCGTTTTTCCACGGAAAAGGGGATGAAGCAGGTGGTTTTTGATGAGGAAGACACCAAAGGACGCAGCAAGACGGATATCATTACGGAATTTATCACCTATGCCTATGAGCCGTTAAAGGAAGCAGGCCTGTTTGTCTCCGCGGATGTGTTTGGAGCGATTATAGGCAGTGAACGGGATGCCAATTCTGTTGGACAGATCTATTATGAGATGGCAAAACATCTGGATTATATCTGTCCGATGATCTATCCATCCCATTACGCCGACGGCAATTTTGGGATCGAGCATCCCGACACAAAACCTTATGAGACTATATTGGCTGCATTAATGGGTTCGCAGGCGGATTTAGCTTCAGCGTCGGATGCCGGGAAAGAAGAAAAACTGGCGGTTGTGCGGCCCTGGCTTCAGGACTTCACCGCATCTTATCTGGAGCATTACATCACATACGGGCCGGAACAGGTAAAAGCACAGATTCAGGCTGTTTATGATGCCGGCTATGAGGAATGGATATTCTGGGATGCGGCCTGTACTTATGAATGGAAAGGATTGGAGAAAGAAAATTAATGGAAAGAATACCAAAACCGGGGGAATTTTACCGGCATTTCAAGGATAAACTATATCAGGTTCTCACTGTGGCAGAACATACGGAGACCGGGGAACCGATGGTGGTATACCAGGCGCTTTACGGGGATTTCAGGACTTATGTGAGGCCATTTTCCATGTTTGTCAGCGAGGTGGATCATGTGAAGTACCCGGATGTGTCTCAAAAATACAGATTTGAAAAAGTGGAACTGGAAAGAGAACAGAGGACAAAAGAGGAACCGGCCTGGGAAGAGACAGAGGAAGAACCCGGCCTGCAGCCCTGCGTTCTGGCTTTTTTGGATGCAGGAAGCTGGGATGAAAAGCTGCAGATTTTATCTTCCATGAAGGGGAAGATAGGGGAAAAGGAGATAGACAGCATTTTTATGGCTCTGGACCTGCAGAAAGTCCCGGGAAACGTGGAAGCACAGACAGATGCTCTGGAAGGGTTCTTGAAGACGCAGAAGCGGTATGACGGAAGCCGGTTAAGATAGGTGGTGAAACAGTGTTTGACATAGAGGAAGAATTGAAAAAGCTGCCGTCACAGCCGGGCGTTTATATCATGCATGACAGCAAGGATGAGATCATCTATGTGGGAAAAGCAATCAGCCTGAAAAACCGGGTCCGCCAATATTTCCAAAGCAGCAGGAATAAGACCGCTAAGATTGAGCAGATGGTTTCCAGAATCGCCAGGTTTGAATATATCATCACGGATTCCGAACTGGAAGCTCTGGTGCTGGAGTGCAATCTGATTAAAGAACACCGGCCGCGGTACAATACCATGCTGAAGGATGACAAGAGCTATCCATACATCAAGGTGACGGTAAATGAAGAGTTTCCCAGAGTTTTGTTTGCCAGGGAGATGAAAAAGGATAAAAATAAGTATTTCGGCCCTTATACAAGTGCCGGAGCGGTAAAAGATACCATTGACCTGATCCATAAGATCTACAGGATCCGCACCTGCACAAGAAATCTGCCGAGAGATATAGGAAAGGACCGGCCCTGCCTGAATTATCATATCAAACAGTGTGATGCGCCCTGCCAGGGGTATATCAGCAGGGACGAATATGCCAAATCCGTTGGGCAGGCCCTGGACTTTTTAAATGGACAGTACGGTCCTGTACTGAAGTCCCTGGAGCAGAAGATGCAGGAGGCATCGGACGGGCTGGATTTTGAAAAAGCCATTGAGTACAGAGAATTATTAAACAGTGTAAAACAGATTGCGCAGAAGCAGAAAATTACCAGCAGCAGCATGGAAGACCGGGATATCATCGCCATGGCAAAGGATGATAAGGATGCGGTGGTACAGGTGTTCTTTGTCCGGGACGGCCGGTTGATCGGCCGGGAGCATTTTCACGTGACAGTGGCAACGGCTGAGGATTCGAAGCAGATTCTGACCAGTTTTGTGAAGCAGTTTTATGCGGGAACGCCTTTTGTTCCGCGGGAACTTTGGGTTCAGACGGAGTTGGAGGACAGCGGCGTGATTTCTGAATGGCTGAGTGCAAAACGGGGGCAGAAAGTCAGGATTACCGTACCGCAGAAGGGGCAGAAGGAACGGCTGGTAGAGCTGGCGGAGAAAAATGCGGCTCTTGTGCTGTCCCAGGATAAAGAAAAGATCAAACGGGAAGAGCTGCGGACCAGAGGGGCGATGAACCAGGTGGGAGAATGGCTTGGTCTGGATGGAATCAGGAGAATCGAGGCATTTGATATCTCCAATACCAGCGGAATCGAATCGGTAGGTTCCATGATCGTCTATGAGGATGGAAAGCCAAAGAGGAATGATTACCGTAAGTTTAAGATCAAATGGGTAAAAGGCCCCAATGACTACGCTTCCATGAAAGAAGTTCTGACCAGAAGGTTCAGTCATGGACTTGAAGAGGCGGACCTGCTTCGGGAAAAGGGAATGGATGAAGCCTTTGGCAGTTTTACGAGATTCCCCGACCTGATCATGATGGATGGTGGCCGGGGCCAGGTAAATGTGGCTTTGGAGGTGTTAAATGAGCTCAATCTCTCCATTCCCGTATGCGGTATGGTAAAGGATGATAATCACCGTACAAGAGGGCTTTATTATCACAATGTGGAAATACCCATCGATAAACATTCGGAAGGGTTCCGCCTGATTACCAGAATCCAGGATGAAGCCCACAGGTTTGCGATTGAGTATCACCGCAGCTTGAGGAATAAAGGGCAGGTCAAGTCCATTTTAGATGATATTTCCGGAATCGGACCGGCCAGAAGAAAGGCTTTGATGCGGCATTTTAAATCCATAGAAGCGGTAAAAGATGCTGGTTTAGAGGAATTGGCAGAAGCGCCGGGCATGAACCGTCAGGCGGCTCAAAGCGTTTATGATTTCTTTCATTAGAAGATGAGGCCTTTGCTAAACAGGAACAGGTAATGACAAGCGGACAAATTTATGATAGTATTAAAAAAAATACGTATTAGAAGGAGAATGATATCATGCATGGTGTCACCATTAAAGAATTAATTGAAAAGATGAATCTGAAAAATACTACACCGGAGATTGATACGGAAAAAATTGTTTTATCCCATCCGGATGTAAACAGGCCTGCGCTGCAGTTGGCCGGATTTTTCGATCATTTTGACAAAGAGAGGGTGCAGATCATCGGATATGTGGAACAGGAATATATAAAAACCCTGTCGCCGGAGAGAAGGAAGGAGATGTATGATAAACTCCTTGCCAGCAAGGTGCCTTGTCTGGTATACAGCCGGGGACAGATGCCGGATGATGATATGATCGCCCTTTGTACCTATTATGATGTGCCGTGTCTGGTGTCTGAAAAGTCCACTTCTGATTTGATGGCGGAAGTTATACGGTGGCTGAAGGTGAAATTGGCGCCTTGTATCAGCATCCATGGAGTGCTGGTGGACGTATTCGGCGAGGGCGTATTGATCATGGGTGAAAGCGGCATCGGCAAAAGTGAAGCCGCGCTGGAGCTGATTAAGAGGGGCCACCGTCTGGTAACGGATGATGTGGTTGAGATCCGTAAAGTCAGTGATGAAACTCTGATTGGAAGCGCGCCTGACATCACAAAACATTTTATAGAGCTCAGAGGTATCGGAATTATCGATGTGAAAGCATTGTTCGGAGTGGAAAGCGTTAAGGATACCCAGGCCATTGATATGGTGATCAAACTGGAGGACTGGAACCGGGATAAGGAATACGACCGTTTAGGGCTGGAAGACCAGTACACGGAGTTTTTAGGCAATAAAGTGGTCTGCCATTCCATACCGATCCGGCCGGGCAGAAATTTAGCGATTATCGTGGAATCCGCTGCGGTTAACTACAGGCAGAAGAAGATGGGTTACAATGCGGCCCAGGAGCTTTACAAACGGGTACAGGCGAATTTGTCTAAAAAAAATGATTAGTCTGAGGTATGGAATTTATGAATGCATTTCATTCAAAACTATTGGAAGCGGCCGGAAGTGATTTTGTTAAAACTGAGGAGCCCATGAAGAACCACACCACCTTCCGGGTGGGAGGGCCTGCTTCCTGGTATGTGATACCGAAAGATGAAACCGCTCTGGCGGCTGTGATCAGCCTTTGCAGGGCGGAAGATGTGCCTTATTATATTATTGGCAATGGAAGCAATCTTTTAGTCAGCGACTTGGGATACGAAGGTGTGATTGTTTCCATGAGTGAAGCATGGAATTACTGCAGGACAGAGGGCAGCAGGATCACGGCAGGGGCAGGAACTCTGCTTTCCAGGATTGCTAAAGCTGCGCTTACCGAATCTCTCACCGGATTTGAATTTGCGGCCGGCATACCGGGAACTTTGGGCGGCGCGGTGGTGATGAACGCAGGGGCTTATGGTTCGGAGATGAAATCTGTGCTGGAATCGGTACGGGTGCTGGACCGTGAGGGAAAGATCAGGACGCTTTCTTTGGAAGAACTGGACCTGGGTTACCGGAAAAGCTGTATCTTGTCCAATGGTTATATCGTGTTGGAAGCTGTGCTTTGGCTGGAGGCGGGGGATAAGGAAGCCATAAAGGCCAGGATGGATGAACTGGCAAAGCAGAGGCGGGAAAAACAGCCTTTGGAATATCCCAGCGCGGGAAGTACATTTAAAAGGCCGGAAGGTTATTTTGCAGGTAAGCTGATTCAGGATGCCGGGCTGCGGGGATTCCGGTCGGGCGGCGCCCAGGTTTCGGAAAAACACTGTGGATTTGTGATCAACAGGGATCATGCGACGGCAGCCGATGTCGTTAATCTCTGCCGGGACGTGCAGAGGAAAGTAAAAGATGATTTCGGTGTGGATCTGGAAATGGAAGTCAAAATGCTTGGGAAATTTTAAAGTTTGCGGAGGATAAGACGGTGAAGCTGGTAATTGTGACTGGAATGTCTGGAGCAGGAAAGACCATAGCGCTCAAAATGCTGGAGGATATCGGATTTTACTGTGTGGATAATCTCCCCATACCGCTGATGGAGAAGTTTGCTGAGCTGACGGTGATGAATTTTGGAGGCCACAGCAAGGCTGCTTTGGGGATTGACATCAGAAGCGGCGAGGAATTATCGAAACTCAATCAGGTTATGTCCGGGTGGAAACAGAATAAAATACCGTATGAGATTCTGTTTCTGGATGCCAGCGATGAGGTTTTGATAAAACGGTATAAAGAAACAAGGCGGTCCCATCCGCTGGCCGGTTCAGGAAGAATCGACAGGGGCATTGATAAGGAGCGGGAAAAGCTGGCATTCCTTAAAGAACGGGCGGACTATATCATCGATACGAGCCAGCTTCTGACGAAGGAACTGAGACAGGAACTGGAAAAGATTTTTGTGGATGACCAGAAGTATAATAATTTATTTGTAACGGTTTTATCCTTTGGATTTAAATATGGAATTCCCTCGGATGCGGATTTGGTATTTGACGTTCGTTTTCTGCCCAATCCCTATTATGTAGAAGGGCTTCGCCCTAAAACAGGCAATGACAGCGAAGTGCGGGATTTTGTGATGCAGGGAGGAACAGGGGAACAATTCTTAAAGCAGTTATTTGATATGCTGGATTTTCTGCTTCCGAATTATGTATTGGAAGGGAAAAACCAATTGGTGATCGGGATTGGCTGTACGGGAGGAAAACACAGGTCTGTGACCATTGCCAATGCGGTCTATGGCCATCTGAGCAGCCAGGAGGAACTGGGAGTTAAGATTGAACACCGAGATATTGAAAAAGATAGTAAGCTGAAAAAATAAAGGGCCGCGCCTGTTTGTAAAAATGGCTTTTTATGATTATCAGCCGCAGGCGGCGGGGAAATTGAGGTTAACATGTCATTTTCATCCAGGGTAAAAGAAGAACTTTCCAGACAACTGAGCTCTGCAAGACATTGTAAAATCGCAGAAATTGCTGCGATTATCAGCCTTTGCGGGAAAATTATGATCTCTGAACACGATCATTTCTGCATTAAAATTCAAACAGAAAATGTAGCAGTTGCAAGAAAGTACTTTACATTATTGAAAAAAACATTTAATATTAGTACTGATGTCTCAATCCGGCGCAGCAGTTACCAGAAAAACATCACTTATGTGATTGTAATCAAAAAACATGAGGATGCGATCCGAGTGCTGCAGGCTACCAGGATTTTAGATATCCATGGGGAGATCGGGGAGAATCTTTCCCTGGTGGGAAATCTTGTGATACAGCAGTCCTGCTGCCGGAGAGCTTTTATCAGAGGCGCATTCCTGGCATCGGGGTCCATCAGCGATCCGGAAAAGTTTTATCATTTTGAGATCGTGTGTGCGGCCAGAGCGAAAGCAGAACAGCTGAAGAACATAATCGCCACCTTTGGCCTGGATGCGAAGATTGTAGTCAGGAAAAAATATTATGTAGTCTATATTAAAGAAGGAAGTCAGATTGTGGACATCCTGAACGTGATGGAAGCGCCGGTATCTCTTATGGAGCTTGAGAATATCAGGATTTTAAAGGAGATGCGCAACAGCGTTAACCGCCAGGTGAACTGTGAGACGGCCAACATCAATAAAACGGTATCAGCTGCTGTGAAGCAGATTGAAGATATAACATATATCAAAGATACAATTGGCTTTGACGGACTGCCGGAGAATCTGGAACAGATGGCCCGGCTCAGGCTGTTAAGGCCGGATGCAACTTTAAAAGAGCTAGGGGAGGCTCTTGAACCTCCTGTTGGAAAATCAGGAGTGAATCACCGACTTAGAAAGCTCAGTACTTTAGCAGAAGAATTGCGTGAAAAAAGTATGAGCAGAGAGCATGAGGAGGATAATTATGGTCAAAAAAACAATAACAATTGAATTGGCGTCAGGTCTGGAAGCGAGACCGGTAGCAATGCTGGTACAGGTATCCAGCCAGTATGACAGTACCATTTATGTGGAGAGCGGCGAGAAGCGTGTGAATGCTAAAAGCATTATGGGCATGATGACATTGGGACTTGCAGCAGGAGAAGAGATTACAGTTACTGCAGAAGGTGTAGACGAGGATCAGGCTGTTTCTGATATTGAAAAATATTTGAAGAGCCATTAAATATGGGGTGAGGAGGCACGCGGAAAGCGTGCCTTTGTATTTTTTGCGGGGATTTTATTTTTTGGCGAATGTTACGCAGGAAAGGGGGCCGAGACGGCGGCGGTCAGGCTGGGGATTGGAAGGGGCTGGGCTGGGCTGAATCCAACGGCGCCGGAAAACGGCTTCCAACCGTAAGTTAAACTAAGGCCTCAGAGATGGAAAACGACGGTCCGATGCCCATTCACGGTGAACTCTTTATGGACTTCACCGTTCAGGGGCATCTCAGAAACTGATTTGGTTTTCAGTTTCTGCCCGTCGTTTTCCATCCCTGCGGCCTAAGTTTAACTAGACGGTTTCCAGACGCTTTCCGACGCCGTTGGATTCAGGCCAGCCCAGCCCCTTCCAATACCCAGCCTGACCGCCGCCGTCTCGGCCCCCTTTCCTGCTGGTTTTCTCTGCTCAGAGTAAAAAAATATTAACTTTTACATAGGCTCTGAGAGTATTTTTTTACATCAACCCTGAAGGCTTTTTTGAAAAAGCCTTCAGGGTTGATGTAAACCTTCTGATCATTTACATTAATTCTGCATATCGCATTCGTCATAACTAACACGAAATACCAAATACTATCTCATATAAACTCTCCTTTGCTTTTTCTACTCCCCTTCTTACAGGCGTAACTTACCCGTTACTCACTCAAATAAAGAATTTCCTTCTTCCCCTTTTTATGATATACTGAAAAACATAGCTGTTATGTCACTCCGGTTTTTATTAGTATGCCGGAATGTGATTGAAATAAATGACAAAGGAGAGAATTACATGGCATTTACCCATTTACATGTCCATACGGAATACAGCCTTTTGGATGGTTCCAGTAAGATAAAAGAACTGACAGCCAGGGCAAAGGAACTGGGGATGGACAGTATTGCTATTACGGACCATGGAGTCATGTATGGAGTAATTGATTTTTACCGGGCTGCCAGGGAAGTGGGGATTAAACCGATTATCGGCTGTGAGGTCTATGTTGCGCCCAACAGCAGGTTTGACCGTGAGACGGTACATGGTGAAGACAGGTATTATCATCTGGTGCTTTTGGCGGAGAACAATGAGGGATATCAGAACCTGATGAAGATTGTTTCCAAAGGCTTTGTGGATGGATTTTATTATAAACCGCGTGTGGATTTTGAAGTGCTTGAGAAATATCACGGAGGAATTATCGCTCTCAGCGCCTGTCTGGCAGGAGAGGTACAAAGGCTTTTAGAGCGTGGAATGTACGAGGAGGCAAAAAAAACGGCGCTCCGCCATCAGGAGATATTCGGCAGGGGCAATTATTTTCTGGAGCTGCAGGATCATGGGATTCCGGCCCAAAAGTCTGTGAACCAGGGACTTTTGAGGATGAGCAGGGAGCTGGATATTCCCCTTGTGGCAACCAATGACGTCCATTATACCTTTGCAGAGGATGCTACGCCTCATGATATTCTTTTGTGCATTCAGACCGGAAAAAAGGTGACGGATGAAAACAGGATGAGGTATGAGGGCGGCCAGTACTACTGCAAATCGGAAGAAGAGATGAAGCAGCTGTTCCCTTATGCGCTGGAGGCATTGGAGAACACCCACAAGATTGCAGAGCGGTGCAACGTGGAGATTGAATTCGGAGTTACCAAGCTGCCTAAGTATGAGGTGCCGGAAGGGTATGATTCCTGGTCTTATCTGAACAAGCTTTGTGATGACGGCATGAAAAAAAGGTATCCGGATGATGACGGGACGCTGAGAAAAAGGCTGGAATATGAGCTGGATACCATTCACAGCATGGGCTATGTGGATTATTTCCTGATTGTATGGGATTTTATTCATTTTGCCAAGTCCCATGATATCATTGTAGGGCCTGGAAGAGGGTCGGCGGCGGGAAGCATTGTGTCCTACTGTCTGGAGATTACGGATATCGATCCCATCCGATATAATCTGTTGTTTGAACGTTTCCTCAACCCGGAACGTGTCTCCATGCCGGATATTGATATAGACTTCTGTTTCGAACGAAGGCAGGAGGTGATCGATTATGTGGTTGAAAAATACGGAAAAGACCAGGTGGTCCAGATTGTAACCTTTGGTACTCTGGCTGCAAAAGGTGTGGTCCGGGATGTGGGACGTGCGCTGGACATGCCATATGCCCGGTGTGACGCCATTGCCAAGATGATTCCGGGGGACCTTGGAATGACCCTGGAAAAAGCCATCAAACAGAGCCCGGATTTAAGAAAGGCATATAATGAGGATGGAGAGGTAAAATACCTGATCGATATGTCCATGCGTCTGGAGGGCCTTCCGAGGCATACGTCCATGCATGCGGCAGGCGTTGTGATCAGCCGTACTTCCGTGGATAATTATGTTCCTCTTTCCAGGGCAGCCGACGGTTCCATTACAACCCAGTTCACCATGACCACCTTAGAGGAACTGGGCCTTCTGAAAATGGATTTCCTGGGTCTTAGAACCTTGACCGTGATCCAGAATGCGGTCCGTCAGGCTGAAAAGAATAACGGAATAAAAATCGATCTCGACAAAATTGATTATAATGATAAAAAGGTATTGGAAGCCATCGGAACAGGGAAAAATGATGGGGTGTTCCAGCTGGAAAGCGGCGGGATGAAGGGGTTTATGAAGGAGTTAAAGCCTGAGAACCTGGAAGATATCATAGCCGGTATTTCCCTGTACCGTCCGGGCCCCATGGATTTCATTCCCAGATACCTGAAAGGTAAGAATGACAGAATGTCGATTACCTATGACTGCCCGCAGCTGGAACCGATTCTTGGCCCCACATATGGCTGTATTGTCTATCAGGAACAGGTTATGCAGATCGTGCGGGATCTGGCCGGATATACCATGGGGCGAAGCGATCTGGTCCGCAGAGCCATGTCTAAGAAAAAGTCATCGGTCATGGAAAAAGAACGCCATAATTTCGTATACGGCAATGAAGAAGAGGGCGTAAAGGGCTGTGTGAACAATGGAATTGACGAAAAGACAGCCAATGTGATTTACGATGAAATGATTGATTTTGCTAAATACGCATTCAATAAGTCCCATGCGGCCTGTTATGCGGTGGTATCCTATCAGACCGCATACCTGAAATATTATTATACGAAAGAATTTATGGCTGCTCTCATGACGTCGGTTATGGATAATGTAACCAAGGTTTCAGAATACATCCTGACCTGCCGCCAGATGGGGATCCGCATTCTGCCTCCCGATATCAATGAAGGAGAGAGCGGTTTTTCCGTATCGGGAGATTCAATCCGGTATGGTCTGTCCGCCATTAAGAGCGTGGGTAAATCCGTTGTGGAGATGATTGTCGGTGAGAGAGAACGAAACGGCATGTTCAACACCATGGAGGATTTCATAGACCGTATGAGCAACAAAGAGGTTAACAAGCGGACCCTGGAAAATTTCATTAAATCGGGAGCGCTGGATTCCCTGCCCGGCACCAGGAAACAGAAGCTTTTAGTGGCGCCTGCCCTCTTGGATCAGAAAAATAAAGAGCGGAAAAGCAGTCTGGAGGGCCAGATGACCTTGTTTGATTTTGCTCCTGAGGAAGAAAAACAGAGTTTTCAGATCACGTTTCCCAATGTAGGTGAATTTCCCAAGGAAGAGCTGCTTGCATTTGAAAAAGAAACCCTGGGAATCTATGTAAGCGGACATCCGATGGAAGCTTATGAAGAAACCTGGAGAAAAAATATTACAGCCATGGCCACCGACTTTATTGTGGATGAAGAGACGGAACATGCAAAAATAAAAGACGGCAGCCGGGTGATCATCGGAGGTATGATAACCGGGAAAACGGTAAAGACTACAAGGACGAACCAGTTGATGGCATTTGTCACGCTGGAAGATCTGGTAGGTTCTGTGGAAGTGATCGTGTTTCCCAAGGATTATGAGAGTAAGAGAGAGGTTTTCACGGAAGATGCCAAGGTATTTATCCAGGGACGGGCATCCATCGGTGATGAGCCGGTAGGAAAGATGGTCTGCGAACGGGTGATCCCATTTTCCAGCATTCCACGCCAGTTATGGTTAAAATATCCCGATAAAGAGGCATATACGGCCGGAGAAAAGGAGCTTATGGACCTTTTAAAACTGTCGGAAGGAGACGACAGCGTCGTAATTTACTTAGAAAAAGAAAAAGCCAGAAAGGTGCTGCCATCCAACCGCAATGTGTCGGCCGATTCAGAACTGTTGACAGTATTAACGGAAAAACTTGGTGAAAATAATGTCAAAGTTGTAGAAAAAGCTATTGAAAAGATAGGAAAAATGAATTAGAATAGGGATTGTATGAAAAAAAGTACGTAAGTAAAATGCGAGTAAAATGGTATGCACATAGTTGTATGCATATGTATGGACATAAATGTATGCACATAAATGTATGCACATAAATGTATGCACATAATGGTATGCACATTCAGGGAGGTAATTAGATATGGCAAAGGCAGTAAAGACAATCGGCGTGTTGACTAGTGGTGGAGATGCACCTGGAATGAATGCAGCTATCCGTTCAGTAGTGAGAGTCGCGATTGCAAAAGGAATGAAAGTCAAGGGAATCATGAGAGGCTATGCAGGACTTTTGCAGGAAGAGATTGTAGATATGGAGAGTTCCAGCGTTTCCGATATCATTCATCGGGGCGGAACAATTCTTTATACAGCCAGATGTCTGGAATTTACAACACCGGAAGGACAGAAAAAGGGCGCGGAGATTTGTAAGAAGCATGGAATAGACGGAGTTGTGGTAATCGGCGGGGACGGTTCCTTCCGCGGTGCAGGAAAATTATCGGCGCTGGGAGTCAATACCATAGGGCTTCCGGGAACAATAGATCTGGATATCGCGTGCACCGATTATACCATTGGTTTTGATACGGCTGTAAATACTGCGATGGAAGCGATCGATAAAGTCCGCGATACTTCCACATCCCATGAACGGTGCAGCATCATCGAAGTTATGGGACGGAATGCGGGATACATCGCATTGTGGTGCGGATTTGCCAACGGCGCAGAGGACATTCTTCTTCCTGAGCGCTATGACGGAGACGAACAGAAACTGATTAACCGGATTATTGAAAACAGAAAGCGCGGCAAAAAACATAATATCATCATCAATGCAGAAGGAATCGGGCATTCTGCTTCCATGGCCAGAAGGATTGAAGCGGCCACAGGCATTGAAACCAGGGCGACGATTCTGGGCCACATGCAGCGGGGCGGCGCACCTACCTGTAAGGACAGGGTTTACGCTTCCATTATGGGCGCCAAGGCGGTTGAGCTTCTCGCTGACGGCAAGAGCAACCGTGTGGTCGGTTATAAACACGGTGAATTCATGGATTTTGATATTCAGGACGCATTAGCGATGAAGAAGGATATTCCGGAAGACCAGTATGAGATCAGCAAGATGTTAATCAGATAGAAACAGCAAAAGAAAGGTTCTTTATACGGACCTTTCTTTTCTGTCAATTAGGAAAGGAACGGGATATGGAAGAAAGGACAGTTCTGTGCGGAGCCAACGCCTATACGCAGAAATATTATTTTAATGAAGAGTTCTCTGGACTTCCGGAGAGCATAAAAAAAGAGCTGCAGGTAATGTGCGTCTGGTTCGTGCAGGAAATCGGAGGAATTTTCACCATGGAATTTGGTGAAGACGGAACTCTGGAATTCAAAACGGAATCCAATGAATATGACGGAACCATCGACGAGATCGGCAGCGTGCTGAAAATAAAACAGTTTCAGCAGGAACGGCAGGAGCTGTTGGAAGCGCTGGAACTCTACTACAGGGTGTTCTGCCTGGGCGAAGATATGGAATAGGCAGGGGAATTATGAAGCTGACAATCGGAAATGTGACATTGGATAATAACGTGATACTGGCGCCTATGGCAGGGGTAACGGACCTGCCGTTTCGACTGTTGTGCAAGGAGCAGGGGTGCGGCCTTGTGTGCACCGAGATGGTCAGCGCCAAGGCCATCCTGTATAAAAACAGGAATACAAAAGAGCTTTTGGAAGTGAGAGATGAGGAACGGCCGGTGGCAGTCCAGTTATTTGGCTCCGATCCGGATATTTTGGGCCGGATCGCCCATCAGATTGAAGATGGGCCTTTTGACATCATTGATTTGAATATGGGGTGTCCGGTTCCTAAAGTGGTTAATAACCAGGAAGGCTCTGCGCTGATGAAGAACCCCAAGCTGGTGGAAGCGATTCTTAGTTCCATGGTCAAATCGGTGAAAAAACCGGTGACGGTTAAGTTCCGGAAGGGATTTGACGACAGCCATGTAAATGCAGTTGAGATAGCGAAAATAGCGGAAAGCTGCGGTGTCGCCGCGGTAGCCGTACACGGGAGAACACGGGAGCAGTTCTATTCCGGTAAAGCCGACTGGGATATTATAAGGAAGGTAAAAGAAGCTGTTAAGATTCCCGTTATCGGAAACGGCGATATCTTTACCCCGGAAGATGCCAGGGCTATGATGGAAGAAACGGGATGCGACGGCCTGATGGTGGCCCGAGGAGCCAAGGGCAACCCCTGGATCTTTTCCAGAATCAACCATTATCTGGACACAGGAGAACTGCTTGCGCCTCCAAGCCTGGAAGAGATTAAAAAAATGGTGATCCGCCATGGAGAACTTCAGATGCAGATTAAGGGCGAGGTGATCGGTATGCGTGAGATGCGCAAGCATATGGCATGGTACACCAGCGGCCTGCCCCATTCGGCTGCGGTAAGGAATGAGATCAATCAGGTAGAGACTCTGGAGGGCTTAAAAAAACTGATGGATGAACGTTTTTAAGCATATACTATTCTTGACAATCGTATGGGTTTAAGATATAATACTTTGAATGCGAGAGGGCGAGTAAATTTAAGGAAGGAAGCAGTAAAATGGCAGAGAAAAAAAACATTTTAACATATGCGGGATTGAAACAGTATGAGGATGAACTTCAGAATCTGAAAGTTGTAAAACGTAAAGAAGTGGCTCAGAAGATCAAGGAAGCCAGAGAGCAGGGGGACTTGTCTGAGAATGCGGAATACGATGCTGCCAAAGATGAACAGCGTGATATCGAACTTCGTATTGAAGAGCTTGAAAAACTTCTGAAGAATGCAGAAGTTGTAGTGGAAGAAGAGATCGATTTAGATAAGATCAACATTGGCTGTAAAGTTAAGGTTTATGAAGTGGATTTTGACGAGGAGATGGAATTCAAGATCGTGGGATCCACAGAGGCAAACAGCCTTCAGAATAAAATATCCAACGAATCACCGGTAGGCAAAGCCCTGATCGGCAGAAAAGTAGGGGACGTTGTAGACGTTGAGACCCAGGTGGGTACCATCCAGTACAAGGTGCTGGAAATTCAGAGAGTTTCTTAATCTCTGAGAGTGATAGAATCTTTAACGAAAAGAAGAGGAGTGGAAACAGTGGCAGAGCAGAATCAGAACCAGCAGGCGAACCAGGCAGAAGACTTAAACCATCTGTTAAAGGTGCGCCGTGAAAAACTGGCAGAATTGCAGGAAGCAGGAAAAGATCCGTTTCAGATTACAAAGTATGATGTAACTGTACACAGTACGGATGTTAAGGATAAGTTCGAAGAATGGGATGGAAAAGAAGTGTCCATAGCGGGGCGTATGATGTCCAAACGTGTTATGGGAAAGGCTTCTTTCTGCAATGTTCAGGATTTAAAAGGCAATATCCAGTCTTATGTGGCCAGAGACAGTATCGGCGAGGATGAATATAAGGATTTTAAGAAGATGGATATCGGTGATATTGTGGGAATCAAGGGAACCGTATTCAAGACGAAGACAGGTGAGATTTCCATTCATGCAACTTCTGTGATCCTGCTGTCCAAGAGCCTTCAGATTCTTCCTGAGAAGTTCCACGGCCTTACCAATACAGACATCCGTTACAGACAGCGTTACGTGGATCTGATCATGAATGCGGATGTTAAGGATACATTTATTAAGCGTTCCAAAATTCTGGCAGCCATCCGCAAATATTTAGGCGGAGAGGGCTTTATGGAAGTGGAAACGCCTATGCTGGTTTCCAACGCCGGAGGCGCTGCAGCCAGACCTTTTGAGACCCATTTTAACGCGTTGGATGAGGATTTGAAGCTGCGTATTTCTTTGGAATTATACTTAAAGAGGCTCATCGTAGGCGGTATGGAGCGGGTTTATGAGATCGGCCGTGTATTCCGTAATGAGGGGCTGGATACCAGACATAATCCTGAATTTACATTGATGGAACTCTATCAGGCTTATACCGATTATCACGGCATGATGGATCTGACGGAGAACCTGTACCGTTTTGTTGCCCAGGAAGTGCTGGGAACCACTACAATCGTTTATAACGGCATTGAGATGGATTTAGGCAAGCCGTTTGAGCGCATTACGATGGTGGATGCGGTTAAGAAGTATTCAGGTGTGGATTTCAATGAGATTCATACTTTGGAAGAGGCCAGAGCCATTGCCAAAGAAAAGGGCGTGGAATTTGAAGAGCGCCATAAGAAAGGGGATATCCTCAACCTGTTCTTTGAGGAGTTTGTGGAGGAACATCTGGTTCAGCCTACCTTTGTTATGGATCATCCGATTGAGATTTCTCCTCTTACCAAGAAGAAACCGGAGAATCCGGAATATGTAGAGCGTTTTGAGTTCTTTATGAACGGCTGGGAGATGGCGAATGCCTATTCCGAGTTGAATGATCCGATTGACCAGAGGGAGCGTTTCCAGGCCCAGGAAGAACTGCTGGCTCAGGGAGATGAAGAGGCAAACCATACGGATGAAGATTTCCTCAATGCATTGGAGATCGGTATGCCTCCTACAGGCGGAATCGGATTTGGTATTGACAGAATGTGTATGCTGCTGACTGATTCGGCGGCGATCAGGGACGTATTGCTGTTCCCGACCATGAAGTCTCTTGGCGGTTTGGGAGATTCGAAAAAAGCGGATGCGGCTGCTGCTCAGAGTGCTTCAGAGGCAGTTTCTGCACCGGCAGAAGTTGAGAAAGCTGTTGAACCGATTGATTTTTCTAAAGTGAAAATCGAGCCGCTGTTCGAGGAATCCGTTGATTTCGAGACTTTCTCTAAGTCCGATTACCGGGCTGTGAAGGTTAAAGACTGTGTTGCCGTACCTAAGAGCAAAAAGCTTCTTCAGTTCACATTGGATGACGGAAGCGGCACAGACCGCACGATTTTAAGCGGAATCCACGAGTATTATGAGCCGGAAGAATTGATTGGAAAAACCTGCATCGCAATCGTAAATCTGCCGCCCAGAAAGATGATGGGCATTGATTCCTGTGGAATGCTGATTTCAGCAGTGCATGAGGAAGATGGTCATGAAGGACTGAATCTGCTGATGGTGGATGACCGGATTCCGGCAGGAGCAAAATTGTATTAAGAGACGGTAAGAGCGTCGTTGAGAGAGGAAACAGGTATTAGATGGATAAGAGATAATCTTGTCCGTCTAATACCTGTTTTTTGTGTGCAAAATATTCCACAGCCGTCTGGTGCGGCCCTACTATAAATTCTTAAAATCAGCCAGCCTCTGGTTTTCCAAAAACAGATGAATCAGATATTTCTCAGCTTCCGTAAACATCTGCCCTTTTCTAAAAAAGATGGTCTGGGTGATTTCCAGGTCTGGTTTCAGCTTAAAGCAGATGATGGGCGGAGCACTGCGTTCCGGAGGCAGAAAGCCGACGGCTCTTGTGTTGGCGATGAAGTGGGCGGCCATATCCAGGCGGCTGCACTGCATCAGGATGTTGGGGTGAATGCCGGCATAATTAAAATAGCTGTCGATGATCGCTCTCACAAAGGTGTCCTTATTCATGGTGATGAACATCTCATCCTTAAACAGGGATAAATCCACGTACTCTCCTTCCATTTCCTCCAAGTGATACTGGCGGACCACTGGATTGTCCCGTGATACGGCAAGGCAGAGGGCGGACTTGGGGCGGGTGATGATGTTGTCAAACAAAGGGTTGTTGTTTACAGTACCGGACCAGGCCAAGTCGATCGCGCCGTCTAAAAGTTTCTTTTCCAGAAACTTGACGTTGCCCTCCACCAGTTTCAGTGAGAAATAGGGATATCTCTGGTGGAAGGCAGGGAAAATGTCCATCAGGTTCTGCTGTCCTCCGGCCACGGTAATGCCCAGATTGATCCGTCCATGGGAGGAATCGGCAAGACCGCTCATGATATGATTGAGTTCATGGTATTGGTTTAAAATCTGCTGGGCTTTTTCCAGGTAAACTTCCCCGGCATATGTGGGAATCAGCCTGCCAGGCAGCCTCGTAAAAAGCTGGACGCCCAGTTCCTTTTCCAGGTTAAGCAGGCTGTAGTTCAATGCAGAACGGGTGATATAGAGTTTTTCTGCGGCATGGGTGATGTTCTGTTCCTTAGCGATGGTGACAATATAATTGAGCTGTTTAAAATCCATAGGGATCCGCCTTTCTATAGGTGTGAATCTAACAATACAGTAATTCCAAAATAAAAGAACTTCTATGATACTACATAATATATTATACTGAAAATCACAGGAAATCAAAAACAATTTTTGTGGAAATGGAGTAAAAGTATGAATGAATATTTTTCTTATCCGGATAAAATCCGGATTGACAGGGCGGTGTTTTACAAAATCGCTCCCATCCCCCTGGATGTGCCGTTCAAAGATGGGACAGGGAATGTGAGAAATGCCAGCCTGTTTGGCTCCTGGATGAAAATATATGATGAAGACGGAGTCTGCGGGCAGGGGCCATGCACGCCGCTGATGCTTAATTTTTTTATCCCCATGCTTCTTAAAGAAGAGGCGAAGACCGTTGGCGGGTGGAGAGAGTATTTTTACTGGCAGATACGGAATTTTGGGTATCAGAGCCCGCATGTCAGTGAAATGGGAGCTTTGGATATGATCCTTCTGGATCTGCTGGCCAACCGCGCGGGGAAGTCCCTGCATCGCTTTTTGGGGGCAGAACGGGACTGGTGCAGGGTTTATAAAGGCGGCGGTTCCGTGCTTTTATCGGATGAGGAGCTGATTGAGGATCTGGTCCGTTTCAAAGCGGAAGGCTATCACCAGACGAAATTTAAGATCGGATATGGGACGGACTGGGGCAAGGATATCCGAAGGCTGGAAAAAGCCCGAATCGCTTTGGGGGATGAGTTTGGGATCGCTGTGGATGCAAATCAGGCATGGGATGTGGAAACTGCATTTGCATTTTCTAAGGAAGCGGCGGCTTATCATGTATCCTGGTTTGAGGAACCAGTTCATGCCTATGATATGGAAGGGCTGAAACAGTTGAGGGATAAACTTAACGGGGCCGGAATCACCATGTCTGTGGCAATGGGAGAATCGGTGAGAAGTTATCATACCTTTGCAGGATATGCAGAACATGGAGTGGATCATCTTCAGCCGGGAAATACCAGAATGTACTGCATCGGCGAGAACATGAAGGTGTGGGAATTAGCAAAAGAGAAAGGCGCTGTGCTGTCTTCGGGCGGCTTTACCTTCCAGAATGTGGTGATGGGAACCCTTTACGGAGAAGAAGCCATGATCGAATATCATCAGCCGATTATGGAGGTGCTGGTACCTTACTTCAGCGTGGTATCGGAGATAAAGGATGGAAAATTCTATCTGCCTGATGTTCCGGGACTGCCGGTACAGATGGATTTTGAAAAGCTGGAAAAAGATGGGCTGTTGGAAGAAATCATAATACGGAACAGAAAAAAGAATTAGAAATAAAAAGAGAAAAGAAAGAGCGGAGGAAAAAAACATGAAAAAGAGGTTTGCAGCATTAGCAATGGCAGTGTCTTTGGCAATGGTGGCCGGATGTGGAAACGGGCAGGGAAATGCGCCTGCAACGGCCTCACCTGCGACGTCGGCCGCGGCGTCAGATCATAGTAAGGATACGGCAAACAAAGACGGAGCTAAGGATACCACAGCTCAGGAAAGTGAGGCAAAGGATTCTGCAGGGGAAAAATCTTCATCAGAATCAGCAGGGGCTACGGCGGGAGATCCGTCGGCCAGCACTTGGCCCGGTGGTACGGTCCAGCTTTATGTTCCGGCGGCGGCAGGCGGCGGAAGCGACATGATCGCAAGGGTATTTGCCCAGGCCATGTCTGAGGAGACCGGAGGCAATTTCGTGGTAGTCAATGACGCCACCGGAGGCGGAAGTGTGGCGGCAGAGACCGTAAGAAACGGAAAAACAGACGGGATGAACCTGTATCTCGGACATACCGGGCTGTGCGGAAGCATCGCAATCGGCCAGTATAACCATACATTTGAGGAGTTCCAGATTCTGGGTACCATTACGGTTCCGGGAAGAGAAAGCAATATTATCTGCATCAACAGCAGCCTTCCTTATGAGACATTAGAGGAGCTGATTGAGGCGGCCAAGGCAGAGCCGGGTAAGTTCCTGGTAGGCGTTCAAGCCAATGGAAACCGGCATTTTATGCAGATGCTTCTGCAGAAGAATACCGGCACGGAGTTTACGATTGTGGATTGCGGCGGCGTGGCGGATACCATAACCAATTTAGTAGGGGGAATGGTGGACATGGCGATTCTGCCGGTTAAAAATGCCAGCCAGTATATCGAGGTCGGCGATTTAAAGGGGCTGGCCGTTACCGGAAATGAACGCAGCGAGCTGGCTCCGGATATTCCTACCATGAAAGAGTGCGGCTATGAGAGCGCCGAAATCTCATCGGTTTCAATGCTGGCTGGCCCATTGGGAATGTCTGAGGATGATGTTGCCAAAATCAACCAGACCATGAAGACGGTTTTGGAGAACCCAAATGTGGTGGAGCAGTACACTCAACTGGCTATGGATGCCGGCTATATGACGCCGGAAGATTCTGCGGCCATAATAGCAGAGATGCAGCAGTTATATAATGATGCGGCGGCAGAGATGAATAAATAAGGGGTGAGAACA
>JAGZXV010000335.1 GCA_018378255.1 Clostridiaceae bacterium | reverse complement strand
GGGGGTTACGTTAATTATAGTATCATACCAGTAAAAAAATGTCGATTATAAGGATGCACAAACTTTTGGAAAAAAATGAAGTTTTTTTATTCATTTTCTGCAAATGCCGGATCTCTTTATAACAATTTTATATTTCTTTTCTTGATTTATGTTTAGAGGAACACTATAATAGAAAAGAATGGTCATATCAGGCTATTCAGATAGGAGATTATACACATATGGAGAATAAGAACAATCAGGATAATAATAGCAAAACGCCTAAGAATGGTCAGACGATACTCATACTGGTGATTGCTGCTGTGATTACATTCTTTTCTATCAGCTTGATGAAAGATTTGATGACAAAGAGCTCAACAGAAGAACTGACCTATGATAAATTTGTCAGCATGCTTGAGAACAAAGAAGTGGAATCCGTCATCATTGACAGCTCGACAATCCAGATTATGCCGAAAAAGGATGTGGAAGGATATTCATCCTTTATCAAATATTATACGGTCCGCATGAATGACTACAAATTATCTGACCGCGTTCTGGAATCAGGCGCTGTGGTGAAACAGGCAAAGCAGGACAGCAGCATGATTTTGGAAACAATATTAAGTTTCCTGATACCGTTTATCTGTATCGTATTCTTTATGAATTTGATGATGAAGCGGATGGGCGGCGGAGGCATCATGGGCGTTGGCAAGAGCAATGCCAAGGTCTACATGCAGAAGGAGACCGGAGTTACATTTAAAGACGTGGCAGGGCAGGACGAAGCCAAGGAATCTTTGGTTGAGATCGTGGATTTCCTGCATAATCCGGGGAAATATACGCATATCGGCGCGAAGCTTCCAAAGGGAGCTCTTTTGGTAGGCCCTCCCGGAACTGGTAAAACGCTGCTTGCAAAGGCTGTGGCAGGAGAGGCCAAGGTGCCGTTTTACTCCCTGTCCGGTTCTGATTTTGTGGAGATGTTTGTAGGTGTGGGAGCATCCCGTGTCCGTGATTTATTCAAACAGGCTCAGGAATCTGCGCCGTGTATCATATTTATCGATGAGGTGGACGCGATCGGTAAGAGCCGTGATTCCAGGTTTGGAGGCGGCAATGACGAACGGGAACAGACGCTGAACCAGCTGCTTTCCGAGATGGATGGTTTTGATTCTTCCAAAGGCCTTCTCGTGCTGGCGGCCACCAACCGTCCGGAGATTCTGGATCCGGCGCTTTTAAGGCCGGGCCGTTTTGACCGCCGTATTATCGTGGATAAGCCTGATTTAAAGGGCCGTGTGAATATCCTTAAAGTCCATGCTAAGAATGTCTCCCTGGACGATACCGTTGATCTGGAGGCCATTGCTCTGGCAACCTCAGGCGCGGTGGGATCTGATTTAGCCAATATGATTAATGAAGGCGCAATCCTGGCAGTCAAAAACGGAAGAAATGCAGTATCCCAGAAGGATCTGTTTGAGGCCGTTGAGGTTGTTTTGGTTGGTAAAGAGAAGAAAGACCGGGTGCTCAATAAAGAAGAGAGAAGAATTGTTTCTTATCACGAAGTGGGGCATGCGCTGGTAAGCGCCCTGCAGAAGGATTCAGAGCCGGTTCAGAAGATCACCATTGTTCCAAGAACCATGGGAGCTCTCGGATATGTTATGCATGTGCCGGAAGAAGAGAAATTCCTGAATACGAAAAAAGAAATCCATGCGATGCTGGTTGGATGCCTGGCAGGCCGTGCCGCTGAAGAAATTGTATTTGATACGGTGACGACAGGTGCTGCCAATGATATCGAACAGGCCACCAGACTGGCCCGCGCCATGGTAACCCAATATGGTATGTCGGAGAAATTCGGTTTAATGGGCCTTGCAACCCAGGAAAACCAATATCTGACAGGCCGTACCGTGATGGACTGCGGAGATGCTACCGCAGCAGAGGTGGACCAGGAAGTGATGCGGATTCTGAAAGAATCTTATGAGGAAGCGAAACGCCTTTTAAGTGAAAACAGAGGCGTCATGGATAAGATAGCGGAATTCCTGATTGAAAAAGAAACCATTACAGGAAAAGAATTTATGGAAATTTTCCATGAGTATAAGGAAATGGAGAATAATGCAGAAGCTTCATCTGAGACCGGTGAAGAAAAAACGGCTGATTTTCCGGAAGAAATCATGAATTCTGAAACGGTTTCTGAGGGAAAGACGGAAGAATTGGAAACGCCGGAAAAACCGGAATTACCGGAAGAACCAGAAACGCCGGAAGAACCAGAAAAAACGGAATAACCGGAAAGACAGGAAACTCCGGATAAACCGCAGGATTTCCAGGAGTAAGGAATGAAAACTGGCACTTTTGTGCCAGTTTTTTTAACCGGTATTATATCATACATAAAATGAAAGGAACGTGGAAGATGAACCAGAAGGAACGAATGCTGGCAGGACTGCCGTATAAAGCCTGGGAGGATGGACTGGAAAAGGAGAGAATGGACAATAAGCTGAGAATTTATGAATATAACACCACCCGTCCGGATGATTCGGAGAAACTGTCTGCTATGATGAAAGAAATACTGGGAAAAACAGGTGAACAGGTGTATATTGAACCGCCTTTCCGTTGTGATTATGGATACAATATCGAAGTAGGAGAAAACTTTTATGCGAATTATAATGTGGTGATTCTGGATGTCGCCAAAGTGACCATCGGTAAAAATGTGATGTTTGCCCCTAATGTGGCTGTCTATACGGCGGGCCATCCAATCCACCATGAGCCGAGAAATATCGGTTATGAATACGGAAGTCCTGTGACGATTGGAGATAACGTATGGGTAGGAGGCAATACGGTGATCAACC
>JAGZXV010000058.1 GCA_018378255.1 Clostridiaceae bacterium | reverse complement strand
TCATAGTCTGACATAAATAATCGATCCTGAACAATACGATATTTTTCAAACTCCGTCTCTGCATGAAGCTTTGCCTGTTCTGCACTGACTTTTCCCGGTTCCATAAGCAATTCATTCCCATTGAACTCCAGGAATCCGTCAAGGCGCTTTGCCCATTCTTCCATACTCAATGGTATTCTTCGTTCCGCCTGTAACTCCGCATAGTCGAGATACAATGAAACGATTCTTTCCAAACAGGACATTTCCTTCTCGCTTATATAGTTTTTAGAAATAATAATATCTGCTTTGACGATTTTCCCAAATTGGCATTGAAATCACCAATAAGTATTGTATTACTACATTTCCACATTTTTTCTGTTTCTTCAACAGTTGCCACCTAAAAGATAGTTATTCATTGCTGTTTGTATAAAATATATACTACATCTATCCTGCTTTTGCAAACATTTAGCTGAAAAGATTGTTTTAGCTATCAATGTTACTTTACTATCTTTTTGTAGCATAATACGGTCGTACATCTTCCCTAGTTTTTTTCTAACTTTGTAAAATCCATTCCACTATATTTTGAGAAAACTGCAATACCCATCATTCTCAACTATGCACTCAACAACATAATCTTCTATTGAGTTTTTTCTCAGATTCCAAAATAGTATATTAAGCAACTCATCTCACCTTCATTTTTCAACTTCAGACTTACCATCTTAATTATTATAGCATAACCTTATGATTAAAAATACAAAACCAGCTTATACAAGCTTAATATAGAACTAGCAAGGCATAGGAACATATGTCTATACCTTGCCATTCTTACACCAAACAGCTTATTTCTTTCTGCACAATTCCACACAAACTTCGCAATTATAAGTCGAAGGAAACATATCCACCGCTCTCCCCTTCACCACACGATACCCTCTCCCCTGCAGCACAATCAAATCCCTCACCAAACTGGTCGGCTTACAGGAAATATATACCAGCCTGTCGACTCCAAAATTAATAATCCTGTCCAATGCTTTCGGATGTATGCCATCCCTTGGCGGGTCCAGAATAATCAGATCTGGCTTATCCTCGATCTCGTCAATCACCTTCAGCACATCCCCCGCGATGAACTCACAGTTATCCAGCCCATTCAGCTCTGCATTAACCCTGGCTGCCTCCACGGCCTCTTCCACAATCTCCACGCCCACTACTTTTTTTGCCACCGGGGCGATTATCTGAGCAATGGTTCCGGTCCCGCTGTAGAGGTCGAATACCACTTTATCCTTTGTATCCCCCACATATTCCCTGGCTGTTTCGTAAAGCACTTCCGCCCCCAGTGAATTGGTCTGGAAAAATGAAAACGGCGATATCTTAAACCGAAGCCCTAACAGCTCCTCATAAAAATAATCCTGTCCATAGAAAATATCCATCCTGTCACTCTGCACCACATCCGCCAGGCTGTCATTCACAATATGCAGAATTCCGGCATACTTTCCTTCCAGTTCCAGTCCCAGAAGAACTTCCAGCCACCCCTTTAACAATTCCTCTTCCTTTACAGAAATCCCCTCAGTCTGAGTAGTTGTCACCAGCGCAGCCAGGATCTCCCCCGTTTTGACCGCTCTTCTCACCAGCAGATGACGCAGATACCCCACATGCTGTATTTTCTTATAAAAGCCCACTCCCGCCTTAGAAAAATATTCCTGGGTCGCCGCCAGAATCCGGCAAAAATCCTCATTTACGATACGGCACTGGTCCGTAGTCACCACATCATAAAAACTGCCCCTTTTATGCATTCCCAATGCCAGCGGCCCGTCCTTGTACTCGTCGCCGAAGGAAAACTCCATCTTATTGCGGTAACCGTCTGAAATTGGACTGCCTTTAATGCCTTCAAATTCATACTCATCACAAACGCTGTCAATCAGGTCTTTAACTTGTTCTTCTTTAATCTTTAACTGCTCTTCATAAGAAAGAGTTTGATAGCCGCATCCACCGCAGATCCCGGCATGAGGACAGGGATTTTCCGCTGATTCGGCCGGTGATTTCTCCAACACCTCCAACAGCCTGCCCTCACACTTTCCTTTTCTCTTCTTGCTGACCACAAAACTGATTTTCTGGCCTGTAATGGCATGCTTTACCACCACCTTTTCGCCGTCTACAGTCAATATTCCTTTATTGGGGAATTCGATTTTCTCCACAATTCCCTCGTAAATCTCACCCTTTTTCATGTTTTCAATTCCTTCCTTTTATCATTTATAAACATATGCCTGATATGTAATTCCATCCCGTATTCCACAGTCTCTATTTCTCTTTCAACGAATATTCGCCAAAACAATCCACAGGCCGGTTGTCATGCTGCCGTTAAAATGATTCCCCTCCACAACATATCCACTAAACCGCCGCATAGACATTATTCTCTAATTAATCAAATAAAGAACCTGACAAAACAGATTCCTCCATCATTCCTATCCCATTTCCTCCCAAACTCTAAGAAAAGCGTGTCTCAAGATGCGAGACACGCTCTTCCAAACCATTTCATCATTTAACTATTTGCTTGTGGAATCCAAATCATCCTCAAAAAAATCATCGTCAAAATCATCATCGAAATCGTCTTCAAAGTCTTCCAGATAATCCGGAGTAAAGAAACGGTAAACTCCGTAGGCAATGGCCGCCACTGCTGCTACCGCACCGATAATTGCAAATACCCAGAGGATGTTGTTTTTCTTTTTTTCTTCCTGTTCTTTCCTGTGCAGGAACTCATTCAGTCTGGTTGAGTTCATGATCTCTTCTACACGGTTCATTGCGTCTTTGCTCATAGTGTCAAATTTATTCATATCATCCACATCCTTTCCAGTTAATACATTGCTTATTACTGATCATAATATCATAGTTCCGATAAATTTTCTATCTATTTTAATCATTTTTTACATTTTAACTTATTTTATGCGCCAATGATCAAAATCGAACCAGAACATCTATATCTTTTGTAATTTTGCAAAAGAAGCGAACATTTTCTTCGTTCCGGCGCCGTCAAACTCTACGGTCACTTCAAAATCCTTGCCACCGTCCTTGACCGATTTGACCGTTCCGGCCCCGAATTTTATGTGTTTTACCCTGTCTCCCACTCCATAATCCAAAGAAGATGCCTTCTGAACGGTAAATGCCTTACCAAATGAGGGCTGAGGCGCTTTTGAACTGCTGTACGCGCTGAACGCCGAACCGGCCGGCTTGCCGAAACTGCTGACCCCTGCCGGCTTTTTATAGCTGCCCCATGGAAGGGAGGAAGCATTAAAGCTGTCCTTTTTAGGCGATAATCTGGACGGAAGTTTCTCCTGGTCCAGCAGATAAGACGGAATCTCTTCCACGAACCGGCTCACCTTGGAATACCTGGTTTCACCATTAATCATCCGCTGGCGGGCTGCCGTAATCATCAGATCCTGCCGGGCTCTGGTAATTCCCACATAACAGAGACGGCGTTCCTCTTCCACATCCGATTTGTCGTCCGACATGATGGACATCATGCTTGGGAATAGCCCGTCCTCCAATCCGGCCAGATAGACCCTTGGAAATTCCAATCCTTTGGCACTATGTAATGTCATCAGCGTCACACGGCTTTCCGATTCATCCAACGAATCCACATCCGCCACCAGGGCTACTTCCTCCAAAAATTCGTTCAGATCCGGGTGTTCGCTGTTATCCGCATAGCTGACAGCCTTGTTGATCAATTCCTCGATATTTTCCAATCTGGTCTGGGATTCGATCTCTCCTTCGGCCTCCAGTTCCTTTTTATATCCGGTTTCTTCCAGTATATCTTCAATCAAATCGCGGATCGAATAATTGTCATCCTCCATCCGCCCCCGGAACTCTTCAATCTGTTCGGTGAATTTTTTAATCTTCTCAGCCGCTTTCCCAAGGCCCGGCACCGCAACTGCGCGGCAGAGAGCCTGATATAAACTGTAATTCTCCGCTGAGGCATAGCTGATCACCTTTCCCATGCTGGTGGCGCCGATGCCCCGTTTCGGCACATTGACAATTCTCTGCACCGCCAAATCGTCCTGGCCGTTGGCAATGGTTTTCAAATAACATAAAATGTCCTTGATCTCTTTTCTCTGATAGAAGTTAACGCCTCCTACCATACGGTAAGGGATATTGTGGGCAATGCACCGCTCTTCCAAAAGCCGGGACTGGGCGTTGGTACGGTAGAGAACCGCGCAGTCCTCATAGGCATAACCGCCGTCCTTTATATCCCTGATAACAGCTTCCGCCTCTTCATTGGCCGTTTCAAATTGACGGAAACGCACCAATTGCCCTTCCTCATTGGCCGTCCACAGCGTTTTATCCTTCCGCCCACGGTTATGCTTAATCACCTCATTGGCCGCATGGAGGATGTTCTGGGTGGAACGGTAATTCTGCTCCAGCTTAATCACCTTTGCACCGGGAAATGAATGTTCAAAATTCAGGATATTTTCAATATTGGCCCCCCGGAATTTATAAATGGACTGGTCGTCGTCACCCACCACACAGAGGTTGCGGTGCTTGGACGCCAGAAGATAGATCAGCTTAAATTGCGCCGTATTGGTATCCTGGTACTCATCCACCATAATATATTTAAAACGTTCCTGGTAAAAATCCAGAACTTCTTCTGAATTTTGGAACAGCTGCACTGTTTTCATGATCAGGTCATCGAAATCCAGCGCATTGTTGTCTTTTAACTGTTTCTGATACTCTTTATAGATCTGGGCCTGCTTCTTCTCCCGGAAGTCGCCGCCCGCATTCAGTTCGCATTCCTGGGCGGTTATCAGCTCATTTTTCATATTGGATATGTAGTTGAGCATACTCCGCTCTTTAAATGTCTTCGGATCGATATCCAGCCTTTTAAACACCTGCTTCATCAGGGTTCTCTGGTCATCAGAATCATAGATCGTGAAGTTGGTCGTATACCCCAGCGCTTCAATATGCCTTCGCAAAATGCGCACGCAGGAAGAATGAAATGTGCTGACCCAAATGCTGTCAGAACCCATTCCCACAATGCTGTCCACACGCTCTCTCATCTCTCCCGCCGCTTTATTGGTAAATGTGATGGCCATAATATTCCATGGATTTACCCTTTTTTCATCTATCAGATACGCAATCCTGTGGGTCAGAACCCTGGTCTTTCCCGAACCTGCCCCTGCCAGCACCAAAAGGGGGCCTTCCGTACAGAATACCGCTTCCTGCTGGCTCGGATTTAAAGAATCATAAATATTGTTCATAAACCGTCATACCGCCTTTATCCATTCATTGCCGTATTATGCCGCTTTACAGGAGCCGCACACAGTGACCGGCCAAACTGCAGCATAAAAACAGCTAGGGATATAGTATACCATAAATAAGAAACGAGCGCTACAGCAAACCTGCCGCAGCGCTCGTTTAAAGCTTTTTTTCAACATTCTCCAGGAATACTCTTCGGGAATATCCTTCTATGTACGCTTTTCAGCCTGATTTTATTCTCCGCAGTAAACAACCGCTTCAATTTCAACCAGTGCTCCCTTAGGAATCGCAGCCACCTCGAATGCAGCTCTCGCCGGGCAGGCGCCTGAGAAAAAGGTTGCATAAACTTCGTTCATAGCGCCGAAATCAGCAATATTATCCAAAAGAACAGTGGTCTTAACCACGTTAGCCATAGATAAGCCTTCGCTCTCCAGAATAGCTTTAATGTTCTTTAAAGACTGTTCTGTCTGGGACTTAATATCGGAACCTGCAAATTCGCCTGTTGCAGGATCAATTGGAAGCTGTCCGGATACAAATGCGTAATCGCCTCCGCGTACTGCCTGTGAATATGGTCCGATTGCTGCCGGTGCATTGTCTGTTGCAAATACTTT
Organism: Clostridiaceae bacterium; assembly: GCA_018378255.1. Lineage (GTDB taxonomy): Bacteria > Bacillota > Clostridia > Lachnospirales > Lachnospiraceae > CHH4-2. The sequence continues at coordinate 20,579 of JAGZXV010000058.1, read as the reverse complement.
CTTCATTATAATATCTCCTCCTTAATTATTTAAAAATTCGCAACCGTTCAGACGGCTTCACCTTCCCCGCCGCCTGAACTGATACAAATATTCTGCTTTACTCATTATACAAAATTATTTAGGATAATACAATCTTTTTTATCTTATGTTTTCGTGTTTTTACCTCTTGTCATCTAGTATTGAATACTATATAATAAAACATGAGGTGAAAGAATGAAAAGCAATGACGAAAGATTACAAGGGATTTTAGACCGGTTAGAAAGTTTATCCTATGTAAAATCCGCCAAAATCCCCAATATTGAATTATACATGGATCAGGTTACCACATTCATGGATGAAAATCTCCGAAAAGCCAAACGCTATCCGGAAGATAAGGTTCTGACCAAAACCATGATTAACAACTATGCCAAGAACAACCTGCTTCCTCCCCCTAACAAAAAGAAGTACTCCAAGGAACATATCCTGCTGCTGATCTTTATCTATTATTATAAGAACCTGCTTTCTATTAACGATATTGAGCAGCTGTTTCTGCCGCTTACGGAGAATCATTTTGATCCCGATTCCAATCCGCCTCTGCAGAAGATCTATGAAGAGATTTTTTCTTTGGAAAAAGGCCAGATGGAACGCTTAAAGCAGGATGTTTTAGTCAAATACGAGAACTCGAAAACAACTTTTACCGATCCGGAATATAAGGATCAGGAATATCTTCAATTGTTTGCATTCATTTGTGAACTGAGTTTTGATGTCTATCTGAAAAAACAGATGATTGAGAATATCATTGACCAGATGCGTGAAGAACAGGAACTTGAATCCCCTGAACGCAAAAAGAAAAAATAATAAAAAGAACTTACCAAAAGCTTCTCCATCTTCCGGTAAGTTCTTTTTTATATGCCCCTATTCCTTTTCTTCCAATCGGTTGAATACCATATCATATCCGTCATTTCCATAATTTAATGAACGGTTTACACGGCTGATCGTCGCTGTGGAAGCGCCTGTCTTTTCTGCAATCTCCAGATACGTCTTGCCTTCCCTCAGCATCTTGGCAACTTCATAGCGCTGGGACAAAGACAGCAATTCATTAACAGTACAAACGTCCTCAAAAAAAGTATAACATTCCTCTGCATCCTTTAAAGTCAGTATGGCCTGGAAAAGGTGGTCTACTGCTTCTGTTCTTATCTTTTTATTCATAAAATCAAATCCTCTTTTTTCAAGAATTATTTGCAACCGTTCAGACAGCGTGAAAATGAGCCTTCTGAACCGTTACAATTTTTGCTTTCTTTGGACATTTTAGCATATTAAAGTTGTAAAGTCCATCCCCCATTCATTAAGAAAGCATAAATTTTTCAACTACATGGGCAACTCCGTCCTCATTATTGGACAAAGTGATATAATCAGCGGCATTTCTCACCGGGAGCACCGCATTTTCCATGGCAACACCCAGTCCTGCAAATTCGATCATGGATAAATCGTTATATCCATCCCCGCAGGCGATCATCTGCTCTTTCTTCAGATTCAGGCTCTCCAGCAGCCGCGCCAGAGACTGGGCCTTGTCCACTCCCTTTGGAAGAATCTCTAAAAAATAGGGTTCTGACCGATAGACGCTGAAATTCTTTCCCAACACCGCCTTCACTCTCGGTTCCACCAGCGCCAGATAGTCCCCGTCATCCAGCATGAGGAATTTAGGTACCTGGAACTTCACATATTCCATCATATCTACCTGACGGAGCGGAAGGTGATTGATGGCCGATTCCTTTTTTGCATATTCGTCTTCCTCATCCGTTACCACAATCCAGTCTTTTTCATAGGTAAGAATATTGACCCGGTGATGCTCTGCCAGATGTATGATTCCCGCATTGGACTCTATAGGAAGCTGGCGTTCAAATACCACTTCCTCCGTTTTACAGTTAATAATAATTCCGCCGTTAAAGGATAAAATATAACCACCGTATTTTTCCAGTTCCAGCTCCTTTGCAAGCGGCATGATCCCATATGTAGGGCGTCCAGACGCCAGAACAACGATTTTCCCCTGTTCCTGAGCCTTCATCAGCGCCTCTTTTGTCCGGGGAGTGATAATTTTGTCACGATTTGTTAATGTGCCGTCTAAATCCAGCACGATCATCTGATAATCCATACTGCGTCTCCTTGAATTTACTACTAGGATTATAGCATATTTTAGCGATTGATGATATACTAAAAACTCAGAACCCGATCATACTGTAACCATTCAGACAGCCCATCTTCCTGACCGGAAAAGCCGGTTTGGAAGCATCAGGTGTACATCCTACTATTTATAAAGGAGAAAATACTTCCATGAAACGACTGAAACTTCCTTTAACAGCATTTCTGCTGGCCATATTAGCCACCACACTGGTTTATCTGATGACTGAAATGAGACACGGCCTTTTCAGCCGTCCTTTCAATGCGAAAAATTACTGCATTATCGCAGCCCTCATATCATGTTCCCTGTTCATTCATTATAAACGCTGCCTCAGTACCCCGTCCTACAGGAAAATGCTGACCGGAACCGCTGTATCTCCGGGCCGGATCGTTTACATGGACTGGCTCAGGGTATTAGCCGCCCTGTTTGTGATCTGCGTTCATGTGATGGAATCCGCCTATGAACAGCTGACGCCCCATACCTTTTCCTGGGAGATCCTGGCCATATTAGCCAGTCTGTGCCTGAGCTGCAATCTTCTGTTCATGATGCTGAGCGGAGCTCTCATTCTGAACGGAAAAGACGAACCTGTACTGGTATTTTATAAAAAAAGGCTTTCCAAGGTTCTCATCCCCTGTTTCGCTTATTATCTGTTTTACCGTTTTTATGCATCCGGTTTTTCCGTCTTCTATCCTCAGAACTGGAAAAATCTGATCCAAAGCTTTTTGAGCAACAGCAGCGGTCTGACGCCTCATTTCTGGCTGGTGTTTGTGATCCTCATGTTTTACGTTACGGCGCCGTTTTTTAAAATCATGATGAAACATATGTCCGACCAGATGCTTGGAGCTTTGGTGGCAGTCATCTTCTGCCTTCATTTTTTCTTCACCTATGCACCGTATCTGAATCTTGGATTCGCCGCATCCACATTTTTAGCTTCCTGGGAATCCATCTTCATCCTGGGATATTTCTGTACCCGTAAAACCAGCAGCCGGTATTACAGATTGATTTCAGGGCTTGGAATGCTGTCCGTACTGGTATTTATTATAACGGTTCATACCTTTGACGATTACAGCGCTGTTTTGTATAACAATGCGCCTCCCATGATGTTTTTATCCTGCTCGATCTTCATGTTTTTCAAAAAACACGGCAGCAGCTGGTTTTCGAAGATTCCGGCATTTTTGTCAATGATCAGTAAATACAGCTTTTCTATCCTTCTGATCCATTGGCTGATCCTCTTTGAAGTGGTGGACAAACAATTAGGTATCAATGGGCTGAGTTTTGGAATTGCCGGCGGAACCCCTCTCACCATCCTGCTCACTCTGCTCATAAGCCTGGCCTTCTCCATTTTTTATGACAACACCGTTGTGCTCTGCATGGACGCCACTTTTCAATTTTTATGCGCCCTGCCATCCAGGTTTAAAACGGCCTCAAAATGATCCCAGACAGGCACACTCCCGGTATTTTCTAATACAATGTATTATTAGCAAAACACCACCAGGAGGCTTTTATGAGAAAAATTTTAACCATATTGACTGCTGTCAGTCTGGTCTGCCTGCCGCTTTCCGGCTGTAACAAAGCGGATTCAAAAAACGGCCTGACCCCAATTACATTAAATGAAGTGGCTCATTCCATTTTCTACGCTCCGCAGTACGCGGCAATTGAGCTGGGATATTTTGAGGAAGAAGGCCTTGACCTGACTTTGGTTAACGGCGCAGGAGCGGATAAAGTTATGACCGCCCTGATCTCAGGCGATGCCGATATCGGCTTTATGGGGTCTGAAGCCAGCATCTACACATATGTCAATGGTTCCGATGACTATGCGGTGAACTTCGCACAGCTCACCCAGAGAGCCGGAAATTTCTTAGTAGGCCGCCAGCCGGATACTGATTTCAGTTGGGATAAACTGAAAGGAACCAAAGTTTTAGGAGGAAGAGCCGGCGGAATGCCGCAGATGGTATTCGAGTATATCTTAAAGAAAAATGGAATCGATCCAAAAACTGATTTAACCATCGACCAGAGCATTAACTTTGGCTTGACGGCTGCAGCATTCACCAGTGACGATTCCGACTATACGGTTGAATAATGCATAATACTGCACACAAAAAAACGAGGGAATGTCCCCCGCTCCTTCACAACAATTATCTATTTATTCTTCCTTATGTCCATCTTTCTTCCTTTTTTTCATTAACTCCCATATCAGATCATGCATCCAATTGATTGTACCATTTAACGTCCGGACTTCCTTTTCTAATTTCATAACATCTTTTTCCAGGTTTTTAACAATCGGACAGTCCCTGCACTTCTCTTTCAGATCTTTATCCATTGACTTGCTGTACATAATATATTCTGCCATCAGTTCAAGAAATTTCGCATTTCTTGGACGGCTTTCTATGTATTCTCCTGTGAATTCATAGAAAAATTCCTTTCCTCCATTTTTCCAGACAATTTCCACCACGGTCCGTATATCCCGTTCTACACATTTCCAACTGGTATTGTATTCCCTCGCAATTTCAGGATACAGCTGTTTTGTAACAAATCTGAGACATTCTCTGTCTTTCAGAGTTATTTTAACTGCATGGATTGTGTAGTCATATCCTTGATATAGAGCAGTTATATTAAAGCGCTTTAAAATATCTCTGACTATTTCCACATCCTCCATGAAAATGCCTCCTTAACTAATTATTTTCTTACGTAAGGGCACATTAACTATCCTAAATTGGAAATTTCTGGAATTCAATCATTTTTATTCGACAAAGTTCGACAGTGGGTTTGGAACCGTTCAAAATTGGCCTGGAATCTGGCAGACCTTTGGACGAAAATAACAATCATTTAATGCCTGGGGATTCCATTTTTTGTTTCTTTTCTTCACTAAGCGGTATGATTCTGTATGATATCTTTGCATCTTCCTGGTCCTCTAAAAGCTGTACCAGTATTGTGACAATTCGTTCGAGATCCATTTTTACGCCTCCTTGGTAGAGTTTATGTATTGCGGGTTGTACTTGTTTACGCATTTATGTAAAAACAGATTGCTCATTGACACCATATCACTCCCGGCATCACTTTACGAAATTATGAAACAGATATTTTATCAATCCTCCAGCTTCCTTAAATGGATGCATTTTTTATCCCCTTTTTCACATACAATCAATAAGGAGATGATATAAATGAGTGCAAGCAAACGATGTGCCATCTACATACGGGTCAGCACAGAAGAACAGCATTTAAATGGTTTGTCTCTTCCCGCACAGCGTCTGGCTCTTGAGGAATACGCCTGGAAACATGGATATGAAATTGTAGGCATCTATGCGGATGAGGGGATTTCTGCCAGAAAAAGCATGACCCGGCGTAAGGAGCTTCTGCGGCTTTTAGAGGACATTAAACAGAATAAAATCGATATGGTTCTTGTTACCAAGCTGGACCGGTGGTTCCGAAACATTAAGGACTATAATATAACGGAAGAAATCCTTCAGGCCCATAACTGCCATTGGAAAACCATCTTTGAAAACTATGATTCCTCCACTGCCAACGGCCAAATGGTAATCAACATCATGCTGTCGGTCAACCAGGCAGAATGCGACCGGACCTCCGAACGGATTAAAGCTGTATTTGACTACAAACGTTCCAAGGGAATGTGTGTCACCGGAATGTGCGCTCCTTACGGATATCTGATTGAAAACGGGTATATAAAAAAAGATCCGGCCGTCAGCCATATTGTAGAGGATGCCATAAACCATTACTTTTCCTGCTTTTCCATCCGTGACACCATCCGTTTTATAACAGATAAATACGGAGATGATTCACCGAGCCGCTTTAAAATTGACAAAATCTTCCACAATCCAAAATATGCAGGACTCAATGAAGACGGTCTGCCTTACTGTGAGCCTTATATGACGATGGAACAGTATAATATTTTATCAAAGTCCAGGCAGGCGAAGACTTATACCTCCAGCGGCCATGTTTATCTCTTCAGTTCCCTGATCACCTGCCCCATATGCGGCTGTAAATTTTCCGGCCGTCAGAGAAAGCGCACCCGGTCAGACGGTTCTGTCTATTGTGACACCCGTTACAACTGTATGGGAAAATTTGAATATCATCCCGGGGCGTCCCTCAGAGAAAGTTCAATAGAAAAATATCTGCTGGACCATATCAATCGTACAGTCCAATCTAAATTGATTGAATACGAACTAACCGCATCGTCTCATCCAAAGCCGGCTAAATCCGCCCGCTCTTTAACCGATGAGCTGAACCGTCTCAATACCATGTATCAAAAAGGGCGCATCACTGAAAAGCATTACGAATCAGAATATGAAAGGCTCTCATCGGCAATTTCCTGCCTGAACACTCAAAAGCCGGAAGTCAAAAAGGAAAAATTACTCACCGCATCACAAAAATTTCAAGGGAGTTGGAAGGAACTCTATCTTAAACTTGATAACACACATAAAAGAGCCTTCTGGAAGCAGATAATAGAAGAGATCAATGTAGATCCCAATTCGCGGCAGATCAGCGGTATTAAATTCCTATTATAGCCGCTTAAAAATATAAGATACCGATTAAAATTTACATTCTAAGGGCAGTAATTAATAGAATACCGTTGAATTCGAACCATTCGCCACCGGGCTGGAACTGGAAGGCAGCGGCTATGTAGTCGCTTCTCTTGGAACTGACTCCGGCTACGTACCTTATACTGCATACAGCGCTAAAAAAAGTTTTATGGAAAAGAATCCTGAGACTGTTCAAAAATTCACGAATGCCATCCAAAAAGGCCTGGACTATGTAAACTCCCATTCTGCCGAAGAAATTGCAAAAACAATCCAGCCTCAGTTCAAGGAAACTCCGGTTGAGAACATCACCATAATCGTAGACCGTTATAAATCCCAGGATACCTGGAAGGGCGATACCATCTTTGAAAAAGAAAGCTTTGAGCTGCTTCAGAATATCCTGGAGGAAGCCGGCGAGCTGTCCCAGCGGGTGCCCTATGAGGATTTAGTGACGACGCAGTTCGCGGAGGAGGCAAAGTAAAGCCCTGATTCTCTTTAAAAATCATTAAAGAACCCCCCGGCCATCGATGGGACCGGGGGGCTTTTTATTTTATTAGACAACAAGGTCGAAGGTCTTCACTCATCTCTTTTACGACCGAATAACACAAGAAGGAAGGGAACTAAAAACCGCAGCCGTCCCCGTTGTTCTATTCCCTGCTGTTTCCAGCATTTTTTTTCAACTCCGTTATATCATGACAGCAGACTAAGACTGCGGTATTTCCCTTCCAGGTTATAACAGAAGCATCCGCATTAAACCAGATCCCCAGATAAGGATTCTCCGTCTCAAAGGTACAGTTGCAGCATCCTGGCTGTATGTGATCTGCCGGGCACCGTTCACAGGGTGTATCCCGGTTTAAGAATTCTTTGTAGCAATACATTCCCGCCTTGGCGTTGGGTGCGATCTGTTTCGTTTTCTTGTTGACAAACAACATCTTTTTCGTATCAGGTTCAATCACATAAATCCATGAATTCTGATTATCCAGTACGGAAAGAAGCCCTTCATTCTCCTTACGATACCGCTCCACAGCCCTGTATTTCAGCAAAAATGTGGATACTATTTCAGAGATCAGGACCAGCACATCCACCTGCTCCCTCGTCCAATAACGGTTTTGGCGGCAGTCGTCAAATCCCACCAGCCCCCGGTATTTTCCATTTTCCGTAATTGCCGATTGAAGCACGCTTTTTATTCCCGTATTTTCCAACACCTTGTAATGTTCTTCCGGCAGAGTGGTAATATCGGAACAATAGAATAGATTATCTTCATTAAAGTATGTTCTGCAAAAAATGTCCCGGTCCCGGTCGTGGGGTAGCTTACGGTGAGCTTCCGCCAGAGAGGCTACCCCTTTATTGCACCACTCAAACGTATTGTCAAAATTCTGCTCATCTTCACTACATTCATAGATATAAGCTCTGCTCACATCAAAATGATTGCCGATAATCTCCAGGATATTGGATATTGCTGCATTCATATCCTTGGAATTATATAAGATGCGGAACGCATATTCAACCAGGTCCGCGTTCATAACCCGCACATCCTGATTGGAATCTATTTTGGAGCCAACCGATGAGATCAAATGTTTCCGGTTTCTGATGTAATTGCTTATGCCCCCTTCATCATAGATGAAATACCTGTTTTTCCCTTCGTGTTTCGCCTGATACAAGGCATAATCCGCATTTTGGTATAAAGTGGTGAAATCCCTGCCGTGATCTGGAAATAAAGCGATGCCGATACTGCATGAAATTTCACTCATCAGGTGTCCATTCACATTCAACTGGGTGAACAGATCCAAAACCCGCCTCGCATTCTGGCAAATCAGCTCCACATCCTTAACGGATTTCAAAAATATAATAAATTCGTCTCCACCAATCCGTCCCAGTATATCCGTGTCACGGAATGACCCGCTCATCTCCCGGGCCAGATTGCTGAGCACTGCGTCTCCATAGAGATGGCCCATGGTATCGTTAACCATTTTAAAATTATCGATATCTATGATCATTAAGGCGCTTCTGTCCGGGCTGTCATGCAAATACTCGCTGATCATAGTCTGGGTCGCTATCTTATTGTACATTCCTGTCAGGGCATCCTGTTCCGCCTTTTTCTTCAGCGAAATGGACTGTCTGCGTTCACGGTCAATATCAATCAGCACACCGATCACCTTAATGGGCATGCCCTTCTGGTCAAACTGCTGGGTCATGCGGATCCGGCACCAAATATACCGGCCGGATTCATTGCGGATTCGGATTTCCGTCTCTATGTAAGGTTTTCCGTCTTTTATCCGATGGATGCATTCCCGTATCAGCTCCATATCTTCCCGGGAAAACGGATTTTTCTTATAATCTGTCAAAATTGAATACAGGCTGCATCCGTTAGAGAAATTCCGTATCCCAAACTTCTTTTCCCAGTTGTTAGACACTGCCAGGGAATCATTTTCTATATCCCATTCGAAGATTACGTCATTGGTCTGGTCCGTAATAATCTGATAGCGTCCCAAACTCAGCCGCAGCTCCTCTTCCATCTCCTTCGTCTTTGTCACATCCACCACGATGCAGTAAAAGCATTCCCTGCCCTCTTCATCCGTCAAAAAAGTCCCTTTGTCAAGAACGCTGATGCAATGGCCGTCTTTACAACGGAGGCGGTACTGGATTTCTTTCGTGTTCCCCCTTGCCAACTGCTCCTGCACATCCTTTATGGCCTGCTCATAATCATCCGGATGGATTAACACCCTCAGGCTGTCATCCAGCTTATCATGAACTTCCTGCCTCGTGTATCCGATCATGGAAAGAAAACCGTCGCTCATCTCCCTCAGGGTGAGTTTGTCATCGAAAAAGCACTGGAATATCCCGCCGGGTACGCTGTTATACAGGGTGCGGATTCTTTCATTCACCCATTCCAGATGGCTGTCACTCCCACCTGTTTTTATCCTCATATCCGTTTCCCTGCCAAGAGATATCTCTGAATCCATCCTCTTTAATTCGTCCGGCTGCGGCGAAAAAAACACCTGCCGAATCTTAAAATCCTCTTTTTCCAATAATACAGAACTGTAAAACGGCAGGATCCTGTCTGCCCTCCCGTCCTTTTGGATTTGAAGACGATACCTGGCTGTGACCAGGTAATCAGAAGCGCCCGCCGTCTGGACATCGGTCTGTAAGCCCTGTATTTCATATTGATATATTGATAATGTTTGATACCGTTTTGTGAGAAATTCTGTCAGCTGCTGCTTTCCAACTATGGCCCGCTCCATCTGCGTTTCGCTCCATATGGCATCTTCAGAAAGCATGGCAATGACATATTCGTAATTTTTCCGATAATAGGCATGATAAAATGCTGTGATAAAATCTTCCGCCCTGTTTATTATGTCCATGCCCTTCTCCTTCCTCTAAAATTTCCGTTTTCATATCAGTCCGTATATACTCTGAATCCTGCCGGCAGTGATCTTCCTGCCGTGTCTGGTCTGTTCAGAAACAAACTTTTACATTTACCGCCATTATATCATAAGAACTATATTTTTAATAGTTGTATACATTTTACATAAAACTTTCGTTTGAAAGCCTGAGTTACGCCTGACAAACTCACGCGCCAAAACGCGGCTGCTTCAATAACCATACTTTCCCAGCACGTAGTCAGCATCCTAAGCGGAGCTTTTTATTCCATAGGAGTAACGTTCCCTGGAAATAAAAAAAGCAGAGAGAAAAATGAATATGTGGTCCGGCATTTGCCCATATCCAATTTTTCTTCTGCTTTCCGGTCCGGCGCTGCCGGCAGATTAAATAATTCTCATCCGGTATGTTCAATGTCATTTGATCTCCAGCAGGTTATACGCGGTTCCCATGACTGCCTTGTCCGCCAATTCCGCCAGTTTCTCTTTCGGCTGTACCATTCCCATATCGATCCATTGTTTGATGAGGCCGATCAGACCATAAGTGACGAATTCAAAAAAGCAGGATACCACCGCATCATCGGCATCCGAAAATGTATCCTTAATGATGACCAGCCCATTGAGCCGGATCAGCCGGTGGAAGCGGTCAACAAAATCATTGGCCGCGCTGTTTTCAAATAAAATCTTGCATATCTGCATATTCTCTTCAATATAGTCTAAAATCGGTGTCAGAATAGGAAGCATGGTATCCCTTTTAAAAGAATGTCCATAACAGTTAATCATCTCCTGAAAGTCTTCCAGCACCTCATTCTCCATCTGCTGCAGAAGATGATAAGTATCCGTATAATGCAGATAAAAAGTTCCCCGGTTTAAATCCGCCCGGTCGGTTATATCTTTTACGGATATATTCTTAAACTCCTTTTCTTTCATCAATTGTGTCAGGCTGTCCTTTAACAGCTTCTGCGTCCGCCGGATTCTCCGGTCCTGCTTTGAATTATCTCTTCCGTCCATAAAAACCTCGATTCTGCCGTTGCTGCGGCGCTGCTGATTATATGCCTCCGTTCCGGATCACACGGTGATTAAAAAAATGATACGGCAGCAAATTTATCATCATTTTTCAAAAATATGTTGAATATCGTACTTCTTTAAAAACAATGTTGTTTAATGATCATTGGGGAAAATTATTGATGATTGAATGATATCGACATCTGTATTATAATATACATGTGTTGAAAAGTCAACTTTGTGATATTTAATAGATTCTTGTTTATAACAGTCAATCCCCATACAAGGGCAGCGAGGTGGCATATGAAAAACAGCAGGAATTGGTTTCAAACAATTGTTCATCTGATCGTATACCGGGGAAAATTCATTGAACGCTTTTTCCTGATTGCAGTCATTATCTGTGCGGTCTGCTTTCCATTCGTAAAGGTCAATTATGATTTGAGCAAATATCTCCCTTCATTTGCCCCCACCAAACAGGCTCTGGATGTGATGGAACAGGAATTCGGCTACCCGGGAACCGCAAGAATTATGGTAAAAGGAGTTTCCCTCCAGGAAGCTAAGCGAATCCGCAGCCAGATCTCCCAAGTGGAGGGAGTGGATTTAATCATCGGTGCCGATACCTTAACCAATGTCTATATGGGCAATCAGTTCATAACAAACGACCTGACCGATGAATTCTATAAAAATGGAAATGCCGTTATGGAAGTAATTTTTAAAGACGGTGATTCCGATAAAACCACCCACAAAGCCTTAGATGAGATTTATCAAATCGCAGGAAAGGACAGAAGCTGCTTTTCCGGCAGCGCAGTATCCAGCAAAGAAAGAGAAGCCTCCATTACCAGAGAAATTGCCATGGCTATCGCTATGTCCCTTGTGATAATCTGGCTGATCCTTACGCTGACCACTACTTCCTGGCTGGAACCCTTCCTCTTCATCTTTGTGATGATTGTTGCCATCATATTGAATATGGGATCCAACATCATGTTTGGAACCATATCATTTTTTACCTTTTCCACAGCGGCAATTCTTCAGCTGGCCGTATCCATGGACTACTCTATTTTCCTTTTACATACGTTCAATGCCCATAAAAAGACGGGAATGGACAACAATGCGGCCATGGAAGCGGCGATTAAAGAAGCATGCAGCTCGATCCTGGCCAGCGGGGCTACTACCATCGTAGGCTTTATCGTCATCGCATTCATGCGTTTTACAATAGGAAAAGATGTGGGATTTGTTCTCACCAAGGGAATTATCTGCAGCCTGGCTACCGTTCTTTTGCTGATGCCTGCCCTGATCCTGCGTTTTGATGATAAAATCATTCAAACAGCCCACCGGCCGTTTCTACCATCCTTTGACCGTTTTGCCAAAGCGATGTATAAAATCCGCCGTTTCGTCTTCATCTTTGCAGTTCTGGTGGCGGTTCCCTGTTATTTTGGCCAGAGCATGAACGTCTTTTACTATGGAGATGATGCCATAGGGGCCGGGCCCGGCACGCGGGTACATGAAGATACCAAAGAAATTAACGATCAGTTTGGAAAATCTAATCTGGTGATCGCCATGGTTCCAAATGGCTCCGTCGTTACGGAACGGGAACTGACCGAGTCGCTGGAAGATCTTGATTTTATCAATTATGCCCTGTCCATGGCAGGAACCTTACCTCCCGGGCTTCCGGAAAGTTTTCTGCCCAAGGAGGTTAAAAAACAGCTCAGAACCGACCAATACGCCAGAATCATGATCTCCATGGACACGGAACAGGAAAGCGCCTATGCATTTGAGTGCAATAAAAAACTGGAAGAAATGATAAAGAGTTATTACCCGGAAAATTCCTATGTAATCGGAATGACGGCCACCACCATTGATATCCGGGATATTTTAACAGATGACTATAATAAAGTATCCCTTTTATCCCTGTTTGGAGTCGCCCTGGTTGTTATGGTCACCTTCCGTTCCATCCTGGTTCCGGTTCTGGTCATTATCCCCATCGAGGTGGCGATCTACCTGAATATGACGCTTCCTTATGTGATGGGGGACAGCATGGTATACATCGGTTATATTATTGTCAGCTGTCTTCAGCTGGGGGCTACCATCGATTATTCAATTTTGATGACCAACAATTACCTTTCCTTCAGAAAGACGATGAACAACAGGCAGGCCCAGATTACTGCGATTTCCAAAAGCACCCTGTCCATCGTGACGTCAGGAGGCATTTTAACTGTAGTGGGATATCTGCTCTATTTCACTTCATCCATCCAGGCGATTTCACAGGTTGGACGCCTGGTAGGAAGGGGCGCCCTGCTCAGCATGGTTTTGGTGCTCTCACTTCTGCCCGCCCTGCTCAGCGCCTTTGACCGTCAGATTCAAAAGCATCATCCCGACGCGTACCGGGAGGAAAATACAACACCCAAGCGAAAGCGTATCTCAGGCTGGAAAAAGAACAGCCGGAAACGTTCAAATAACCAGCCGGCGGCAGAAGGGAGGAAGGAAGATGAAACAGATCATGAGAATAAAATTGAGACTGTTCAAGGGAAAGAACCTGAAAAACCAGATACTCAGGAAACAACATAAGCGGATTCTGGCCGGATTCCTGGCTTTTCTCCTGACCGCTGCCGGGACGATCCCCGGATTTGCGTCCGCCCAGTCTCCCAGTTACGATGAAACTATGTATATCACCATGGACCCGTATGGGGAGTTCGAAGACAGCAGCGTCGTAAAACGTTTCCGCATCACGTCAGGAGGAGAGATCAGGGATTACGGAAATTACAAATCTGTAACCAATCTGACCTCCCATGCGCTGCCGGAGGCCAAAGAAGACGGCAGCGTCGTATTTCCCCTGGATGGAACTGAAGACTTATTCTATTTCGAGGGTGAAACAGAGATTCCCCCTTCCGCCCTCCCCTGGACCATACAGGTTCAATATCTGCTCAACGGCGTGGAGCGTGATGCAGATGATCTGGTTGGCGCCTCCGGCCTGGTCGAAATCAACATCGATCTCCTGCCAAATGAAGAGGTTTCCGATTATTACCGCAATAACATCGCATTAACCGCCGCCACAGCAGTGGATATGGATAAGAATTTAAGCGTGCGTGCAGAAGGCGCACAGATTCAGAGCATGGGGAATCTCAATGCAGTTCTCTTCTTCGCCCTTCCCGGTGAAGAACGCCATTATACCATTGCCATAGGAAGCGATGATTTTGAATTTGCCGGACTGGTATTTATGATGATCCCGCTGACAATGGCCCAGTTAGACAAGGTAGCCGACATCAAAGAAGCGAAAGAAACGCTGGAAGATTCAGCCGATGCGGTCAGTGACAGTTTAGATATCGTTTTGGATTCCATGGAACAGATGCAGGACGGAATCTCCGGTACGGTTTCAGGCCTCAGGGATCTGGACCGCACACGTCAGGTCATCCAGTCCACCAAAGATTCCGTCTATGATTCGGCCGATGCAGCCCGCAGTGATTTAGCCGGGTTATCCGCCACATTGAAACCATTTAAAGCCCATACCGATGAGGCTCAGAATGCCTTATCCGATATCAAAGAACGGATTGACCAGCTGGTCTATGACCTGGATGAACTGGGGCCGAAAATGGGGGATTTAAAGGACAGCGTCCGCTATCTGAGGGACAATATCGATGAAATCAAGAAATTTATTAACAGCCCGGAAGCCAATCTGGCCTCTGAAGCCTTTATAAAGCTGTTAGAAAAGACGCAGTATGATCTCGATCAGGTGAAATCCTCTCAAAAAGCATTTGTTCAGGCCGTCGGCGGCCTTGGGGCGGCCATGTCGCAGATAAATGCAAGCTCCTCCTCTCTCCGTTCCTATCAGGCTCTGCTGTCAGAACTTGACGGTTATTCCGATTATGACTCGGAGGATATGGAAGATCTGCTGGATTATTTATCCGATTATATGGATGCGGATGCAGGGATCGAGCTGATCAACGATCTTAGGACTGCATCCCCCTCCGATGCCGATCCGGTTTACCCGGTTATCCCGCCCGATCTTCAGCCGGCCCTGGCAGCCATTCTCCAGTCTACGGCGGGCCTGGCAGGAAATACGGAGGTCACCAGTGATATAAGCAGCATGATTTCCATGACCGAACAGCTGCTCACCATGTTGGGCTCCCTCAAAGGCGCTTTTGGCGGAAGCATGACCAATACAAGAGATATTGCAGATGTGATCGGAGATATATCCAATGTGGGCGAGGATATTATCAGCGATATCGATGACCTTGATATCACCCTTGATTATTATTATCCGGAAGCCGTCAACACCTTAAAAGATGCCGGAGCCATGACCGATGCCGCTGCAAAAGGTCTGGATTCCCTTAATCTGTTCTTCGGATCATTGGAAGACCAGATAAAAGCCGCAGGAGAACCCTTGAATTCCGGCACCCAGAAAACCTTAAACGGCCTGGCGGATATTCTGGAACATGCCAATTCAGGATTGTCCCAAACTGAGACAATCAGGCAGGCGAAAGACACGATCAAAGATACCATCGATGATAAATGGGAAGAATATACCCAGGAAAAGACAACAATCCTGAACCTGGACCCGGAAGCCAAACCAGTTTCCATGACCTCCTTAAAGAATCCGGAACCAAACAGTATCCAGATTATCCTCAGAACAAAAGAGCTGACAAAAGACGATGAGGACAGCAGTGTTACGGTCGATGAAAGCTTTAAACCCGATGGAAGTATTTGGCACCGGATTGCCAATATCTTCAGGAAAATTTGGGAAGCGGTATGCTCTTTGCTTTAGAGTGGGAAGTTTTATTTAAATGTATTGGCGGGAATAACGCCTGTAAGAAGGGGAACCTGGGGCGTAGGGCAAGGTTCCCCTTCTTACAGGCTGTGTACTGGATACGCGGTGTATAATAAAGATTTTGGGGGAGAAGAGTGGGAAAAGCAAGGATGGAGTTTTCGAAAATGCCTTGACGTTTGATGTTTAATTTTCTTTTAATTTACAAATTTCCCTCTCCCACCTCAAATGCCTTCCCATCCATTTCCCACGCCAGCTTTTCAAACGCTTCCACCGGCATAGGTTTAGCAAAAACATATCCCTGGATGATATCGCAGCCCGCTTCTCTTAAAAACTCCACGCTGTCCATCTGCTCCACGCCTTCTGCAATCGTTTTAATTCCGAGTTCACGCGCCATATTAATGGAATTGGTTATCACTACCCTTTCCCTGTGAAGATCTTTCGTCTGTCTGAAAAACATAATGTCCAGTTTCAGCACATCAATCGGAAGATTCTTCAGCAGGTTAAGGGAACTGTACCCGGATCCGAAATCATCCAGGGAACAGATGAAACCGTTCTTTTGGAGGTTCAGAACCACATTCTCAAATACATCCGTATCCGTTGACAGGACGCTTTCCGTAAATTCCAGCTCCAAGAAGCCGTCAGGTATGTTGTATTTATTCTTAATATCGGAATAGTATTCGATGAAATCGGTCTGAAGCAATCCCACTTTAGAGACATTTACTGCGATACTTATGCGGCTCCCGCCTTCATCCAGATAGTGCCTCAGCCATTTACATGTCTGTTCAAACATATACCGGTCCAGATGTATGATCATTTCACTTTTTTCAAAAAGTGGGATGAAACGGTCAGGCGGAATCATGCCCCTTTTGGCATTCTGCCATCTGACAAGCGCTTCGCCTCCGGCCAAATGATTGCCGTTTTGAATGTTAATCTTGGGCTGTATATATACTTTGAATTCCCCGTTCTGCAGTGCATTCTTTCCTTCCGCCTCCAATGCGCTGTCTTCCAGCGCCCTTTTCCTGATCGCATCGTTATAATAGAAGCAGTTGGATCCGGCCAATTTCTTCGCCTCTTTTTGTGCCATATTTGCATAATTGGTCAATACATCCACAGATACTTTTTCATCCCCGGCTTTCAGCCTGTAAATCCCCACCGAGGCCTCGATAAAGGGCTGTCCCTCTTCACCGCCTTGTTTCAGATACTCCAGTATCCGGCTCATTCCCCGTTCAATATAATTGCCGCCTTTATCACGGCAGATTCCCACAAAATTGTCCGCAGATATCCGTCCTGTTATAAAGCATTCACCCGGAACAGAACTAAAATATTGGGCAATTCTTTTTAAAATCCGGTCGCCCTCCTCATATCCCAGCATATCGTTGATAAATTTAAACCGTTTCAAATCCGCACACCATATGAGCAGCTCTGACGCATCATATTTTTTTAAAATCTCTCCGGCATCCAGCTTAAAACCGTCAAAATTGCGCAGGCCGGTGAGCTGGTCATCATAGGCCAGTTTCATCAGAACCTTTTGGTTTTTTACCATTAAAAATCTCTGCTGCATTCCAAACAGCAGAAAAAGACAGCAGGCCGCCGATATAATAACAATCATTCCGACTGCAGTTTCCACATATCTGGCCCTGAGCACGTTTAAGGGAATGGCAGAAAGCAGATACCACCGTTCACCCATTAGGGGAATTAAAACCGCCTGTTTTTTCCCCGTCCGGTCATTAAAAAAGAACTCCCCTGTGCCGCCTGCCCCGATAATTGAAGTCACGCTTCCCCTTATTTCAGCCGAAATCCGTTTCAGGATATCTTTCACATCTTCTCCGTCTGCGATTCCTGAAATTATATATTCCGAGCAGAGGATAAAATCACCGGTTTCATTTAAAATACAGGAATACCCCTGATCATTAAACAGCGGGGCATCTATAATCTTTCTGTAAACCGCCGCATCATGAACTGCTATGAGCACGCCTATGACATCCCCTTCCAGGTTCCTCATCTGGACGCCATAATAGTTCACATACATCTCCGGACCGGCCTGTCCGATAACCGTATCAGATATGGAAGCAGCCCCATTTAACGCATTTTCAAAAAAATCCTTTCCCTTTAAATCTGCGTAAAACAGTTCCCCTTCCATATCCACCAACGTCAGGCTGCCTTTTATATCTGCAAATCCCATCTGAATGAAGGAATTTTCTTTGTTGATCTTCTTCAAAATGTGGAGTATCCGTTCCGGGTCCGTCACACCGGAATCGCCCAGGCTGACAGCCAGCGCCTCCAGCGTCTCATAATCGCCTTGAATCTGCTTCTGGATCGTAGTCCTGTTCTGTTTGGCCGCATTATACAAATACTCTAAATTTTCTTTTTCGTTTTTATTGATCATGTGCATGAGAAATATAATGCTGCTTGCAATAAAACATAAGCATAAAATCAGAGGTATTACCACATATCCCCAATTCTTATGTCTGCCTTTTGTAACCATGATATATACCATTCCTGTTCATGATAGTAAAAATGTCCCGCATCCCTGGTAATAAGGCATCTGCTCTTCTGCCTCAGTGCCGGAATGCAGAACATATTGTCATTAACAGTATACCATCCCGATGGAATCATGACTACTGGTTTTCGCTATAATAGTAATTTGTAACTGTTTACATCAGCCATCCCTTTAGCAGTTTTCCAAAATAATCCCTGAATCCGGCTTCCTCCACCGTACCGTCCGTCAGCACCGGCACCTCGCCCAGCGTTTTACCGTTCAGGCTGTATCTCAGAGTTCCTGCCACCTGCCCCGGGTCCACCGGAGCTTCCAACATTTCACTCAGCACCAGTTCCCGTTCAATATTATTAAAATCTTCCCCTTTCAGGCTTAAATAAGAAAATGTCCCGCCGTATTTCAGTGGAACCGTCTCTTCCACTCCGTTTTTGACCAGCATTTCCGGCAGCGGAAGCATTTCTTTATCTTCATATAATTTGCAGTTGGCATATCCGTAATTAAGCAGAGTCTGGGCGTCTGCAAATCTGGCCTTAAAATCCGGGGCTGCCATGATCGTTGCGATCAGACGGACGCCGTCCTTTTCCGCCGTCGCGGACAGGCAGTACTTCGCCAGCGATGTGGAACCGGTTTTCAATCCTGTAGTTGTGAAATTTGTGGCCATTTTGAGCAGTTTATTGGTGTTGGAAAGGCCGAATTCCTTAGTTCCCTGTTTGGTAACATGGGTGATATTTTCCATCCATATGGTAGAATAATTATGTATCTGCGGATATTTGTTGATCAGCTCCCTGGACATAATGGCGATGTCTCTGGCCGTTGTCAGGTGGGTTGGGGAATCCGTAAGGCCGCAGCAGTCCTCAAAATGGGTGTTGTTCATGCCTAACCCCTTAGCCCGTTCATTCATCATCTGGACAAATGTGCCCTCATCCCCCGCTATGTACTCCGCCATGGCAACAGAGGCGTCATTTCCCGATGCCACCACAATACATTTTATCAGTGTTTCTACTGTCTGTACCTCTCCTTCCTCCAAAAATACCTGTGATCCGCCCATGGATTTGGCGTGGGCGCTGGTGACCACTTCATCGGTCATTTTAATTTTCCCCGAATCAATGGCATCGAAGATCAGGATCAATGTCATAATCTTTGTAATGCTGGCCGGGCTTCTCTGTTCATCTGCATTTTTTTCATAAATGACCTGGCCCGTGGAGGCTTCCATCAAAAGAGCGGATGGGGCCTGGGTTTCCGGTCCCGAGGTCGTTTCCTGCGTATTTTCGTTCTGATTATAGATTACATTGCCGCTCACCACCAGACTCGGCTCTTCTGCATGGATCACCTGAAGCGGATAAGCCAGGATCAGCAGACACGTACACCAAATAGCTGCGATTCGTTTCATAGCATCCCTCTATTCTAAATTCTATTACTAATGTATGGGAAATTTATTTTTTTTATGATATACTATATAGGCACATTTGAACAGGACAAAAATAAGAGATAGTAAGGGGCTTTATACATATGGGAAAAATGGACTACAGAAAACGCCGCCTGAGAAGAGGCCGGCGGAAACTTATCAATAATATACCGGTCATTTTAACAGTCATCGCGCTGCTGGTCGTTCTTGTTACCGGCGGTCTTATGATAAAAAAGCAGTTCTTTGGAAACAGCAAAACTAAAACAGCATCGGAGCCGGCAGATCCGGTTCAGACATCGGCGAACGTTCCGGCTTCTTCCGAAGAAAGCATTGATATCGGCAGTTCCGAACTGGAACTTCTGGTCGAACAGGCTGATTTGCTGGCTTTGGGATATGACTATGACGGGGCCGTCTCTCTTTTGCAGAGCAGCGCTTACGCTTCAGATCCCCAGGTGGCAGAGGCCATATCCGGATACGAAGAGGCTAAAAAGGCACTGGTAAAAGCGGACAATTCCAAAATCACCCACATTTTTTTCCACTCCCTCATCATGGATACCAGCAAGGCATTTGACGGAGATTCCAAGGAAAAAGGTTATAACCAGATGATGACCACTAAGGATGAATTTTTGAACATACTTCAATCCATGTATGACCGGGGGTTTGTTCTGGTGCGAATTCATGATATCGCCGAAGAAGTCGTCGGAGAGGATGGAGTTCCCCGTTTTGTCAAAAAGGACATTATGCTGCCGGAAGGGAAACAGCCCTTTGTCATGTCCCAGGATGACGTCTGTTACTATGAATATATGGAAGGCGACGGCTTCGCTTCCAGGATGATTATAG
>JAGZXV010000057.1 GCA_018378255.1 Clostridiaceae bacterium | reverse complement strand
GGTATGGAGATGGCGCTCAAACACCGCCATCTTTATAATATCATGCTCCAAATCAACACCAGGGGCAACGCCTTCCATCTCTTTCCACGGCACGATCTGCTCGGTGGTGAGAATCTCCCCCGGAACCAGGGTGAATACACGCTGGAGGCTTCCATGCCCCTCAAGTTGCAGATCACATTCCTTTATTTCATCCAAATGAAAGGAATGCAGCACCCGGTCATGGACTTCCCGGAATATCTTGGGAGCTTCATCCGATGCCCCTAAAAATCTGCCGTCTTCTGCCGCCAATTTTCCTTTTTTATAAACACATTTGACCTGTACCTGCTCCAAATCGGAAAGGACGGTCAGATCAGCCTGATAGCCAGGAGCAACCGCGCCCAAATCCTTCAGTCCAAAGTATTGGGCGGCATGGAGAGTTCCCATTCTCACCGCTTTCACCGGATCTGCCCCCAGTTTAATTGCCTTTCGGATGATATAGTCAATATGGCCGCCTTCAATCAAATCTCCCGGATGTTTATCATCGGTAGCCAGCATACAGCGTTCGTAATAAGGGTTTTCAAACAAGGGCATCAGCGCTTCCAGATTCTTGGCTGCCGTTCCTTCACGGATCATGATCCACTGGCCCCGGCGCAGCTTTTCAATGGCCTCAGAAGCGTTGGAACATTCATGGTCTGACATGACACCGGCCGCCACATAAGCATTCAGCTCTCTTCCGCAAAGTCCGGGTGCGTGACCGTCTGTCAGTTTTCCAAATCTTTTTGCATCGTAAAGCTTATCCAGGATATCCTGGTCAGCCTGAACCGTACCGAAAGAATTCATGAGTTCCGCCAGTCCAAGCACCCTCTCTTCATTGTAATAAGGGCGGAGCTGTTCAGCCAGCAGCACAGCTCCTGATTCATCCAGGCCCGTGGAAGGCACACAGGAGGGAAGCATGAAATACACAGACAGCATCAGGTTCTCCGTAGCGGCCAGCATATATTCAATCCCCTGTGTTCCGGCCACATTGGCAATTTCATGAGGGTCGGTTACAACCGCAGTCGTCCCATGAGGCATAACTGCTTTTTCAAATTCAGAGGGTGGAATCATAGAGCTTTCCAAATGAATATGGCCGTCTATAAAACCGGGACAAATCACGCATCCCGAAAGATCCACTTCCTCCTGTCCATCATATTCTCCAACCCCTGCTATATAACCGTCCGTGATCGCCACATCCGCATTTTCCAATTCATTCGTAAATACATTCAGAACCCTGGCATTTTTAAGTACAAGCTGCGGTTTTACCGTTTGGGCAGCGGCCTGTATCCTTGATTTTAATACATTCGTATCTCTCATAGTTTTCACCGATACCTTTCTCCTTTTGGTAGTATTTTAACATAATTAATGGAGGACGTGAAGGTGTTTTGGAAAATCCTTTTGGGGGAGGAATTTAATTGGTGAAAGTGACGCAGGAAAGCGGGGCGGTGGGCTGGGCTTTTGGACGGGGACGGGGCGGCCGGACTCCAACGGCACCGGAAGACGGCTTACAACCGTAAGTTAAACTAAGGCCGCAGGGATGGAAAAAGACGGTCCGATAAACAAATCGATGGCCCACCCACCGCAGAAAGCATACTCAAAACCGCAGTTTTTTAACAGTTTATTCGCCTGTCTTATAAGACTGTTCAAAGCAATCACCTTCCCCACTTGTAAATTTTATGCAGCCAAAATATTGCATTATTTTGAGATAATTATAACATGAAGTTGTAAAAGTTACTCCTAAATCTGGGAACGAAATGGAACGAAAACGAATAAAACATATGAACAGAGCCGGTGAAAAATTTCAAAGCCTAATTTACACCTCAAAATCAACACACCCCCCGCTTCTTATAGCTGTTTATATTTTTTCATAGAGATTGGGCATCAAAAAAGCGTCAAATGACATTTTCAGCCACTAGAGTCATACAAACGCAGTATTCATGCGGATTTCGGCGGGATAAGGGCATCCCGCCCTATGAAAGCATTCTACTATTTTTTATATCTTCATCTTCTTAATTTTTTATACTTAGTGCCGCCGCACACAGCCGTGAAAAAGGGGAATCCGGAGGGGAGGGCCTTGGATCAAAGGAATCCGATCTCGTCTCCCTTTGATCCAAGGCCCTCCCCTCCGGATTCCCCTTCTTTATGGCGTTACTCTCGCCAGTTCAGTAAAATAAACATTATTTTGCAACAATATTCACGATTTTTCCAGGAACGTAAATCTCTTTTACGATATTTCCGCTGAGTTTATCGCCAAGCGCCGTTTTTCCGGCTGCAATGGCCTCATCCTTAGAAGCATCTGCCGGAATATTAACCACTGCCCTTGTCTTGCCGTTAATCTGCACTGCGATCTCGATTTCGTCATCCTTCATGGCTTCTTCGTCGCACTCCGGCCACTGTGCATGGAATACCGTGTCGGTACCTCCCAACTGCTGCCATAACTCCTCGCCGATATGGGGAGCAAATGGGGCCAGAAGAATTACAAAGGTCTTTAAAGTCTCCTTATCAATACCGCCTGTTTTCTTAGCCAGGTCGATCAGCTTGTTGTTATATTCCATGAAACCGGAAATGACTGTATTCAGATTAAACTGGTTAAATCTCTGTTCGATGTCGAATACCAGCTTATGACGGAGTTTTACCATTTCTTTCGTTTCAGCGATATTCTTGTCTTTGCTGTCCGTAACCAGAGTCCAGAAACGGTTTAAGAATCTGGCAACTCCTTCAATTCCTCTGTCATCCCATTCTGCATCCAATTCCGGCGGTCCCACGAATAATTCATACATTCTGAGGGCATCGCAGCCGTAATCCCTCACCAGATCATCCGGAGATACTACATTTCCTTTGGATTTACTCATCTTGATACCGTTCTTACCGTTGATCATACCCTGGTTAAACAGCTTCTTAAATGGTTCATCAAAATCAATGGCTCCGATATCATGAAGGAATTTTGTATAGAATCTGGAGTAAAGCAGGTGGAGAACCGCATGTTCCACGCCGCCAATATACATATCTACTGGCAGATACTTGTCAGCCTTTTCTTTGGATACCAGTTCCTTATCGTTATGGTTGTCCACATAACGGAGGAAATACCAGGAAGATCCTGCCCACTGAGGCATGGTATTGGTCTCTCTCTTAGCCGGTGCACCGCACTGAGGGCAGGTCGTGTTAACCCATTCATCAATGGCTGCTAACGGCGATTCTCCTGTTCCCGTTGGCTGATAGCTTTCTACCTCAGGCAGTTTTAATGGAAGCTGGTCTTCCGGAACTGCCACATTGCCGCAATGAGGACAGTGAATGATCGGGATTGGCTCTCCCCAATAACGCTGTCTGGAGAATACCCAGTCACGCAGCTTATAGTTCACGGTCTTTTTGCCAAGGCCGCGCGCTTCGATCATTGCAGGAGCCTCCTTTTTCAGGACTGCGGATTCCATGCCATTCCATTCGCCGGAATTGATCATGATGCCGCTGGCTTCTGTATAAGCTTCTGTCATATTTTCAATTTCTTTGCCGTCTTTGGCAATTACCTGGATGATCGGTATATTGAATTTGGTTGCAAACTCAAAGTCACGGTCATCGTGGGCCGGAACGCACATGATTGCTCCCGTTCCATAATCGGCCAGTACATAATCGGAAAGCCAGATCGGCACTTTGGCGCCATTTAACGGATTTACCGCATAGCTTCCGGTGAATACGCCTGTCTTTTCCTTATCCTGAAGACGGTCAACGTTGGATTTCATGGATGCATCATAGATATAACGGTCCACCGCTTCCTTATTCTCCGGAGTTGCCAGTCCTGCTGCCAACGCATGTTCAGGAGCCAGAACCATGAATGTGGCACCATATAAGGTATCCGGTCTTGTGGTGTAAACGGTGATCTTCTCATCCCTTCCATCCACTTTGAAATCGACTTCTGCACCATAGGATTTACCGATCCAGTCAGACTGCATCTTTTTCACCTTTTCCGGCCAGTCCAGTTTATCCAGGTCATTGAGCAGACGCTCCGCATAAGCGGTGATCTTTAACATCCACTGTCTTAAATTCTTCTTGGTTACCGTAGCGCCGCAGCGTTCACAGCAGCCGTTTACCACCTCTTCATTGGCAAGGCCTGTCTTACAGGACGGACACCAGTTAATCGGGAACTCCTTCTCGTAGGCAAGGCCTTCTTTAAACATCTTAACAAATATCCACTGGGTCCATTTGTAAAATTCAGGATCCGTTGTATTCACTTCCATATCCCAGTCGTAAACGGCTGCAATTTCATTGATCTGCTTTTTAATATTGGCTACATTTTCCGCTGTGGATTTAGCCGGATGAACGCCCATCTTGATCGCGTAGTTTTCTGCCGGAAGGCCGAATGCATCCCATCCCATAGGATGAATCACATAATGTCCTTTCAAAATCTGATAACGGCTCCAGACATCGGAAATTACATATCCTCTCCAATGACCCACATGAAGTCCGCTTCCTGATGGATAAGGAAACATATCCAAACAATAATATTTCGGCTTTTTGCCGTCATTTACATTAATCGGGTGTTTTTCCCAATTCTCACGCCATTTCTTTTCAATCGCACTGTGATTATAAGCTGCCATGATTTCCTCCTTTAATAATAAAAAAGCCCTGTCATCTCCATTGCAAGAGACGCAGGACAAACTTGCGCGGTACCACTCTGCTTTATGCTCATAAAAAGCATACACTTTACGGATACTTTCATATCCCTCCGCTGTAACGGCCGGCTCCCGTCTTTACCTACACAAAGGCACATACCTTCTTCAGCAAGCTACTCAAAGGCGAGTTCAGCCGTCATCCATAACCGTCTCACACCAGCCGACGGCTCTCTGTATATCTTTGGCAGCTTACTATTCCTTATCACTGTATTTATGCTATATGATAATGTATCACACTTAAAAATTTGTGTCAATAATTTTATTGTCATTTCCATCCATTTCGTTATAATGAAAGGAGTACTCACCAATGCCCTGCCGGGCAAACTCCGGCCGGGCAGTTTATCAGGAGGGATTTATGGTACAATTATTGGATAAAACAGCATGGCCTATGAATACGCCGGCGCTGTTTTCGCCATTTCACCTGGCTGCCGCTTGTTCCGGCATCTTACTGGCATTATTAGCAGCTAAAAAATTAAAGCATTGTACAGAGGCCGTTTTTTACCGGATACTGGCCGGCTGCGGAATCGTGCTGGGTGCCAGCGAACTCTACAAACAATGCTTTTTATACTATGTGGTAAATGAAGGAAGGTATGACTGGTGGTATTTTCCCTTCCAGCTCTGCAGCATTCCCATGTACTTCTGTCTGCTGCTGCCCTTCATCCGTTCCCAAAAACTGAAGAAGATAGTTTTAACCTTTATGCAGGACTTTAATCTGTTAGGAGGTGCCATGGCTCTGGCTTATCCTGAGGGTTTTCTTCATCCCTACTGGGTTCTGACCCTGCATGGGTTTATCTGGCACAGCATGCTGGTATTTCTTGGACTGTTCATCGGTTTTTCCGGCCGGGCCGACAACAGCACAAGGGGATATTTAAAAACGATTCCCCTGTTCGGCATCTGCTGTCTGGCCGCATCCGTTATCAACATCTGCACACCGGTAAAGGGAGAAGCAGACATGTTCTACATCTCCCCTTATTACCCGTCTTCCCAAATTGTTTTTCACGAGATCGCACAGAACTTTGGCATCATGGCCGGGAATATTACATATCTGTCAGCCATATGTCTGGGAGGATACCTTGTTCATCTGGCATTCAGCCGTTTTATAAAAAATTAGTAGCGGTTCATCTTCTTGACCGAAAAAGCCGGTCAAGAAGTATCGGATGTCCATCCGATGTGAAAATTGGGGAAGAAAGGTGCTTACAAGCGGGCTTGACGCGCCTTTCTTCCCCAATTTTCCCGCCGTCCTGAACTGTTACAAAAATTAATCAATCTGTTTTACCAGATCGGACAGTTCATCCAACTGTCCTTTATGCGGAATATACTGGGCACGGAATGCCTCCATGCAGATTTCAAATCCGCAGGCCTTTAATTCTTCTTCCACCTGCTTGATGCTCTGCCCGCCCCATCCATAAGAGCCGAACGCAAATGCTTTTCTGTTCTTGGGTGACAATCCCTTCACATAGCAGAGGAAAGCCGCTACCGTAGGAAGCATCTGATTGTTAAGCGTGGGAGAGCCCACCGCAATATACTTGGATGTAAGCAGCTCCGGAATGATATCGGAAATGTGGTTTTCCTTTAGATCATACAGCTTCGCAGGAATTCCCCGTTCAATAAAGGCTTCCACAATTGTTTTCGCCATAGCTTCCGTGGAATGCCACATGCTGTCAAAGACCACCATAGCCCCCGTTTCCGGCTCATTAGCACTCCATAACTGATAAGCGTCCAATATATCTTTGATGTTCTTTTTCCAGATCACTCCATGGCTGGGAGCAATCATTTTAAGCTGGAGACCATGTACGATAGACCAGGCCGTCTGTGCCTGCCTGCCGTAGCACATGATGATATTTCCATAGTATTTCTTCGCTTCCTGCATGATGACGCTGAGGTCGCTTTCCTCATCAAAACGTTCCGGTGATGCATAATGCTGTCCAAAGGCATCATTAGAAAACAGGATCTGTTCTTCCGGGCAGTAAGTCACCATATTGTCCGGCCAGTGCAGCATAGGCGTCATAACAAATGATAAGGTTCTCTTGCCAAGACTGATGCTGTCCCCGCCTTTCACCGCGATATAAGGATAATCCCCATAATGTGCGGTCAGCCCTTTTATTCCGCTGGGCGCGCAGGTGATGATCTGCGCATTGGGACAGGCCTCCATCACCGCCGGAATCGCTCCGGAATGATCCATCTCCACATGGTTTGCTACAATATAGTCAATCTTTGCCGGATCAATGACGCTGGAAACCCTTTCCAAAAGCTCTTTGGCAAATGGTCCCTTCACGGTATCGATCAATGTAACTTTTTCATCAATAATCAAATATGCATTATATGTGGCGCCTCTGTTGGTAGTATAGCCATGGAAACTTCTCACCGACCAGTCAATAGCGCCAACCCAGTAAATTCCCTCTGTAATCTCTCTCGCTTTCATCTTTTTCCTCCATTCTGTTGCTCTATAAGCAGATCATTATCATTCGTTTTTTCAATCTTTTTATATTATGTCTTTTTTATGCTATAATAATACCAATTTTACCTTTTCTCGTCTGTTGCAAATGCACCATTTTTGTGCTAAAATTTTAACAAAATTGTTTTGTGAAAGGAACCAGAATATGGAAAATTTACAGACAAACCTGTTTTTTAATATTTCCCCGGAAGAATACCGTTCCATGAAACTATGCCTTTCAGCCAGGGAACGGTCCTTTAAGGAAGGGGAAACCATCTATACCTTTGAAAAAACATCACAGGCCGTAGGCATCGTTTTAAGCGGTGCTGCTGTTATCGTGCGCTATGAACTCAATGGCTCCAGAACAATCCTGGAGCACCTGAGTGAACAGGAAATCTTCGGCGCCACCCTGGCCGCCCTTAACTCTGTCTATGAAAATGTCAGCGTCATATGCGAAACGGACTGTACGGTTATGTTCATCGATTATTCCCACATTATCAGCCCCTGTGCCAAGGCATGCCGGTGCCATCACCAGTTAATCCAGAACATGCTCATGATAATTTCCCAGAAAAATCTGCAGCTCAGCGAACGAGTGGAACTGCTTTCCAAGCGCACCATCCGGGAAAAACTGCTCTGCTATTTTCTCCAGCAGTCTTCCAGGCAGAACGCCCATTCCTTCACTCTCCCATTTACCATGTCGGACCTGGCGGATTATCTGTCCGTTGACCGCAGCGCCATGACGCGGGAGTTAAAGAAAATGAAAGATGACGGCATAATTAAAGTAAACCGCAGACACATTTCCATCTGTCCGCAAATGCAGTTTCTGCCTTAATCAGTTCCTGCTTTGCCCCTTAATTTAATGCAGATACAGACCACCTTCTGAATTTCCTCTATAAAAATGCGCCCGCTATGCAGACCGCCAAAAATAAAACCATGCCCATATTACAGAATATTGTTTTAAACTTCTGGAAACCATAAAGGGCTTTCTCCCCTTTTTCAAATGAAATCTTCTTAAAAAAGCAGATAAAAAGCACGATTCCGGCAACTGTCAGTCCAATTGCAGCCAGCTCGTATAAAAAAATCAAAAGCATTCCCGGCAGGGCGGAAAGGAGCTGGCGGTCCGTTATGATCTGCGAATTTAAAATATCATTGACACCTGGGAATTTCATCATCATAAGGAGGATCACGCTGCTTGAATTGATCATCATGTGCATGATCACAGTATATCGCAAACGGGATGTCTTGCAGTACACATAGGCCAGAATCGCCCCCAGCGCAAACGCATAAAAGAACTGATAAAAGTTACCATGGGAAACTCCAAACAGGAAACCGGAAACCAGCACGGCAGTGCCCTCTCCATACATCCTGATCCGATCCACTAAAAGCCGTCGGAACAGATATTCCTCAATCACCGGTCCAATGAGCACGACAACGACAAATACCACCCAGATATCCGTATTCAATATGATTTCCTGAAGTTCAAAATTCATTTCCCTTCCGGTCATCAGTTTAACTCCGTACATCACACCCTGGCCGATCAGATTGCCTATTTCCATCGCCGACATTCCGATTATGAATATAACCCAGAACCGGCCTGCCCCCAGTTTCTGGCCCTCACGCTTTTGTGCCGGCATTCTCCCAAACAGCCAAACAGTAAGAGGCATTGCGATCAGATACATAGGTGCTGTGGAAAGAAATAAAGACATCCACTCTAAATTCTGCGGCAGTGTAAAACCGGTAGCTTTGATTACCATGCCAATCAAAAGCTGAAGTAAAATAGTGACGCCAAAGTACACAAAATAATTGAGGCCAATTCTGGAAAATCTCTTTCTGTCACTCATTGGTGTTTAAACCTCCATCTTTTTGTAATACCATATACTTTATCGGCTGAACAAAAAAATGTCAAACAGTTCTTTCTTACAATATTCTGCTGTCATTACAGCCTAAGAAAAACAAAAAATTTCCAATGAATTAAAAACCGCCTTCCAACCGGAGTACTCACGGTTGAAAGGCAGCCCTAATCCAATTCTTTGTTCAATAAACCTGAAATTATCCTTCTGTTCTGTCCACTTTAGAAGCTCTGGCTTCCACTTCCTTCTTCTGTACATCTCCAGGAGCCTGCTCATAACGTGAAAATTCATATTCAAATACGCCCATACCGCCGGTCATGGAACGAAGGTCCGTATTATAACCGAAGAGTTCAGACATCGGAATATCTGCCTCAATAATCTGTTTTCCGTTGTGATTGGAATTCATACCCAGCACACGGCCTCTTCTGCGGTTTAAGTCGCCCATAACATCACCGGTAAATTTATCCGGAACGGTAACTTTCAAAGATACGATCGGCTCTAACAGAACCGGATTAGCATCCAGAAAGCCCTTCTTAAACGCCATGGTTGCAGCCATCTTAAATGCCATCTCAGAGGAGTCAACCGGATGATAGGATCCGTCTACCAGCGTCGCTTTGATGCCCACTACCGGATAGGCAGCCAAAGGTCCTTTTAATACACATTCCTGAACCCCTTTTTCAACTGCCGGGAAGTAGTTTTTCGGAACTGCGCCGCCGAATACTCTCTCTTCAAATACATAAGGTTTCTCTAAATCGCCGGATGGTTCAAATTCCATCTTAACATCACCATACTGGCCATGTCCGCCGGACTGCTTTTTATATTTGCCCTGAACTTCCACTTTTTTGCGGATCGTTTCACGGAAAGCAAATTTCGGTTTGCTCAGTTCAATGTCTACTTTATAACGCATTTTCAGTTTGCTGACTACCACATCCAGCTGCTGGTCACCGATGCCGTAAAGCAGTGACTGGCGGTTTTCCGTATCGTTTACAGCCTTTAAGGTGAGGTCCTCTTCCATCAATTTTGAAAGTGCGCTGGACACTTTATCTTCATCACCCTTGGTCACCGTCTTATATCTCATATAGGTATAAGGTGTGGAAATCTCCGGTTTATGGTATACGATAGGAGCGGTGCGCAGAGCAATCGTATCGCCTGTCTGGGTTATGGTCAGCTTCGCAACAGCGCCGATATCACCAGCTCTCAGCTCTGATACTTCAATCGCCTCTTTGCCTCTCAATATGTACAGTTTGGCAACTTTTTCTTCCGTATCCTTATTGACATTATAAATGGTGGAATCCGGTTTTAATGTACCTGTACATACCTTCATCAGGGAATATTTACCGATGAACGGATCCACGATGGTCTTAAATACTCTGGCTGATAAAGATACATTGTCATTATACTTGGCTGTGAAACGTTCTCCTGTGGATACGTCCACACCGATACACTCATATTTGTCCGGTGACGGGAAGTACTTGTCAATCGCCTGCAGCAGAACGCGGAAGCCCTGGCAGTTGATACCGGAACCCATCATAACGGGTACAATCGTTCCGTCTATAACATGTTCCCTAAGCGCTGTGGAGATCTCTTCCTGAGTGAATTCTTCTCCGGAGAAGTAACGCTCCATATATTCCTCGCTCGTTTCGGCAACTGCTTCCATCAAAGCTTCTCTTGCAATGCCTAAATTCTTCTGGGAATATTCGGGAATCTCACATTCTTCATAATCACTTAAATTGGTATAACGGCGGCCTGCCATCTTAACCACATTGACAAAGCCTACGAACTTCTCATTCTCACGGATTGGCAGCTGGAACGGAGCAATCTTTCTTCCGAATTCTTTCTCCAGTTTAAGAACCAGTTCGCGGTAGCTGGCATGGTCATCATCCATATTGGTTACGAAAATAATTCTTGGAAGTTTAAACTTCTCACACATCTCCCATGCTTTCTGTGTGCCTACTTCAATACCTGCTTTGCAGTTTACGACAATAATTGCTGCATCAGCAACGCTGATCGCCTCTTCTACTTCACCTACAAAATCGAAATATCCGGGAGTGTCCAGTAAATTAATCTTAATCGGACCATCTTCGCCTTCATACTCCAGTGGAATTAACGTTGTGGAAATGGAAAATTGTCTCTTAATCTCTTCCTTGTCATAATCACTAATCGTGTTACCGTCCGTAACGGACCCCATTCTCTTAGTAACACCGGTAAGTAATGCCATAGCCTCTGCAACTGTTGTTTTACCGGCGCCACCGTGTCCGAGTAATACAACGTTACGGATTTGTTGCGTTCCATATACGTTCATAAACATTCCTCCTGTTCGCGCAAACCTGGTGGTTTGCTTCAAGTTTAGTCTTATGATGATATTCTACTAAATTTTTCTGAATTTTACAAGCATAATGTGCAATTTATACAAAAATTTTATAATTACCCATAAAACCAGCGATTATAGAGGTTTTTTGAGCTGTTTCGCGGACTTCTCACCCTTTCACAACGAATTTAAGGTCAAAACGGATCTCATCTGCCAGCTTTCCGGGCAGCCTGCATCCAAACTCATCCAAAAGATGTGTGATAAAATGCCCCTGTTCCTTTGTAATATAAGTATAAAGGCTCCGGCATTGCAGCGCCGCCAAAATCCGGTCCTGAATTTCCCCGGTCTCCGGCTCCTGATATAAAAGCAGCAAATAGGGCAGACTGTTCCAGGTGTTTTCCAACATAAGCAGCCGGATCAGATAACGTTTCACATGGCTTTCTCCGGTCATTTTCCAGCACTCGTACAGTTTTTCCGCCCCATAACGGATCCGGTTGCTGCAGACTGCCTGGTAAGCTGCCTTAGACACCGGAATCCTCGGATCAAACAAATACGTCCAAAACAGAGCTTCCCCCTCTTCTTTCATCAGCCTTCCCAACGCTCCCACAGCCGCTTTTACAACCCTTTCATCTGAATGGTTTAAAAATGGAATGATCAGCTGTGCATTGTCCCTGCTGCCCGTTTCCGCCAGCCCGGTAATGGCAGTCTCCGGCTTTTCATCCTTTAGGTGGCGGATATAATAACCCGGCACATCAAATTCCCTGTGCCGATCCAATATGAACCCGGCCAGTTCCCGGATCCCTCTGTTCTTGTCCAGCAGAAATACCTCCAGGCCGGTCCATGCATCTCTTAAAAGTTCGTATTTTTTATCCATAGCCTTTCTTCTGACACAGGCGCTTTTATGAAGCAGATATTTGTCAATCTGCTCTAAAGAACAGTCATAATGCTTTAAAATGCCGGATATGATCACTGTCTGGCAAAAGCTGTGTTTTTCCCTGGACAGCAGATAGTCCGCCTTTTTCTGTTCCAGAAGCTTTCCTGAAAACAGATAGCGGTAGATACATTTACGTATATTAAATTCATAGTTCAAAATCAGGTAAACCGGAACGTCTTTCAAACCCTGTTCCATGCGTTCCGCAATCTTTTTTTCAATGGATGCCAGGTCACGGTCCTCCCGCCTTCCCGACCTCTTTACTTTATCCAGGGCGATAAGGGACGGGAATATTTCTTCAAGCGGGCATCGGTCCAGCTTTTCGCCAACCAATTTCACAGCCCGGCTTCTGACATTGCCGACCCAGTCATTCATTCTTAAAATCATATAGGGAAGAGTTCCCGGGTATTCCGCCATTTTGCAGACACATTGTTCCCGGAAATAGCCGTTGGGATGAAAACTGCCAACAATCAGTGAAAATTTATAATCCTCTTCCGATTCAAATTGATCCTTGATCTCTTTCAAACTTACCTTTCGCCAGTCAATGCTCCACTCCACAGAAGTATACTGGCGAAACTGTTCGCCAAGCCGGATCATCTGATGTACCGTATATGGTTCCAGCAGCAGGCGGACGGCCCTTCCACACCGTTTTACCAGGCGGATATCATCATACGCGGATTCACCTTTATAAGCATATGCACAGTAGGCAGCCGGAAGGAAAGAAAGCCCGCCTTCTTCCAGCCTGTCGATAGCGGTTATCAAACTGTCATAATAAGCTTTTCTGATACGCTCTTTCTGTAAATGATTCCATAACACACGATACACCTCCTGCCTATTTTCCAAATACTGACTTTATCTGGATATTCAATTGACTGCACCAGCCTTTCAGCCGTTCCTCCTGATAGAGTTCTGCAGAAAAATCTTCCAGTTCATAATCCAGAGGGATATCCGTTTTGATGGTTGCCAGCTGTTTTGACAAAACCGCTGCCGCTTCACCGCATAATTCCCCCTCTTCCCCTGTTTTTGTCAGTGATTTATAAGGGGAACGGCTGATTCCCAAACCTGTTTTCCAGAAATCCTGCAAATCCTTCAGCGCCTTTTTGTCGGTTTCCGCTTCGTGGATCACAGAATACAGTTCTTCCACCGTCCCGTATTCATTTAAAAGAAGAGGGGCGGCGCTGCTGACGCCTTTCACGCCCGGTATATTATCGGAGGAATCTCCCTGAATGCCCTTCAAATCCACAATCTGCTCCGGCCATACGCCTTCTTCTGCAAAGACATGTTCCGCCGTGAACTCAAACACTTTTTCAGGAAGATTTACATCCTTTTTGGTCATTCCATAAGCCGAATAATATTTTTCATACAGTTCTTCCGCTTTTTCCTGCTTTGCCTGAACCATCCACGCCCTCACATTATGCTCATCGTTTACAAGCTGGAGATAATCATGGTCTTTTGTCATCACCACAACCGGAATCCGTTCACGGAATTTCATCACCAGGCTTCCTGCATAATCATCCGCCTCATAGCGGCCGCTGTATAACACTTTAAATCCCACGTCTTCCAGAATCTGTTCCATCAATATGAACTGCTCCTTTAACGGGGCCGGGGTTACGGTTCTGGTGCCCTTATAATCCGGATAGAGCTCTCTGCGGAACGTATCCCTGGTCTTATCAAACACAAATGCCATATAATCCGGCTTCTGTTTCTTTATCAACGACACCACCATTTTGAGCATACCGAAAATGGCATTGGTGTAAACGCCGTCTTCCGACCGGAGGATTTTATTGTAATGTTTCTGCTTCTCTTCTTCCGTTTTGGCAAACATGATCTCCCGCGGAAGCACTGCGTAATAACAGGTGGACAGCATGGATGAGCCGTCTATAATCACTAATTTTTTCTCTGACATATAATCCTCGATTCCGCCGCGGCCTGCGGCTTAATATTTAATTTTCACGGCAAACATACCCCTTAAACATACATATACTCTGCCCTGAAATGTTCCGTTTTTTTAATATCACTTCCGAAAACAAAAATCCGGTAAGCCCGCTTACCCCGGGAATAATTAAAAATATCATTGCGCTCATATCCGATCTGTTCCTGCTCCAGCAATGAACCTAACTCGTTTATTTTTTCCTCATCGAACGTAAATGCTATGATGTGAGCCCTGTACCATTTATCAGTGGTTAATTGGGTCAGAGCATAATCAACCAGACCTTTTTCTGTATCAAATGACTTCATAACCCGTTTATTCCCACGTTCGGAATAACACCAGTTAAAGCTGTCCCCAACCCGTTCCATAACAATGCCTTCAGGCGCAAAATGATGTCCGATGGTCAGTTCCTGAAAAGAATAGCAATTCTCCTCCAGCCAAGTCTCTAATTCCTCTAATGTTTTCATTCTTCTGCTCCATTTTTTAATTTTTTTAAACGGCTTTTCAACCAGTTTACTATATCATACCGCAGCCGGTGAATGCAATCAAACGGAACATATCGTTTTGAAATCGTTCTATACTGGGGGCATCTTATAAAAACAGCTTAATTAAAACATGGTTTAAATACTTATGCAGCTATCACATTCGATGGTATAATATTATTATATGACATGAGTTTGAGGGCAAGGGGGTGAAATAATGATTACATATAACTATTTAATGATGCACATCTCCATGCAGAGCCAGTAAGCGACAATTGCATGGAGGAAACAGTCGCTTTATGTGCTGGCTTTGTTTCCTGAACAATTTAAGTTAAGGAGGAGCCCGCATGAAATACCAAAACGCATCTAAGATTCTTCCCGAATCTTTGGTGAAGGAATTACAACAATACGTTGATGGGGAATACTTATATGTTCCCTCAGCCCGCCACAAACAATGGGGAGAAATATCCGGTTATCGTGAAGAAATAGAAAACAGAAATAAAAAAATAAAACAGGAATACTCACAAGGGACATCCATTGATACTCTTGCGGACCATTACTTTTTATCAGCACATTCAATACGAAAAATTATATATAACCGGTAGAACGAAAGGGGGCTGCATCAGCAGCTCCTTTTTGTAATGTTCATTACCGTAATAATCAATAGATAGAGATGTCTGCTGCCTTTTGCTAAACTAAAAAGAGCAGCTATTCAGGGCAGCTCATCTTTTTTGACGCACCTTTCTTCACTGAGTTTCCTGCCGTCCTGAACAGTAAAAAATCATAAGAAAGAGGACCTTATGCGATTGGAACATTTAACTTGGATTGAAGCACAAAAATATTGTTCAACTAAAAATAGCGGACTGATTATTCCAATAGGCACTTGCGAACAACATGGCCATCATTTGCCGCTCAATAATGATATATTAGTCTGCGAATATATGGCAGATGAATTATCAAAACGAACCAGAATGCTGATTGCTCCCACTATTAACTATGGGGTTAATCTGCCACTTGACCGCGGTCTGGCCGGCACAGCCTCGATTACAGAAAAAACGCTGCATGATACTCTATCATCGATTATCGATTGGTGGACTAACCAGGGCTTTACGTTTTTTCTCCTCCTGACCTATCATGGCGATCCATTTCATATAAAAGCCCTGTCAGGCCATGGCAGCAATGTTAAACTCATTGAATTAGGTGATGTGGATTATAGGGATATACTCCAAAAACAGGATACAATCAGACATGCTTGTGAAGCAGAGACTTCTGTAGCCTTATTTCTATATCCCGACAAAGTACGGATGGAAGCAATACAAGAGTATGATATACCGTTCAGTGATTTTAAAGATTATCTATATCATGATGCTAAATTCCCGCCAAAGCAATATACTGGATGTTTAGGTGCTCCATCCTGCGCTGTGAAAGAAAAGGGAGCGCAAATTGTCCATAGAATGATAGAAAATATGATGGAGGAATACCAACGGTTTGAAGCGGATCTCAGATAATCCGTTTCATCTGATATGTAAACATATTTATTTAAAATCAGGTTTCACTTTATCACGTTAAACTTCAACGGCATAAAGCGTTGACATTATTCCCGACTTCGTATAGAATACTAGCTATAAATCCAATTAAACATAAACGAGGGAAAAGACATGATTATAATTATGAAACCAAATGCCTCTGATGAGGCTGTTAAAAAAGTCACAAATCTGATTGAAGCAAAAGGCCTTCAGGTCCATCTTTCCAAAGGCGCCCAGGTCACGATCGTAGGCGTTGTGGGTGATAAAACAAAGCTTCACGGATCCAATATCGAAATATCTGAAGGCGTTGACAAAGTTGTGGCCGTGACCGAATCCTATAAACTGGCCAACAAAAAATTCCATCCGGAAGATTCCGTAATCAAAGTGGGCAACACCACCATCGGACCGGGCACCCTTACCATTATGGCCGGTCCCTGCGCTGTGGAAAGCAGGGAACAGTTGATGGAAACCGCATTTGCGGTAAAAAAGGCCGGGGCCACCTTCCTGCGCGGCGGCGCGTATAAACCGAGAACATCCCCCTACTCCTTCCAGGGCCTTGAAGAAGAAGGGCTTAAATATATGAAAGAGGCCAGAGAAGCCACTGGGCTGAATGTGATCTGCGAGGTAACCAGTCTCCGTGCCATAGAATCGGCGGTTAACTATGTGGATATGCTTCAAATTGGCGCCCGGAACATGCAGAACTTCGAGCTGTTAAAAGAAGCCGGAAAATCCGGAATCCCGATCCTGTTAAAACGGGGGCTGTCCGCCACCATTGATGAATGGCTGAATGCGGCCGAATACATCATGTCCGAAGGGAACTCAAACGTAGTGCTCTGCGAACGAGGAATCCGCACCTATGAAACAGCCACACGCAATACGTTAGATATCAGCGCCGTGCCGGTGATCCGCAGCAAGAGCCACCTTCCTATCATCGTAGACCCAAGCCATGCTACAGGCGTCCGCGCTTATGTTGCCCCTCTTTCCAAAGCGGCAATCGCGGTTGGAGCGGACGGACTGATGATCGAAGTCCATCCAAATCCTGCCTGCGCTCTTTCGGATGGTCCCCAGTCCCTGACCTTTGAGGCATTTGAGGAATTGACACAAGAACTGAAACCTTATGCAGATCTTTCAAGGAGGCATTTTTAATGACTGATTTAACCATTGGTTTTATCGGCTTCGGATTGATAGGAGGCTCCATCGCCAAAGGCCTGAAACGTGCCTGTCCATGCATCCGGATTATGGCATATATGAGAACCCGTTCCAAACTGGAACAGGCCAAAAATGACAACGTTGTGGATATTATTCTGGAAGGGATTGATGAAACCCTGACTTCCTGTGACCTGATATTTCTCTGCACACCGGTGGAATATAATGCCCAGTATCTTTCCGCTGTCCGGCCTTACCTGAAGCCCGGAGCCATCATCACCGATGTGGGCAGCACCAAAACCGATATCCATAAGGAAGTCATTTCCCTGGGTATGGAATCCTGTTTCATCGGCGGACATCCTATGGCCGGTTCCGAAAAAACAGGCTATGAAAATTCCACCGACCGCCTGCTGGAAAATGCTTACTATATCATCACTCCTACCAGTAAATCAAAAAAGG
Source organism: Clostridiaceae bacterium (assembly GCA_018378255.1). GTDB lineage: Bacteria > Bacillota > Clostridia > Lachnospirales > Lachnospiraceae > CHH4-2. Next base: position 9,030 of record JAGZXV010000057.1, on the reverse strand, counting down.
AAGACACCAACCGCCTGGTTGCAGTAGCCGAGCTGATCGGAGCCATTCCCATTGTACTGGACTATAAAGAACACGACCGGATTGTGGCTGCTATCAGCCATCTGCCCCATATTGTGGCATCCAGCCTGGTGAACCTGGTAAAGGATTCCGATAACCGGGAAGAGATGATGAAACGGCTGGCTGCAGGAGGTTTTAAGGATATTACACGTATCGCCTCAGCTTCCCCGGAGATGTGGGAACAGATCTGCATGACAAATACAGAAAATATCGCAGCCATGCTGGAAAGCTATATTGAATCCCTGAAGAATATTTTAGTGCAGTTGAGGGAGCAGGATAAACAGGCTGTTTATCATTTATTTGATACCTCAAAAACGTACCGCAATTCCATTTCCGATTCCTCTAAGGGATCTGTGGCTCCTGAATATTCCTTTACGGTAGATGTTGCAGATGAACCGGGCGCCATCTCCACCTTGTCTGTAATTCTCAGCGCCCGGGGCATCAGCATCAGCAATATCGGCATCAACCATAACCGGGAACATGGGGAAGGAGCTTTAAAAATCGTATTTTATGACGAAGAATCCAGAAATAACGCCTGGGTACAGCTTTTAAAATATAATTACAAACTAATAAAATGTGAGTGAGGTTTCAACAATGAAGTTTAAAAAAGTGTCGGGATTAAAAGGAGAAATCACGGTTCCCGGAGATAAATCCATCTCCCACCGCAGCGTAATGTTCGGTTCCATCGCCAAAGGTACCACGGAAATACATAATTATCTTCAGGGTGCTGATTGTCTTTCCACCATCTCCTGTTTTCAGAAAATGGGAATCGACATTGAAAATAAGGGAGATACCGTATTGGTAAAAGGAAACGGCCTCCATGGCCTGAAAGCCCCTGCTGAAGTTCTGGACTGCGGAAACAGCGGAACCACCACCCGTCTGATCTCAGGCATCCTGGCCGCCCAGGATTTTGACGTTATTCTGACCGGCGACCAATCCATACAAAAACGGCCGATGAAGCGCATCATTGACCCTCTCACCATGATGGGAGCTAAAATCGAAAGTGTGAACGGCAACGGCTGCGCTCCGTTAAAGATAAGTGGTTCCCATCTCCATGGAATCCATTATCATTCAAACGTGGCTTCTGCCCAGGTGAAATCTGCCGTCCTTCTGGCCGGCCTCTATGCAGAAGGGGAAACCCGCCTGACAGAGCCTTATGTGTCCAGGAACCACACGGAACTGATGCTCTCCTGTTTCGGAGCCGATATTAAAACAGCCGGTACAACAGCGGTAATCAAGCCCGCTCCGGAACTATACGGCAATAAAATAGATGTACCCGGCGATATCTCTTCCGCTGCATTTTTTATGGCAGCCGGACTGATGGCGCCAAATTCACAGATTTTAATTAAAAACGTGGGAATCAACCCAACCCGTGACGGAATCCTCCATGTATGCAGGGAAATGGGGGGAAATATCAATCTGCTCAGGGAAAATACCGGCTCCGGTGAGCCCACAGCAGATCTGCTTGTCACGTCCAGCCAGCTTCACGGAATCACCATAGGAGGGGCCGTCATCCCAACTCTGATTGACGAACTACCGATGATCGCCGCCCTCGCCTGCTTTGCAGAAGGCAAAACAGTGATAAAGGATGCTGCCGAACTTAAGGTAAAGGAATCCAACCGGATTGAAGTCATGGTCCGCAATTTAACCGCCATGGGGGCTGATGTGGAAGAGACGGAAGACGGTATGATCATTAACGGCGGCAAACCGCTGCATGGCGCGGTGATCGACAGCAAGCTCGACCACCGGATTGCAATGACTTTTGCCATTGCCGGTCTGATGGCAGATGGTGAAACGGAAATTCTGGGGGCGGAATGCGTTAATATTTCTTATCCTGGATTTTATGGGGATTTGGAACGGTTAATTCAGTAAACTGTATTTTCAAAGTTCTTTTACCGCTTTAAGATAAGATACTAAAAAAGAATCTAAAAACAAGCATGGAGAATACTGCTGATAATGGTATGCTTCATGCTTGTTTTTAAATTCCTCATCCGTTCTATTGCTATTAACTGCCCGGCTGGTTTCAAATCACTTCACATCAATCTGGCACATCTTCATCGCTTCCAGCGCATTTCTATGGCTCTCAGGCGTCACGCCGGCGCAGCACAAGCTGTCCACCAAAACCGGTACGGAGGGAGCCGCCGCCTTAATGAGAAGCGCATTGGAGATCACACAAATATCCGTACAAAGACCGGCCAATTCCACGCTATCATACTCCCCTTCTGCCACATACTTCGCACAATCCAGACTTCCGAATGTGATCTTTTCAAACTTTTTCCCATCAAATCTGCTGATGTCTGTCTGTAGTTCCCATCCCGGCGTGCCCTTGATGCAGTGAGGCACCGGAAGTTTTTTTCCTTCCATGGTATCCAGATAATCTTCAAAATGCGTATCCAATGTAAAGATCACCTCATCCCCCCGGTCCTGGTATTCCCTGATCTTCTCAACAACAGCCGGAACAATTTCAACTGCTTCCTTCGTCCCCAATGCACCGTCAATAAAGTCATTCTGCATATCCACTACAATTAATAATCTTTTCATTTTCATCCGCCTCACTGTTTTTATATAATTATGGAGATATCAGACATTTTACCATATTTTCATGCCGTAAAAAAGAAAATCTCCGCAATTTATAATTTTAATTAGAGTCAGGACGTAGTATACTAAAAAGTAAGAACTTTTCAGTGGGGGATATTTTTCAGTGGGGGATATTTATGAAAGACAATGAACGTGATGAAGTGCTGGAACTGCTCACACATCTGAAAGAATCCAGCGAACGCAGGGAAGCTTATGCTAAAAAGCAATACCTTGCATCCAAAATAACTGCCGCGGCCAGCGTAGCCGCTCTGATCCTGATAATCAGCGCCTGCGCATATATACTGCCGCAGGCCAAGACCATGTTTAACAGCATTAATACGGTCATGACTGATATGGAAACCATCACCAATGAACTGGCAGGCGCTAACTTAGGCCAGATGATAGACGGCATCAGCCAGCTTGTTTCTACCAGCGAATACAGTATTAAACAGGCGGTGGACCGCTTGAATGCGGTGGATATTGACAGCCTGAATAAATCAATACAAAGTCTGCATGATATTGTGGGGCCGCTTTCTAAACTCTTTAATTATTAAATCAGGGGGAATCTTTATTTAATTTATCGGCTGAAGTAACGCCGGAAAGGCGGGGCGCTAATTATACCCCGTCTCCCGGCTGCAAAACTGAGTTCAATAACCGGTGTGCCCTTTCCCACATCTCCTGCGTGGATAAAGCTTTCTCAGTTCCCAGAAGCTGCCGCACCAGATAGGCAAAATCATAAGTCAGCACTCCGTCATATCCAGACAGATAGCATACATCGTAACCGCATTTGGCCTTGTGGTTCTGGAAGCTGCTGCCTACCTGGGCGATGGGAATCAGAAGGGTATCTCCTTCGATGAGCGTCCTCTCTCCATGCTTTAAATAGCCGCACCAGACGAAGGTCTTATTGCAGGCAGAGACCTGCATTTCATGGCTGCCGTCGCTGATTACGGCACTTGCGCCGTTCTCTTCCAGATTCACTGTGAGCTGAGGATAGAGCTGGCTTATACAATCGCTTGGCGCATAAAAAACATCCCCGATTTTTTGTATGGCTCCGGACAGGGCAACCGGCTTATTGTCCACATAAGCATTCGCCGCACCATCTGCCAATACCACGGCCTTGCTGTCAGGCTGAAAGATTTTTGCTGGTTCCTCTTTAACCACACGTTCGTTCACCCTGCGGTATCCGCTGAAAAAATAGGTCCAAATAAAATCCGCCATGTCCATGGACGGTCCATGCCCGCCCTTTTCCACCGAATAGAAATGAAAATCACAGATGCCGGAATAAGTCAGGGCATTGTATCTGCCGCGGACGCTGAGAACCGGTTCTTCACTGCAGGAATTACAGTGTTTCCAAAGTTCTATACAGGGCAGTTGATGCATTTCCATCTTTGCCTTGATCAGCTCTTTTTCTCCGCCGTTCTTTTTCTGCAGTTCTTTCATCAAATCAAATGTAGGCGTTATATCATCAATATGCTGAAAAGATCCCATAGGCATTGCCAGATCCAGAGATCCATGGGTTCTCACGACCGGAATCGCACATTCTTTGTCAAATTGGAAACTTCCGTCATTTTTAATCAGCCGCTCCGCTCCTACCGGCCCGGATAAGGTTGCTGCTGCCGCAAAGGGATGTTTGTGGCTGTTTAACAGGTAATATGTGCCCATCACATCTCCAAATGACTGTCCGTGGAGATAGATCCGCTCTTTATCGATCCTGTATTTCTCCTGTATCAGCTCAAGAAGCAGATTGAGATAGCGGATATCGTCTTTAAGCCCTTTTGTCCTCCTGCTGTCTGAAAAATCCTCCCAGGCCGACCAAGTATGCTCTGTGGTAAGCGACTGGGGATATAAAACGATAAATCCTTCCCTTTCAGCAACAGCCGCCCAGGCTGTACTCAGCTCCGCCCGGTGGTTATTGCCGCCCCGCTTGCTGCTTCCTCCGTGAAGGGTCACCACCAAAGGCATTTCCCTGCTTTCATCGTAACCGGACGGAATAAATTCTTTCCAACTGCGGAGCACTCCGTCAATTTCCCGTGCACAGTCGATGATTCCCTCTGGCCGGTCAAACATCTCCCGGCCTTCTATAAATTGAATTCGGGGTTTTACCTTAATTTTCATAATTACCTCCATTTCGAAGCATTTTAATGCTGAGAAAGGCGAGCCAAACATAAGATTTGGCTCCGCCTTCAGAGAATCTGTTTAATTCTTATAAATCTGCGCAACGTCTGCATCCAGGCTGACTACCTCTTCCCTGATGGCCGCCACATCACGTGCGATAAATGAACTGGCCATCTTGCCCCATCTTTCCTGGCTTTCCGTATCAGGTTCCACACTACAGATGACTTCATTGATCTTCTGAACCAGCGCCTCATCCATGTTTCCAGGCCCTACCACGTACATAGGCGCGCGGAAAGCGATTTCTTCCAGTCCCAGATCCTTATAGGTATCAATTCCGTCCAGGGCGGCAAACTCAGAGCCGTCGTTTAAGGAGTTATTTACCAGGCCTTTTAAATCTCCATTTTCCACATATCCGTTGGCCTTATTCTCTGACTGCAATGCTACATCCAGATTGCCTGCAAGCAGAGCGGTAATCATGTCATTTCCGCTGGCAGCCACGTATTTCACGTCCAGATCATAGTATTCCATCAGCAGTTTGATTTTAATTTCCTGGGTGGTACCCGTACTGGTGCCCACATTTACTTCTCCCGGATGGGCTTTGCAGTATTCCACGAATTCTTCCAGATTGTTGTATGGCTTATCGGGCTGTGTCAAGAGAATGGAACCCTGTCCTGCGCCGCCGGCTGCTGGGGAAACGATTGTAAAGTTGTTGGGATCCATTACATCATACTGATATTTTCCCTGATGATACATGATGTTGGAACCGGAACCGGTGAATAAAAGGGTTGTGCCATCGTTCTTCGCGGTTCTCGTTTTCTCCATGGCCAGAGTTCCCGATCCGGTGGCCTCATTAATAAGGCTGAACTTTGCCTTGGGATACTGTTTCTCCAAAAATTCAATTAAAATTCTTACGGACAGGTCGGTGTTGCTGCCTGCCGCACCGGGGATAATGATATCAATGGTCCCTTTCGGCCACTCGATATCACTTGTGGACGCCTGCGCTACCGTATCCTGGGAAGCTTCCTCTTTCTTCGCTTCCGCTGCAGAAGTTGCGGTTGTTTCTGCTGCCTTGCTCTCTGCCGGCGCGCCGGATGAGCCGGACGATCCTCCGCAGGCCGCCAGTGATGATGCCGCCATAGCTGCTGCCAAAATTAATGCTGCTCCTCTTTTTTTCATAATAATCCACCTTTCCTTTTATCATTTATTAAGCCGCCTTTTTTGCAGCTATTTTTGCTTTAACAAACGGGCCCACCACATTCCAGATCAATGTACCCGTACCGATTAAAATAAAGATACATGCAAATGGTTTCGTAAAAAAGGACCACAAACCATTGGATGCCATATTCATGCCGCTTCGGAAGTTCTTCTCCAAAAGTCCGCAGAGGATAAAAGATAGGATAAACGGCATCTGCGGAACCTTAAAGTACTCCATAAACACGCCCAGGGCGCAGGTAGCCAGCGCCACGCCCACGCTGAAAAGATTTCCTCCTGATATATAGGAACCTAAAATACAGATGATGATGATCGCAGGATACAGGAAATGATATGGGCATTTCAGCAGCGCCGGGAACAGGGGCATTCCGATGATTTCAAACAACAGAATGATAATTGCCGACACAATGGCCGCCGTATAGAGCATGTATACGATTTCAGGATTGTTCTTTATAAGAAGCGGTCCAGCCTCAATCCCATGTACAGTCATGGCTGTCATAAATATGGTCATCACACCATTTCCCGGAATTCCCAATGCGATCATGGGAATCATGGCCCCGCCGATCCCGGCATTATTGGCCGTTTCAGGAGCAATAACGCCTCCAATGGCTCCATGGCCCCATTCCTCTTTGTTCTTTGCCAGATTCTTTTCATTGGCATATGCAAGTACTGTGGATGTATTGGCGCCCAGCCCGGGAAGGAATCCTATAAATGCCCCCATGACAAAAGACCGGATCATATTGCCGATGTTGTCCAGAAGATCTTTTCCGGGAAATTTGAATCCCTTTACCTTAATCGCTGATGCTGAGGACTGTTTGCTTCCTCTGGTATATTCCATCAGCATGGTGCGTCCTGCGAACATCCCCATCATCAGATTTACAATGTTTAAACCGGAAATCAGGTACATGCTGTCAAATGTAAAACGCATGGTTCCGCATAAAGGCGCGCTCCCCACACAAGCGGCTAAAAGTCCCAGTCCACAGGATGCAAGGCCTTTCACGATATTTCCCTTTGCCAGACCGATTACCATAGCGATCGCACAGTAACACAGGGCAAAGTACTCCCACGGTCCCAGTTTAACCGCCCATTTAGACAGGTATGGGCATAAAATCATGGCGAGAATTAAAGACGGCACTGTACCGATAAAGTTACAGATAACCGCAGCGCTTAGCGGCCGCACAGGATCTCCTTTTTTAGTAAACTCGTATCCGTCCCACGTAGTTACAATCGAAGAACTGGTGCCTGGAATCCCGAGCAGGATAGAGCCGATACAGCCGCCGGACGTGCTTCCCACATACAGCCCCATGAACAAAGCCAGCGCCAGGCTGGGGTCCATCCGGTAAGTCATCGGCAGGATCAGAATCGTTGCAGTTCCTCCGCTCAGTCCCGGTATGGCCCCCAGAACCACGCCTAAAATGGAACCGGCCACTATGTAAAGAATTCCTGTCGGAGTTGCCAAAAGCTGCAGCGTATTTATAATTGCTTCATACATGTTTTATCACTCCCCTCTAACCCAATAATTTTTCAAACAAAATTCCCTGCGGCAGACGCGTCTCCATCACGAACACGTACAATATAAAAATTGCCGCCGACACCAAAACTGTATATAGTATGATCTGGAATGTTTTGGTTTTCGTTCCCCTGGAAAACAGATAACTGACAATGAACAGAATTACCGGGATGGCAATTTTATAGCCGGTAAACCATAACAGCCCCCAATACAGCAGATAGATCCCATAAAGAGAAAACAGCCTTTTCCACTCTTCTCTGTTTAAAAAGGGCCTGCCCTCCTTTTTCTCCGGCTTCACTGCCAGCACCAGGCCGCACAGACCGATTAAGATACAGGTGGCTGCCGGAAATATTTTTGGTCCGGGATCTCCCACCAGAATGCTGTCGCTGATTCTGCTTGTGAAGAATCCAAAGATCAAGGAAACGATCAAAAGAACGATTCCCAGCACCTGGTCTTTGTACAACTTCTTCATGTTTTTTCCCTCCTCCTTTGCTTCATTTATGTCTTGTGGCTATTATAATTTTCACAAATATCTTTTACAATTCGTTTTCATGTTTTCTCATTTCCCCTATTCACCGTGCACAAACATCTTTTATTTTTAGTGCATAATCAACAAATATGTGCTGAATAAACATTGTTTTTCGTTTTTTTGTCTGATATAATAAACCCCATGATTTTTACAAAGGAGCAGACCACTCAGAGAATTGTTCTCTGCATTGGAACTCTCCGGAATGGAGGGAATTATGATTACATTTCACCATATTATCGGGAAGCTGAAAGATTCAGTCATCAGTTATCAGCTCCCTTTTAACCAGTTTTCCTTATCTAACCGGCTGATTTTCCTTGACGAAGATCTGTCCACCCCTTTCGTATCCGACAGCTTTATATTCTGCAGTTCGGAAACCTTCTGCAAATGCATGGACTTAAATCTGCCTCCCAGAATCTGCTTTTTTGTGTCCGGAACCAGGCAGGAACTTCCTGTGCACATTCCCCATACCTGTAACTATATAGCCGTTTCCCTCAGCTATCCGTTACTCTGTACCCGGGTGATGGAAATCTATCAGAATTACAGCGCCTGCCGTGATAAGCTGACGCGGGTACTGCCAAACCGCCAGTGTATTGAAAATTATCTGAAAGAGCTTTCCCTGTCCCTGAATTCTTCCTGTTATCTGTATAATGACGAATACCAGCTCCTTCTGTACGCCTGCTGCGGCAGCAAAGACGATGTGGTGAATACGGACTTTATAGTCAGCTCCCTGGAAAAAAAGCCTTTCTGTGTGACCCAGGACCCTACATACGGCTGTTACTCTTTTTTGGAGCAGCAGACCTTTCATAACCGCACTTTTTATCTCCATTTTGTATGTCATTCCGATTTTTCTGATTATGACATCAACTGGATCGCCAAAGAGGCCCTCAGCCACGTCCTGACAAGTATTTCCGACTACAACATCCCTCTGTACACCACCAAAGAACTGGCGGCACAGCGGTTTTTAAACGAAATCATGGACAGTTCCCTCAGCAACTGGAATGAAGTCGGAGCCCGCTATGCTTCTCTGACC
>JAGZXV010000056.1 GCA_018378255.1 Clostridiaceae bacterium | reverse complement strand
AGACTGGGCGTGGACCAGGGTACTGCAAGCTTCGTTGCTGGTTTTGGTACAACAGCAGGAATGCAGGGCTGTGCAGGCGTATTCCCGTCACTGCTCATCGTTTATGTATGCCATGTAACAGGCACACCGCTTGATGTTACCATGCTTGTAATGACAGTAATCGTAGTTACCATCGGTTCTTTAGGAATCGCAGGTATCCCTGGAACCGCTACTATGGCAGCTTCCGTAGGTCTTTCCGGTGTTGGTATGGCCTCCCAGTTCGCTATGGTAAGCCCGATCCTCGCAATTGACCCGATCATCGATATGCCGAGAACCATGTTAAATGTTACAGGATCCCTTACCAATGCATTGGTTGTGGACAAACATATGGGAACTTTAGATGAAAACGCTTATAATGATATGAGCCTGAACCTGAAAAAATAAATAATATACATGCCGCAAAACCGGCAGAATGGAGGAAATCATGAGATATACAGTAAAACCACAGAGAGTCTGCCCTTCTTCCCTTTCCTTTGACTTGGACGGGGATGTAGTGAAGAATATAGAATTCGTTGACGGCTGCAACGGCAATTTAAAGGCGATCAGCAAATTAGTTGACGGTATGACGGTAGAACAGGTAGAGACTTTCTTAAAGGGCAATACCTGCGGTAAAAACACCACATCCTGTGCAGACCAGCTGGCTATCGCTGTCCGCGAAAAATACGAAGAGAGCAAAAATTAATCACTCCGGCAGGCAACTGCTGTAAAAAAGTCCCGGCACTCCCGGTTCTCCACAATCATGTGGAAAGCCGGGACTGCCGGGACTTTATTCTGGTTTCACAGAAATAAATGTTCTGTGAAACCATTAAAATCATATGCTGCGGAAATCTTTCAGATCCAATTCCAGGTTTTTAAGGGCTCCGTGGATGTCCTTTACCTTGATGCAGGAAAGGATGGCCCTGTGGTAGCGCATGTCGATGGGATTATAGGCAGCGTCCCACTTATCCCAGTAAAATTGGGCATAGGCCCGTTTTAAGATGTCCATCGACCGCTCTAGCTGGGCATAGGAATAGGAATTGCCTGAGTAGGACAATAGTTTCAGGTGAAAATTAATATTATGCTCCCAATGTACCCACATGTCGTCAACAGAGGCATTGCAAAGGTCATCCAGACGGTATAATTCGTCTATCTGATCCGGAGTGATTTTATCGTAGCAGTCTCTCAGCATGCCGCCTTCCAGGATAAAACGGAAGCGGAGGATCTCATTGGCATCCTTACTGGTAAGCCGTACCACTTCGTATCCATATCTCGGAATGTTGCGCAGAACGCCTTCATTGCATAAGGAGATGAGAGCTTCCCGGACCGGAGATTTGCTGAAGCCGAATTTGGCTACCAGCTCCTGTTCGTTGATGATCTGATTTGCTTTGTATTCACCTTTGATGATACCGTCCAGAGTTTCCTGATAGACGATTGATTTTAGACTGTTTTTTTCCTTGTTCATATCTCTTCTCCATTTATATAGTAGCTTTATCATAGCAAATAAAATCCTGAAAGTAAAGTGATGAGGTTCCTGAAACTGAAGATACTGTAACTGTTCAAATGGTTCCTCTTCCTGACTGAAAAGGCCGGACAGGAAGAGGAACTGTTGCAAGATACTGTTGCATCCTTTGGTATTTATGATACAATTGGTAAGAAGATAAGGAGGCTTAATGTGGCTGATATTATATTAGAATTAGACCAGATAAAAAAGAGCTTTGGAGAGACTGGAGTGCTCAAAGGCATCAGTCTTTCGATTGAAAAGGGTGAGTTTATAACCCTGCTGGGAGCGTCCGGCTGCGGCAAGACCACGACGCTCAGAATCATCGCAGGTCTGGAAAGCCCGGACAGCGGACAGGTCCGCTTAAACGGCCGTGATGTGACCGGGCTGGAACCGAACCAGCGCAATGTGAATACGGTATTTCAAAATTATGCCCTGTTCCCCCATATGGATGTTATCACCAATGTTTCCTATGGGCTGAAATTAAAAAAAGTGCCCAAACAGGAGATAGCAGAACGGGCGTTAAAGGTATTGGAACTGGTTCAGCTTTCGGGCTTTGAAAAGAGGATGCCGTCTGAACTGAGCGGCGGACAAAGGCAGCGTGTGGCCATAGCAAGGGCTGTTGTCAATAATCCGGAAGTACTGCTTTTGGACGAACCTCTGGGGGCCCTGGATCTGCAGCTGAGGCGTCAGATGCAGACGGAGCTGAAAAGGCTTCAGAAACAGCTTGGCATTACATTTGTATACATAACCCATGACCAGGAGGAAGCCATTAACATGTCTGACCGGATTGTTGTGATGAAGGACGGCCTGTTTGAACAGGTGGGAACTCCGGATGAAATCTACGATCACCCCAAGACCAGCTATGTGGCCAGTTTTGTAGGAACCGCCAATATTATCAAAGGAACATTAAAGGAATGGTCAGGTGAAACGGCGGTAATCCTGACAGCGGCCGGAGTTGTGCGGGCGGCTGTGACAGAGAAGCAGAAAGGGCTTTTAAAGGCCGGTCAGCCGGTGACTGTGGCGGTCAGGAGTGAAAATATCACATTATATCCCAACAGCCGCGAAGAAGGTATGAAACTGGTGGTGACGGAGAAGAATTTTGCCGGAGGAATGCTGCGGATCAGCCTGGACGGAGGAAGTCTGGGAGAACTGGTTTCCAGCAGGCAGGGGATCAACAGTTCCATGGGGCCGGGAGATGTGGTATATGCGGGATGGGAGCCGGAACATGCGGTGCTGGTAGATGTGGAGGGAGAAAAAGATGGCTGAAAAGACAGGAAAAAAGCCGGGTAATCACTGGTGGATGACAGTCGCGCCTCTCTACATTTTTACGCTTATATTCGTGGCTCTGCCCATTGTTTATCTGATTGTGCTCAGTTTCATGACCCGGGCCCAGACCTGGGGCGTGGTGAATGAATTTACACTTGGCAATTATGCGAAGATTCTGAAACCGGTATACCTGAATACATTTAAGGAATCCTTTCAGCTCGCAGTCTCGACCACTCTGGTTACTCTGGTTATCGGTTATCCCTTCGGTTATTTCATGGCCCGGCTGGAGAAAAAAGCAAAGAGCATGATGATGCTGTTTGTGGTGATCCCGTTCTGGACCAGCGCTCTGATGCGGATGTACGGCTGGATCATCATATTCAGGAGCAACGGCCTGCTGGATAAGCTGTTGATGGCGTTAGGGGTAACGGAAGATCCGTTGAAATTATTGTATTCCTATCCGGCGGTGCTGGTAGGGATGGTGTATTCTTTGCTGCCGTTCATGATCTTATCCGTGTATTCCAGCACTGATAAAATGGACTGGTCCCTGGTGGAGGCGGCAAGGGATCTGGGAGCGACCAGGCTTCAGGCATTCCTTACGGTCACTGTGAAGATGACGCTGCCTGGCATTATGTCAGGGGTGGTTTTAGTGTTTATTCCGTCCATGGGGCTCTTTTTCATCGCCGATATCCTGGGCGGCGGTAAGGTAATGCTGGTGGGAAACCTGATCCAGAACCAGCTGCAGAGCGGAAGGGATTGGCCGTTTGCGGCGGCTCTTTCCGTAATCCTCATGATATTTACTTCGGTCATGATATGGCTGTACCGTAAAGTGACCCGGGTAAAGGATCTGGAGGGACTGCTATGAAAAAGAAGAGAATCCGTATATCGGCAATATACCAGGCAGTTCTTTTGGCGCTGATGTATCTGCCGATCGCAGTGGTTGTGGTTTATTCCTTTAATATTTCTAAGAACACAACTGTATGGAGCGGTGTCACGCTGGACTGGTATCTGAAGATGTTTCACAACAGAGGGCTTCTGGAAGCCCTGAGAAACAGCGTGGTCCTGGCGGCTCTCAGCAGTTTGGCGGCAGGGATTATCGGAACATTGGGAGCTGTGGGCATGGCGCGGGTCAGTTTTAAGAGCAAGGGGGCGGTGGAGTACATCTCCACGCTTCCGATCATGATTCCCGAGATCATTTTAGGTATGGTTTTTATGGCGTTTTTTGCGATGCTGAGCCTGCCTTTCGGGATGCTGACATTGGTGCTGGGACATACCACATTCTGTGTTCCTTATGTATTTATGATGGTGAAAGCCAGTCTGGTTGGAATTGATAAATCGCTGGTGGAAGCGGCTAAGGATTTGGGAGCTTCGGAACCGAGGGCATTTTGGGATATTACCCTGCCTTTAATTACGCCTGCGGTGGTATCGGGGATGCTTTTGGCATTTGCCATGTCATTAGACGACGTGGTGATCAGTATTTTCGTTACCGGGGCGAAGACGAATACTCTTCCGATCCGGATTTATACCCAGTTGAAATCAGGAGTGACGCCGGAGATCAATGCTCTGTGCAGTATCATGCTGGTTGTGACATTTGTGATCGTCATCGCGTCACAGGTGATTGGGCGGAAGATGGAACGGAATTGAGATAGAAAATGTAACATGATAATGCCGTCAGACGGCAGAACGGAATGGAGGAAGATTATGAAAAAATGGAAACGCTTTGCAGCGGTTACGCTGACCGGAATCATGGCAGCAGGACTTTTACAGGGCTGCAGTGGAAAGAAAAGTGAAGAACTGAATATCTACACCTGGGCGGAATATGTGCCCCAGGATGTGATTGACGGTTTTGAAGAAAAAACGGGAATTAAAGTGAATTACACCAACTTTGAGGCCAATGAAGAGATGCTGGCTAAGTTGGAGACCAGCAAAGGCGGGGATTATGACATCATAATCGCATCGGATTATATCATTAAGATCGCTGCCGATGAGGGCCTTGTTAAAGAGATCGACAAAGAAAAAGTTCCCAATTATCAGAACATTGATCCGGTGTTCCAGAACTTTTTCTATGATCCGGACAACAAGCTGACAGTGCCCTATGGCCCGGGAATTCCGTTGATTGTATATAACCCGGAAGCGGTCAGCACTGAGATTACAGGCTATGAATCCTTATGGGATCCGTCTTTAAAAGACAGCATAGCCCTGATGGACAGTGAGCGTGTTGTCATGGGCATGGTGTTAAAAACCATGGGAGAATCGTTCAATACGGAAGACCAGGCGGTGATCAAACAGGCAGGCGATAAACTGATGGAGCTGGCTCCCAACGTGCGCGTGTTGAGCCAGAACCAGACACAGGATTTCCTTCTCAGCGGGGAAGTCAGCGCGGCATACTTGTTCACTTCCCAGGTTGTTTTGGCTCTGCAGCAGAACCCGGATTTAAAAGTGGTATACCCGAAAGAAGGGCTTGGCTTTGGTGTGGATGCGGCATTTATACCCGCACAGGCGCCAAACAGCGATAATGCATTCGCGTTCTTAAACTACATTCTGGACGGGGAAGTGGGAGCTAAGATTTCACAGCAGACTTATTATCTCTGCCCGAATAAAGCGGCTTATGAGTTTCTGCCGGAAGAGTTTAAAAAGAGTTTGATTATCAGTGCGGATGATATTCCGAACGGGGAGTTTATTCAGGATGTGGGGGCGGATGCTACGTCGCTGCATGAGGAAATATGGACGGAATTTAAGTCGAAGCTGGATTAATTTTTTGTTCGTGGAAGGGACGCAGGAAATGGGGCGTGAGACAGGCCGGGAGGCGGTGAAAACCGCCGGGAGCGCAACCGGTCGGGGCGCGGTTCGCGGCGACAGCTCATGGTTCCGGCCGGGGCATCTCTAGAGCCGAAAGGAAGGGAAATGAATGCTCCCTAAATCGCAGACTTTGAGGTCTGCGATTTCCCCTCCATTTCCCTTCCTTTCAGCCCAAGAGATGCCGACAGCCGGAACAAATCGCTGTCACCGCGAACCGCGCCCCGTCCGGTTGCGCTCCCGGCGGTTTTCACCGCCTCCCGGCCTGTCTCACGCCCTATTTCCTGCTGGTTTTCCCTGGGATTTGATATGCAGTTAATTTACATTTAATAATTCATATTTCAAGATTATGTATTGCAAGGCGGTATTATTTGTGTCGCTGGATTCGTGTCGTCTGGAACTCTGCTAGCCATTATATCTTCATAGTGCTGTACTTTGTGATCCATATATTTCACCAGCTCTTGCGCTTCTTTAAGATGTTGGTAGGCGATTTTCTGCTGCTCCACCATAAATTGATAGCGTTCTTCTAAGGTGGTATCACCTTTAAGGCACAAATCAGAATAGACTTTAATATCCTCAATGGACACTCCGCATCTTTTTAGACACTTAATTCCCAGCAACCAATTAAGTGATTCATCATCGAAAATCCGACGGTTATTACTATCTCTTTGGCAAGGAAGTAACCCCTTATCTGTGTAAAATCGAATGGCATGTTCTGTCATTTCCATAATTTCTGCAACTTGCTTGACGCTATACATTTTACCCTCCGAATAGAAAGCTTTTAAAATTTACCCTTGACTTCGTGTAACACGAAGTTGATACACTTAATATAGCATAAGAGCAACAGGCTTTCAAGTGATTACATTCTGGAAAGATGGAGGTTATATTATGGAAACAGTAAAATTAAACAATGGTGTGGAAATGCCTATGCTGGGCTTTGGCACTTTCCTCATCAATGATCCGGCAACTTGTGAAAAAAGCGTTATAGAGGCCATTCATGCTGGGTATCGACTGATCGACACCGCAGAAGCCTATGGTAACGAGGAAAGTGTGGGTAATGCACTTGTAAAATGTGGTGTTCCCCGAAATGAACTATTTATCGCTACGAAAGTAAACTTTAGGTCTTACGAAAACACAAAAACTACCGTTAATGATTCCCTAAAAAAGTTGAAAGTGGAGTACCTTGATCTTGTGTTGCTACATTGGCCTTTTGGTAATTACTATGCGGCGTGGCGTGAGTTGGAATCCTTATATGAAGCGGGTAAAATTCGGGCAATCGGTATTTCTAACTTTGACCCTGATCGTATAATTGATTTGATTTCGTTTAATAAAGTCATTCCCGTTATCAATCAAATTGAAACACACTTGCTTTGCCAGCGGCGGGCAGAACATGAATGGTTGAAAAAATACAACGTTCAGCACCAAGCCTATGCCCCACTAGGGCAAGGACGCAAAAACGAAATGTTTGAAAATCAGGCGCTTATTTCTATTGCACAAGCACATGGGAAAACACCCGCACAAGTGGCGCTCCGTTTTCTCGTTCAGAGCAACGTGATCGTTATTCCAAAATCTACGCATATTGAACGGATACGAGAGAATATCAACATTTTCGATTTTAACCTTACCAATGAAGAAATGATACAACTTCGTGCAATGGATACCACTCTGCCTATGATTGGAAATCCCGAAAACCCTGAAATGGTCGAGGCGGCAATGAAGTGGTAAGGAGGTAGCAGGAGAAAAAATTATGGAGTATAGAACATTACCAAACGGTGGCAAAATCAGCACAATCGGTATTGGTGTGGGCAACTATGGCTATGAAAAAACCTCACTTACGGAAGTAGAACGGATTTTTGCCGTTGCGTTTGAAAGGGGCGTCAACTTTTTTGATACCTGCATGTCTATATCTTATCCTGCGGAAACAATCGCAAAAGCGATTCAGGGAAAACGGGATCAGCGTATCATGCAAAATCATTTATGTGTTGGCTATCCCAACGGTGAGTACCGCCAACTGAAAAAATTGTCTGCGGTAAAAGACGCTTTCGCAAAGGAACTAAAAAAATACGGGACAGATTATAGCGGCATTGGTACGATTCGTTTTATCGACGAGGATTCAGATTTATAGTGGCTTATTAACAGCGGAGTTATTGAATATGCTTTCCAGCTAAAAAAGTAGGGGCTAATTCGCAATGTTGCATTTTCGTCCCATACACCTGCTGTTGCATTAAAGATGCTAGTTCAATGGAAAAACAGAATGAAAGCATTTATCTGCAAATTCTGGTAAATCTCAAATACTTCCGGGGCTGACAGCCACATAACCGGGTGGGCCTCCCTGCGTTTGCAGGGAGGCCCCCAACAAGCAGATTTTCCATTTTTTCGCCGGGGCAAAAATCGGAGAAATCACAAAGTGTTTTGCACTGCTTGCCACTATTAAGAACGGTTAAAAGGGAAGTACGCATTATACCAATAAAGCGTACCTGAATCGGCTCGATAAACAGGAATTTCTTATCGGCATATCTCAACCTTTGATTTTAATGGATTATATGTTTACATTCTTGTGAAACTTCCGTCACCGCCCATAAGAGCGGTCATTTCCTCAATACGATCTAGGGGAAAAGGTGGTTGCGTCAACGGTTTCATCGCAATAGACATTAGTTTCATTGGGTTGTCGTCCGCGGCAATGCGATTTGAACTAAATTGACCACATTGACGGCAGCGATGAATAAGGGCCCATTCTCCGCTTTTACGAACCCATACACCTACTGGTTCCATGACACCACCACAATCTGCTTGGCGGTCACCGGGTTCATCATCCACGTGAAGGCTGGACAGGCAGTTGGGACAATGATTGCGATGGTCGCTGCCTGCGCCATCTGCTACCACCAATCGCCCACATACTTTGCAAGTAAAACTATCCTTACAAGCATGTGTTTTGTAGTAGCCCTTTTCATACTGCTTTCGCTTATTTTCTCTGTTCATAGTGTCTACGCTCCTTCTTGCGCAAGACGAACAGTCCCGGCTATTTTTACAGAGCACGGCTTTACGGTGCCAAATCTGAGAGATGTTTTTTTAGCAAATCCCTATATTTCTGTGTTAGACGTAAATACTCGTCCTGCTCCTCTAATGACCATTCGTCAAAAATTTTATTTTCAATTTCAAATAAAGGGCAAACTTTTTCACTCGCAAATGTTTCACCCTTTTCAGTCAGACAGACAATTTTATTTCGCCCTGGGCCTTGTTTCAGGTATACAATATCATCATTCTCTAACTTACGAATTGCTGAATTTATGGTTTGTCTGCTAATTCCTGATAACTTGTAAATATCACTTTGTAAACACTGCCCGCCATTTCCATACATTACATACAAAATATTTTGAACACTATCAGAAACTCCCATCATAATAGCCATTTCATGGTACAGTGCATTTATC
Organism: Clostridiaceae bacterium; assembly: GCA_018378255.1. Classification (GTDB taxonomy): domain Bacteria; phylum Bacillota; class Clostridia; order Lachnospirales; family Lachnospiraceae; genus CHH4-2. The sequence continues at coordinate 17,988 of JAGZXV010000056.1, read as the reverse complement.
TCACCGGAAAGATAATTGTACCTGTTTAGTTTAATTTCCATCTGTGCATACAGCGCCCCTCTCTATGTCTGATTTCGTACAAACATATTATATCCGATTTCGGACATAAGTCAAGCTTTTTTTAGCACAAGATAAACAACATGGTAGATTTATATTCCGTGCATTATTCCAAAAGCAAAAGGCAGGCTGAAGCCGGACTGTGCTACGAGCCCAATAATAGCACATTCTTTCGCCCACAATCTACAAATATTTCTGTGCGACGCACCAGAAATACAGGCTACCATCCGGATTAAATGTATACGCTACATAAGGGCAATTCAATTCGTCCAACTTTGTCTCAGATACGATAACCAAATATATACCATCTAACTGGCGAAATTTGTAAGTCCCTTCGTCGTTTTTTCTTTTCTCTTTTTATACGAGCTTACCAAAACTTTTTTGTGTTGAGCGATTATCTACTCTCCGCGCATCATAAGCAGTGTCATCGTCAAATTTCATCTATTCTAATATTGTACCTCAAGTCCTTATGAAATCAGGGCGGGATTTTGGGCGATTAATGACCTGCAAACATTTTTAGTACAAGTTGGAAAGAACCGCTTAATGCCCTATTCATCAGCCTTTCCAGCCTCGTTGTCCTTATATGAAGCCGACTGTACAAACTCAAACGCCGCTATTTTTTATTAAGCCAGAATACAGCGTCCCCTTCTTCCAGGCGTAACTTCCGCCAAGTTGATGCAAAAAATCTTCATCGGCATCAGAAAAACTTTAGAAAATATTACAAATTATTACAATTACCAGACATCGGTTGAGTCTGGAGTTACTCTATGCTTTACTATAGATAGTGGAAGGAAAGGCAGTATGCTATTCTCTCTCCAAAACGGGATAAGAATCATTTGAATCGGGAGTTGATATTATGAAAAAGAAAATCTGCAGCATCGCGGCCGCCCTTACAGCAGTTGTTTTAACCATACATGGAACCGGCATATCCACAGCGGCTCAAAGCGGATGGGTATTGGAAAACAACAACTGGTGCTATTACGATAACTCGGGAAACAGGGTGACGGATGAATGGAAAGAATCCAATGGAGGATGGTATTATCTGGGCGGGGACGGCTATATGCTGAAAAACACATTGATTGAAGAAGATGACGATTACTATTATGTCAATTCTTCCGGAATGATGGTAAAAAGCCAATGGAAGACAATTTTGAATGAAGACAGAGAAGAAGACGAACCGGAATACTGGTGGTACTATTTCCGTGATAACGGGAAAGCCTGGAAGAAGACCGGTTCGAATGTCAGCTTAAAATCCATCAAAAAAGCGGATGGAACCATAGGAAAATATATTTTTGACGATGAAGGCAGGATGCAGTACGGCTGGGTAAATGACGACGGCGAACATGTTCCCGAAGATGATGCCTATAAAGAGGCTACTTACTACTGCGGCGACAATGGGGACGGATCGGTCGCCTCTAACACCTGGGCCAGAGTAATACTGGAAGATGAAGTGGATGAGAACGGGGATACCCTGGTTCAATGGCTGTATCTGGGCAGCAACGGCAAGAAGATCACAGGCGTCTTCAGAACGATAAACGGCAAAAAATACGGATTCAACGATGAGGGAGAGATGCTCAGGGGTCTCTATAAGCTGAAGACCAGCGGAAGCAGGATTGAAGGGGCGGAAAAGATTCTGGAAGAAGATGATCTGCCGGAGAACGACGATGAGTGGGATGTTTACTACTTCAGTGAAGATTCTCAGTATGGAACGGTCCAGACAGGAAACCAGACGGTAAGGCTGGATGGAGAAAAATACAGTTTTACTTTTAAATCAAGCGGAATCGGCATGAATGGACTTTCAGACGGCTATGTTTATAAAAAAGGCCGGAAATTAGAAGCAGATTCCGACCTGAAGTACGAACCGGTAGAATACGATGGAAAAGAGTATCTGGTCAATACTTCAGGCAGAATCATGAAGAATAAGAAAAATCTGAAAGATGGAAATGACACTTACTACTGCACCGACAAGAGCGGAGTGGTCACCTACCACGGGGAAGAGAAATACAGTTCTTAGAGCGTGTTTGAACATTCATTTCCGCTATCTGAACGCCCCACTTTGCGGTATATTTGCTCCGGATTCAGGTTACATAGCCCGCTATGCGCCCTTCATTCGGGACAAATCTCCTACAAACTGTGACGCACATCTGACGGAAAGCAATTTTCAAACATACTCTAAAGGTAAGGGCGGATGGTTTCAAACATCTTTGTAATATCCAGCGGTTTGGATATGTAACCGTTCATGCCGTTTTGCCTCGCCGCGTCCAAGTCATGCCGGAAGGCATTGGCGGAAAGTCCCAGGATGGGAATCGTTTTGGCATCCGGGCGGTTTAGGGAACGGATGGTACGGCTGGCCTCCAGCCCATCCATGGCAGGCATTTGGATATCCATTAATATCAGTTTATATTGTTCAGGAAGAGAAGCTGCGAAAGTATCGACGGCTTCTTTTCCATTCCATACAGGAGTTACAGAGGCGCCGCAGTCCTCTAATATGGCTGCTGCAATTTCCGAATTGATCTCGTTGTCTTCCGCTAACAGGATGGAGATTCCATCCATGCGTAGGACCCCGCTGTCCAGGGAAGTTGCGGTTTGGGCATTGGATTTTACTGCCGGTTTTAAAGGACGCTTCAGGCTGAGACTGACTGTAAAGCAGGTTCCCTGGCCTGGTTTACTGGTTACCGCAATATCACCATCCATTAATTTTATAAAGTTATAGCTGATTGAAAGGCCGAGGCCGGTTCCGCCGTATTGATGAGAGGTGGCTGCCCTGGCCTGTTCAAACGGATCAAATATACGTTTCTGGAAGTCCTCGCTCATGCCGATTCCGTTATCCTTGATCCTGAATTCCAGCGATATTTCTTCATCACTGACACATTTTTCTGTAATATCCAGATGTACATATCCGCCGGCCGGGGTAAATTTTATAGCATTGGAAATAATGTTTATAATAACCTGGCTGATCCTCAGTTCATCCCCAATCACCCAGTCTGCGGACAGACCGCTGTCATTGATGCAGAATTGGATTTTTGCATCCTCCGCCTTTTGCTTGAACATCAGGCTGATCCGTTCTATGAAATTGGAAAGCTGGAATTCCTCTTCATATAATTCTACTTTTCCGCTTTCGATGCGGGACATATCCAGAATATCGTTAATCAGGGTCATAAGATAATTGGAGGACAGGTCAATTTTGTCCAGACAATCCAAAAGCTTCTTTTTGTTGTCCACCGACATGCGGGCAACTGCTGTCATGCCTATGATTCCATTCATCGGAGTTCTGATCTCATGAGACATCCGGGAGAGAAAATCGCTTTTGGCGCGGCTGGCATTTTCAGCGGCTAAAAGAGCGCTGGATATCTTTTTTTGCTGCCTGTTATAGAACCAGAACAGGGCGACCAGCACAACAAATATGAAATTCAAAAAAATCAGGCGGATGACCGCATTCTTTACACAAGTTTCGGAATAAATTTCCGCAGCGGAAACCGTGGTGTTGGCCAGATCAAAAAAATCTTCACTGATTTCAAAAAGATGGCTGCCGTCTGCCCCGTTCCGGACATTTTGGATTTCAGTTTTTATGGTTTCCCAGGATTGGGACATGGTTTTAATAAGATTTTGAAATGCTGGGTCGGGAAGATGGATCAGATTATTATCTCCAGTGCCGTCAGAGAGTTCCCGGATGATTCCATCCAGATACAGGATGAGAGAATCGTTGGGAGTATGATTTAATTCCTGTTTGACAAGGCGCTGGCTGGCTCCGCGGACAATGCCGGCATAATTGATAACGCGGCCATTTCCCTGGAGATGGCTGATGGACATCAGAGAATTGATACTGATAAAAGAAAAAAGAATTATTAACAGGACGGGGATTATTTTTAAAAATATTTTATGTAATTGTTTTATCATGGGGGCACCAATTTTCCACCTTTTGTGATTTTTTTGAATAATGCTGGGTGTAAAATGCTAATTTAATGGTATTATATCATGAGAAAACGGTTATGGCATTACTTATTTTGTAGATATTTGCTAAATATATGGATTTTGTAACCGCTTTGGACAGTATTTAAAAATCTTTAGAAATTCTTTCGTTTTTTCTGCATTGCCCCTTTAGATTTCAATCTTATACTTATGACATCAAAAAGAGGAGGTGCAGGACCGGAGGAAGTGATATACTACTTATCAGCAGATAAGTTTATGAGTGGAAAGGGATTTGTGAGTGATGGAAGCGAACCGAATTTTACTAGTGGAAGACGACAAGGAAATCAGGGAAGGAATTGAAATTTTTTTAAAGGCCCAGGGGTATCATGTATTTCAGGCGGCAGACGGTGTGGAAGGACTGGAGTTAATTGAGAGAGAAGAGATCCATCTGGCCGTTGTGGATGTGATGATGCCCCGTATGGACGGAATTACCATGACAATTAAACTGAGGGAAAAATATGACTTTCCGGTGATATTTCTCTCGGCCAAATCGGAAGAAGTGGATAAAATCATGGGGCTGAATATGGGGGCGGATGATTACATTACCAAGCCGTTTACCCCTATGGAATTATTGGCCCGTGTAAATTCACAGTTAAGACGGTACAAACGGTTTATGGAACGGTTGGAGAACAGCCAGCCGGAGAATGGAAGAATTTACAGGATTGGCGGATTGGAATTAAATGAAGATACCGTAGAGGTTTTGGTGGACGGGAATGCTGTCAGGATGACCCCTATGGAATATAAGATATTGCTGCTGTTGATTAAAAATCCGGGCCGGGTATTCTCGGCCGAGGAAATCTATGAACGGGTTTGGAATGAGCGGGCGGTCAACACGGATACGGTTATGGTACACGTGAGAAATATCCGTGAAAAGATCGAGGTGAATCCAAAAGACCCGAAATATTTAAAGGTGGTGTGGGGAGTTGGATACAAAATTGAAAAACAGGCATAGTTTAGGTATATTATTGATGATTGTCACTGTTATTATAGCAGCGGCGTCCATGATTGGGATGTATCCCTATATAGAAAAGAATGCAAGGGAATATGAGGCCAGAAGATCTTCAGCGCAGAGCCGTGAGGTCAGCCTGGCGAAGGAATTTTCAGTTGAATTCATGAACAGCAGTTATGCGGTATGGCAGGAATATATGCAGAATCAGGCGGGTTATATTATGACGCCTGCACAGGTGTTTTTTCCGCAGATTACAGATTCCATGATTGAAACATACGATAAAGAAAGCGTGAAACCGTTAGAAGATGCCACCGTAGAGGGAAATGATACGGCCTCCTATGAGGAATGGATGGACGCGTCTGAAATCAGCGGGCGCCTGAGAGAGCTTCAGTACAATATGAACGAGCGCGGAGACTTATGGAAAGAACACTACAGACAGCTCCGCCCGAAGATGAGCTACCGTTTGTTGGATGAAAACGGAAAAGAGCTGATGAGCAACGCCGGCAATGAGTTCGATCCTGCCAACGGAAGCGTTACGGTACGGATGAAATTTGACAATTTAGGGCGTCTTCTGGTGGAACGGGTTCAGGCAGATACGGCGAAATACCAGGAAGAGATCGCCAATGCCATTGGAGACACTCTTGGAAATTACTATTTTTATGATCCCATGGAATCCATATACGGTGCTTACGGTTACGGCATTCCGGGACAGGATATCCGTTTTTCCGGCCCGAAGAATGTGACTTATGAGTTTACGGTCAACCAGTCGGCCATCATGCCGGTGGATCAGGTTCCGGGACAGTGGAGCAGCGTGCTGCCTTATTATCGCGACGGAACGATCATTTCCATCGCAATGGTAATTATGGGGCTGGTAACTCTTCTGGCACTTTTTTTTCCCTGCTTTCGCTCTCTCCAGATAGGGCAGGAGAAAATATTCAGGGCTCCGTTTGAGCTTGTTATAATTGTAGCCAGCGCTTGTTTTAGCGTGTTGGGTTCCTCCCTGCCGGCCCAGGTGGTTGCCCTGACCTTAAACGGCGTCATTCGGGATGAACTGATAAAGGCCGATTTCCTTCCGGGAGCCGCCGGATTTTTGGTCTGGCTGATTAATTTTGCCGCATGGGCTGTGGGCTTCGGTTTGTTATACTGGGGAATTACATGCCTGAGATCAGTTTTTGTGATCGGGCCGGCGAGATATTTTAAAGAGCGCACTTTAACAGGACGATTCCTTGTGTGGGGCTGGAGACATTGGAAAAATTTTGTGAGGCGGATGACCACAATCGACTGGAAAAGCACGTCTACCAGACAGATCGGCAGGCTGGTTCTTGTAAATGGAATTTTGTTGGTGGTGATTAACTGCTTCTGGTTCTTCGGCATACCGGCTATTCTGATTTACTCTGCGGTCCTGTTTTTCTGGCTGCGGAAATATTACGAGGATATTCAGAAAAAATACCAGATTCTGCTGGCATCCATCAGCCAGATCGCCGATGGAAATCTGAATACGCAGATCGAAGAGGATTTGGGCGTGTTTGAGCCTATGAAGGAAGAACTTTCAGTCATTCAGGACGGATTTAAAAATGCGGTGGAAAAGGAAGTGATGAGCCAGCGGATGAAAACAGAACTGGTCACCAATGTTTCCCATGACTTAAAGACCCCGCTGACAGCCATCATCACCTATGTAAACCTGCTCAAACAGGATGATGTGACAAATGAGGAGAAAAAGAACTATATTGAGGTTCTGGAACAGAAATCCATGAGATTAAAAGTCCTCATTGAAGATTTGTTTGATATCAGCAAAGCTACCAGCAGGAATATGCCTTTAAACCTGGTCGATGTGGATTTGGTAAATCTGATAAAACAGGTGCGGCTGGAACTTTCCGACAGAATCGAAGCATCAGGAATTGAGTTTAGGTGGAACCTGCCGGAAGAGAAAGTAACCCTTTCGCTGGACAGCCAGAAAACCTACAGGATTTTTGAAAACCTGCTGGTGAATATCACAAAATATGCCCTTCCTGGAACGAGAGCCTATGTGGATCTTACGGAAGATGAGTGGGTGACCGTGACCCTGCGCAATATTTCTGCCACTGAAATCACCGCAACGCCTCAGGAACTGATGGAACGGTTTGTCCGGGGCGACGAATCCAGGAACACGGAAGGATCAGGACTTGGGATGGCCATTGCCAAGAGTTTTGCAGAAGTGCAGGGCGGAGAAATGAACGTGGAAGTGGAAGCGGATCTCTTCCGGGTGACTGTTCGGTGGAGAAAACAAAGGGCTTGACAATTGGGATTTCACCCCGTATAATGTGGTTTATCAGTAATGAGCAAAATTTCATGATGAAAAGCGATGATAAGAAGAAGTAGTAATTGGCAGAAGCACAACAGAAAGCAGCCGGCTGATGAGAGGCGCGTGGAAAGCTGATTATGAATACATCTTTGAGCTTCACACCAAACGGTATACAGATACCAAGTAGGCTGTGACGGATCCGGTATCTGCCTGAGGCGGGTATGCACACGTTATAGTGCTGGAGTATAGATTCCTTCTGGGGACTGTACTTGAGGAGGTAAGCGGCGTGAGCCGTTTATAAATTAAGGTGGTAACGCGGGTTCGGCCCGTCCTTATAATTAATTATAGGGACGGGTCTTTTTTGTTCCTAACTTTAGAGGTTTTAGGATGCGGGAATGAACTTTTAAACGCACTCGGACTCCCCATCATCGCTGAGGACATATTTTATGGAATGACAGCATGAAAATATGGCTTAAAAGAAAAGGAGAATAGGAAGATGACATGTTATGAAGAACTGGTGGCCCGCGGTCTGATCGCCCAGGTGACCAATGAAGAAGAGATTAAAGAGATGATTAACAACGGAAAGGCCACCTTTTACATCGGGTTTGATCCGACTGCAGACAGCCTTCATGTAGGACATTTTATGGCCCTCTGCCTGATGAAACGTCTTCAGATGGCGGGAAATAAGCCTATCGCGTTAATCGGCGGCGGTACGGGCATGATCGGTGATCCGTCGGGAAGAAGCGATATGCGCCAGATGATGACGCCGGAGATGATTCAGCACAACTGCGACTGCTTTAAAGTCCAGATGAGCAAATTCATCGATTTTTCCGATGATAAAGCTCTTATGGTGAACAATGCCGACTGGCTTTTAAAACTGAACTATGTGGATCTGCTGAGAGAAGTGGGATCCTGTTTCAGCGTGAACCGTATGCTGACTGCCGAATGCTACAAACAGCGTATGGAAAAGGGCCTGAGTTTCTTAGAGTTCAACTACATGATCATGCAGAGCTACGATTTCTATGAGTTATTCCGCAAATACGGCTGTAACATGCAGTTTGGCGGAGACGACCAGTGGAGCAATATGCTGGGCGGAACCGAACTGATCCGCCGCAAGCTTGGAAAAGACGCCCATGCCATGACCATCACTCTGCTTCTCAACTCAGAGGGAAAGAAGATGGGAAAAACCCAGTCAGGGGCTGTGTGGCTTGATCCGAACAAAACTTCACCGTTTGAATTCTACCAGTACTGGAGAAATATCGCTGACGCCGATGTGTTAAAATGCCTGCGCATGCTCACATTCCTGCCCATCGAACAGATCGATGAGATGGATAAATGGGAAGGCAGCCAGTTGAATACAGCAAAAGAAATTCTGGCATTTGAACTGACAAAACTGGTTCACAATGAAGAAGAGGCGCAGAAAGCTCAGGAAGCGTCCCGGGCGCTCTTCTCAGGAGCAGGCAATTCAGAAAATATGCCGTCTTACCAGCTTACAGAAGACGATTTTACAGACGGAACCATTGACATTCTGTCCATACTGCAAAAATCCGGCCTGGCAGCGTCCCGTTCGGAAGCAAGACGCAATGTGGAACAGGGCGGTGTTTCCGTAGACGGCCAGCAGATCAAGGATTTCAAAAAGACATTCGCTGCCGGAGAAATCGGGGCTGACGGCATCGTGGTTAAACGTGGTAAAAAGAACTTTATGAAGGTGACGGTTCAGTAATTGAGGCAGCGGTCAGTCAAAGAAAAGATGCTCAATGAGGATGTTGATCCCCATCAGTATGAGAATCAGTCCGCCGGCATACTCGGCTTTTGACTTATATTTGCAGCCGAAGACATTTCCCACTTTTACGCCTGTGAGGGCAAGGGTAAATGTGGTGATTCCGATGAAGGTGACGGCCGGTATAATACGTACCTGGAGGAAAGCGAAGGTGACTCCCACGGCGAGGGCATCGATGCTGGTTGCGATGGCAAGCAGTATCATGTTTCCCGGGGCCAGGGAGGCATCACAGCTTTCCTCTTCTTTGTTCATGGATTCACGGATCATGTTAAAGCCGATGATGCCCAGCAGGATAAATGCGATCCAGTGGTCAATGGAAGTGATGGAATTTTTGAACTGGGAACCGAGGATATAGCCGAAAAAAGGCATGACAGCCTGGAATCCGCCGAAATAAATCCCCACAACCGCTGCATTTTTCCAGCTCATCCGGGCCAGGCTCAGACCTTTGCAGATGGAGACGGCAAAAGCGTCCATAGACAGCCCTACTGCGATGATAAACAATTCAACTAACGACATGTGAAACTTCCTCCTGTGTGATTGTAATACCGACTTTTAAATGTATCGGTTTCTATGGAGGAGTAGAACGTTTTTCAACAAAAAAAGACCTATCTGCAGCATAAATACTGCAGATAAGTCTCATCATTCAAAATAAAGCCAGATATATGAATATCAGTATGTTGACCTTACTACACGCGGGACACGTGCTGACTACTCCCTCATCTCTGCACAATTCTAAGGCATTTTAACGCTCATGTCAAGAAAAATTCTCAATAAATTCTGAATTTAATGTTCCGGGAGCTTTTTAATTTTCTCCCTGTAAATCAGGCGGAACAACACGGTGCTGAGCACAGCGGCGATGATTTCCGCCATGGGGAATGCATACCATACGCTGTTTAACCCAAAGTTATTGGCAAACAGATAGGCCAGTGGCAGGATGCACACCAGCTGCCTTGCTACGGATACGATCAGGCTGTAAATTCCGTTTCCAAGGGCCTGGAATACAGAGCCGACAATGATGCAGTAACCGGCGAATAAAAAGCTGATGCTGATTAAACGCAGGGCAGGAACGCCGATTTCCAGCATGTAGGGAGAGGCGTTGAACATCTGGAGCAGCTGGACAGGCAGGAGCTGGAAGATCATAAGGCCAAACAGCATAATGCCCACAGCCATAAAAATACTCAATTTGGCGGTATCCATGATCCGCTTCTTTTTTCTGGCGCCGTAATTGTAGGCGATGATCGGAATCATACCGTTATTTAAACCGAATACCGGCATGAAGATGAAGCTCTGGAGCTTGAAGTAAATGCCGAATACGGAAACGGCAGTTTCTGAAAACATGATAAGGATTTTATTCATTCCAAAGGTCATCACAGAGGCGATGGACTGCATGATTATGGACGGAATGCCCACCTCATAGATGGTGGCAATGGTTTTTTTATGAGGACGGAATCCCTTTAACCGGATGGTTACGTCCGGATTCTTTGTTTTGTTAAAGAATGCGGAAAGCAGCATGGCGATGATCTGTCCGGTTACGGTGGCGATGGCGGCGCCGCGGATTCCCAGTGCAGGGAAGCCGAAAAGGCCAAAGATCATGATCGGGTCCAGAATGATGTTGATGATGGCTCCTGCGCCCTGAGTCAGCATGTTGTAAATGGTCCGGCCTGTGGACTGCATAATTCTCTCCAGCATCATTTCAAGAAAGAGGCCGAAGCAGAAAACGCAGCAGATGGATAAGTACTGGGTGCCGTATTCCACAATGAGGGGATTGTCGGTTTGTCCGGCGAAGAAATGCCGGGCGCCAAACAGCCCGAAAGCGGCGAATGCCAGATAGCTTAAAAATGCAAGGAAAATGCCGTTATCAGCGGCATTATCAGCGGCGGCCATATTTTTTTCGCCCAGGGAGCGGGACAGCAGCGCATTGACGCCGACGCATGTGCCTACGGAGACGGCGATCATCAGATTCTGTACCGGGAAGGCCAGAGACACTGCGGTCAATGCTTCTTCCCCGATCTGCGCCACAAAGACGCTGTCTATAATATTGTACATGGCCTGTACCAGCATGGAGATAACCATGGGCAGGGACATGGAAAGGAGCAGACGGTTGATGGGCATGGTTCCCATCTTATTTTCTGCCGGTGGATTGTTTACAGCCATAAAAAAAGACCTCCTATATTAGTTAGCATGTTAACTATTGTAGCGGCTATGTCGGCAATTGTCAACTTATTATATATTTTGACGAATTAAAATTATTTAATTTGGGTATTGCAAAGGGAAAACGGTTATGCTATCATAATAAACAATTTAGTGAGAGAAAGTATAAAATCATCGATTTTGGACTTTTACCCACGAGAAAAGCGAAGAAAGAGACTCTTGCCAAAGGGGACTTCAACAGGAAGAGGGTGTCACCGACTGAGAGCACCGTCACGTAGGAACCGGCAAAGGGAACACTCTGGAGCTGACATATTGAACACTGCCAATTTGGGTTTGGCAAAGTAGGTATGTCCGTATGCACACGTTACGTGTAAGAGAGGAGATTCAGTAACCCAAGCGGATCTCAATGCGGGTGGTACCGCGGATAAAGATAGATTGTCCGTCCCGGAATACGTAACAGTATTCCGGGACTTTTTGTTATATAAAAAAACACCCGTTCCGGAATATCTGTCAACGGCGCCGGCAGCAGGCGTTTTAAAATGCTGTGCGGCATATCATGCCGGATAACCGTAAATCAATTGCACAAATCAATTGCACCTATGGTAAGGAGAAATGAAACATGGAATTTATCAATGGAGTAGTGGAGAAGGAAACATTGGGAATCGGGGCAGTGCTTGACGGGGACTATATGGGAAAAACCATTAAAATGCACGGAGCGGTGCATATTATCCGTGATATGGGAGACGTTGCGTTTGTAATACTCCGTAAGGATGAAGGGCTGGTACAGTGTGTTTATGAAAAAGGGGTTACGGAATTTGAATTAAAGGATTTAAAAGAGGAATCAGCGGTTGAGGTGACAGGAATTGCCGCACCGGAAGAGCGGGCGCCTCAGGGATTTGAGATCCGCCTTCAAACGATCAGGGTGCTGTCCCGGCCAGCGGAAGTGATGCCGGTTGCAATTAACAAATGGAAAATGGGCACTTCTCTTGAGACGAAGCTGGCTCTGCGCCCGGTATCGCTCAGAAATATCCGGGAGCGTGCGAAATTCAAGATCCAGGAAGGAATCGTGAGAGGATTTCGGGATTATCTTCACTCCCAGGGGTTCACAGAGATCCGCACGCCCAAGATCGTAGCCAGGGGAGCGGAAGGCGGTTCCAATGTATTTAAGCTGGATTATTTTAATAAAAAAGCGGAGCTGGGACAGAGCCCCCAGTTCTACAAACAGACTATGGTAGGGGTGTACGACAGGGTTTTCGAGGCGGCACCGGTATTCCGGGCGGAGAAGCACAACACCACCCGCCATTTAAATGAGTATGTCAGCCTTGATTTTGAGATGGGCTATATTGATGGGTTTGAAGATATTATGGCTATGGAAACAGGAGTTCTCCAGTACACCATGGAACTTCTGGACAGAGAATATAAAAAGGAGCTGGAAATACTCGGCGTCACCCTTCCTAACACCGGCCGGATTCCGGCAGTGCGTTTTGACCGGGCCAAGGAGCTGGTTTCTGAAAAATACAGCAGAAAAATCAAAAACCCGTATGACCTGGAACCGGAGGAAGAGGTTCTGATAGGGAGATATTTCAAAGAAGAGTATGACAGCGATTTTGTGTTTGTCACTCATTATCCATCTAAAAAACGTCCGTTTTATGCGATGGATGATCCGGAGGACAACCGGTTTACACTCAGCTTTGACCTGCTGTTTAAAGGCCTGGAGGTTACTACCGGCGGGCAGAGGATCCATGATTATGATGAGATATTGAAGAAGATGGAGAAGAGGGGAATGGATCCGGCGGATATTGAATCCTATTTGATGATCTTTAAATATGGAATGCCGCCTCATGGAGGGCTTGGAATTGGATTGGAGAGGCTGACGATGAGGCTTTTAGATGAACAGAACGTGAGGGAAACGGCTTTGTTTCCGCGGGATGTGACGAGACTGGAGCCTTGATGAGGGGGATGTGAAAAAAGGAGTAAAAAGCAATGGCAAATACAATCAGCAATGAAACAATCGAATATGTCGCCATACTGGCAAAACTGGAACTTTCCGAATCCGAAAAGCAGTCCGCCAAAAAAGACATGGGCCGCATGCTGGACTACATCGATAAATTAAATGAACTGGACACGGACGGTACCGCCCCCCTGTCTCACATCTTCCCGGTCAGCAATGTATTCCGTGAGGACGTGGTAATAAATGGGGATGACCGTGAACAGATCCTTAAAAATGCTCCCGAATGCAAAGGCGGAGCGTTCAAAGTTCCCAAGACCGTAGAATAAATTCCGGCAGAAAGGAGAGCACAAGTTGAGTATATTGGATTTAACAGCCGTCCAGCTGGGAAAAAAGATAAAGTCTAAGGAAATTACTGCAATAGAAGCAGTGGAAGCTGCCTTACGGCAGATTAAGGCCCTGGAGCCGGAATTAAACTGTTTTGTTACGGTTGATGAGGAACGGGCGCTAAAACGGGCTGCAGAGGTCCAGAAAATGATCTGTGACGGGACATTGACAAGCCCGCTGGCCGGTGTACCGGTGGCAATAAAAGACAATATGTGCATAAAAGATATGCTGACAACCTGCAGTTCTAAAATTTTATATAATTTTAAACCAACCTACACGGCTCAGGCGGTGATGAATCTGGAACAGGCCGGGGCGGTGGTTCTTGGCAAGACCAATATGGATGAATTCGCCATGGGAAGCACTACGGAGACTTCTGCATATGGGGAGACGAAAAACCCGTGGAATACGGAACATGTTCCGGGCGGTTCTTCCGGCGGTTCCTGTGCGGCAGTGGCTGCAAATGAATGCTTTTTCGCTCTGGGGTCCGATACGGGCGGTTCCATCCGGCAGCCCAGCTCATTTTGCGGTGTGACGGGGCTGAAACCGACTTATGGAACGGTATCACGTTATGGGCTGATCGCATATGGTTCCTCTTTGGACCAGATCGGTCCGGTCGCAAAAGACGTTACGGACTGCGCTATTATATTAGAAGTAATTGCTTCGCATGATAAAAAGGACAGCACATCCGTGAATAGGAAAGACTGTGATTTCGCCTCAGCCCTGGTGGACGATGTACAGGGGATGAGAATCGGAATCCCGAGGGATTATCTGGGTGATGGCCTGGATATGGAAGTGAAGGAAGCGGTTCTCGATGCGGCCAAAGTCCTTAAAGAAAAAGGGGCTGTTGTGGAGGAATTTGACTTAAGCCTGGTGGAATATGCGATCCCTGCCTATTATGTAATTGCATCTGCGGAGGCAAGTTCCAATTTATCCAGATTTGACGGCGTAAAATACGGCTACCGCACCAGAGAATATGAAGGGCTTCACAGCATGTATAAAAAGAGCCGTTCCGAAGGCTTTGGGCCTGAGGTGAAAAGGAGGATAATGCTGGGATCATTTGTTCTGAGCAGCGGTTATTATGACGCTTACTATTTGAAGGCGCTGAAGACCAAAGCGCTGATTAAAAATGCATTTGACAGGGCATTTGAAACTTATGACGTGATTCTGGGGCCGGCAGCGCCTTCCACGGCGCCGAAACTGGGAGATTCCTTGAGCGATCCTCTGAAAATGTATCTGGGCGACATTTATACCATTTCGGTGAACCTGGCCGGGCTTCCTGCTATGACTGTGCCCTGCAAAACGGATTCCAAAGGGCTTCCCATCGGCCTGCAGCTGATCGGAGACTGCTTTAAGGAGAAAAATATCATCCGTGCAGGATTTGCATTTGAAAAAACAAGAACTTACGAGGCTCCAAAGCTTGCAGCGAGAGCTAAACAGGAGGAGGTGCGCCATGGCTAAACAGTATGAGACAGTGATCGGTCTGGAAGTACATGTGGAACTGGCCACAAAGACGAAGATATTCTGTTCCTGTTCCACCGCGTTTGGCGGCGCTCCCAATGCCCATACCTGTCCGGTGTGTACGGGAATGCCCGGGGCATTGCCGGTGTTAAATAAGCAGGTGGTGGAGTATGCGCTGGCTGTGGGACTTGCGGCCAACTGCAGCATCAACCAGTATTGTAAATTTGACCGGAAGAATTATTTCTACCCGGATAACCCTCAAAACTATCAGATTTCACAGCTTTATCTGCCAATTTGTCATGACGGATGGATCGGGATCGATACTTTGGCAGGGAAAAAAAGAATAGGAATCCATGAGATCCACATGGAAGAAGACGCCGGGAAACTGATTCATGACGAATGGGAAGACTGTTCCCTGGTGGATTACAACCGGAGCGGCGTTCCGTTGATCGAGATTGTTTCCGAACCCGATATGAGAAATGCAGATGAGGTGATCGCCTATCTGGAAAAATTGAGGCTGATCATCCAGTATCTGGGAGCTTCCGACTGCAAACTCCAGGAAGGTTCCATGAGGGCGGATGTTAACCTGTCTGTCCGTGAAGTGGGAGCATCTGAATTTGGTACAAGGACAGAAATGAAGAACTTAAACTCCTTTAAGGCAATCGCCCGCGCCATAGAAGGGGAGAGGAAACGTCAGATTGAGTTGATTGAGGAAGGGAAAAAGGTAGTCCAGGAGACAAGGCGCTGGGACGACAACAAAGAGACTTCCCACGCCATGCGTTCCAAAGAAGATGCCCAGGATTACCGCTATTTTCCGGATCCGGATTTAACGCCGGTCGTGATAAGCGATGAATGGCTGGATGAGATAAGAGGGAGGCAGCCGGAGCTGAGGACAGAAAAATTGGAGCGTTACCAGAAGGAATACCAGCTTCCGGAGTATGATGCCGGAATTCTGACGTCCTCCAAACACCTGGCAGATTTATTTGAAGAGACTGTAAAATTGTGCCAAAAACCGAAAGAAGTATCCAACTGGCTGATGGTAGAGACCATGCGTTTGCTGAAAGAAGCAGAAAAAGATCCGGAAGATATCACATTTTCACCGGAAAACCTTGCAAAGTTAATAAAATTGGTGGATACTAATATAATAAACCGCACGGTTGCCAAAAATGTGTTCGAAGAGATATTTAAAAATAACACAGATCCTGAGGTCTATGTGGAGGAAAAAGGGCTGAAAGTCGTAAGCGACCAGGGCACTCTCTGCAAAGTCATAGAAGAAATCGTAGCGGCGAATCCCCAGTCTGTAAAGGATTACCATAATGGAAAAGAGAAGGCTATGGGTTTTTTAGTGGGCCAGACCATGCGCGCCATGAAAGGCAAAGCGGATCCGTCTATGGTAAACCAGATAGTAAGGGAAGTATTAAACAGGTAATCGCGCTCCCTATGGAGGTTTCGATTATATTGCCGTAAAGTGGCGGAAGAATAAGAGGTAGTGGCAGAACGCCATTGATCCCTTAGATGGAAAAGCCGCTTTAAGCGGCAGAATGAGAGGTAAAAATGAGGAGGAAGAAAATGAAGCCATATGCAGAAATGACCAAAGAAGAATTACAGTCACTTAGAAAACAGCTGTCAGTCCAGTACAAGGATTTCCAGGCAAAGGATCTGAAGCTGGATATGTCCCGCGGCAAACCAAGTGCAGAGCAGTTGGATTTGTCCATGGGTATGATGGATGTTTTGAGCAGCAATGATGACCTGACCTGTGAAGATGGAACGGACTGCCGGAACTATGGCGTGCTGGATGGAATTAAAGAGGCTAAGGAATTGATCGGAGATATGATTGAAGTACATCCTGACAATATTATCATTTATGGAAATTCCAGCCTGAATGTTATGTATGATACCATTTCACGTTCCATGACACACGGTGTTATGGGAAATACTCCTTGGTGCAAGCTGGATAAGGTGAAATTCCTCTGCCCTGTGCCCGGATATGACAGACATTTTGCAATTACTGAATATTTCGGCATTGAGATGATCAATGTGCCCATGACTCCTACCGGTCCGGATATGGATATGGTAGAAGAATTGGTAGCCAGTGACGACACCATCAAAGGAATCTGGTGTGTTCCGAAATACTCAAATCCACAGGGAATTTCTTATTCAGATGAGACGGTTCGCCGTTTTGCGCGTTTAAAACCGGCCGCTCCTGATTTCAGGATTTATTGGGACAATGCCTATGGCATCCATCATTTATACGACCATGACCAGGATCATTTGATCGAAATCCTCGCAGAGTGCAAACGTGCTGGCAATCCTGATTTGGTTTATAAATTTTCATCCACTTCAAAAGTCAGCTTCCCGGGTTCCGGTATTGCGGCAATTGCGACCTCACACAACAACTTGGTTGATATTAAAAAACAGTTAAAGATCCAGACCATCGGCCATGATAAAGTAAACCAGCTCCGCCATGTGCGTTTCTTTGGTAACATTCATGGTATGGTTGAACATATGAGAAAACATGCCGATATCATGAGACCTAAGTTTGAAGCGGTTACTTCTATTTTAGACAGGGAACTGGGCGGACTTGGAATCGGAAGCTGGCTGACACCAAAGGGCGGATATTTTATCTCCTTTGATTCTCTGGACGGCTGCGCTAAGTCAATCGTTGCAAGATGCAAAAAAGCTGGTTTGATTATGACCGGTGCGGGGGCAACTTATCCATATGGAAAAGATCCTCATGACAGCAATATCCGTATTGCACCTTCTTATCCGCCGCTGGGGGATTTGATTGTGGCGATGGAATTGTTTGCGCTGTGCGTCAAAATTGTGAGTATAGACAAATTATTGGCTGATATGCAGTAAATTTTTATTTTAGTTATTGGTGAAAGTAACGCCGTGAATCCAGGGATCGGGGGCGGGACATCGGACCGGGCGGGTGTGGTTTGGGTTCTCGCCGGACGGGGCTCCTGGTTTGCGGGAGGACGGAGCACGGTTCACGGTTCCAGCTCATG
>JAGZXV010000334.1 GCA_018378255.1 Clostridiaceae bacterium | reverse complement strand
GGGGCCGGGGGTATGGGAGGTAAGAAAAAGACATCTTATATGCGCGTGATTTATCTGCAGTTTTTGACGGTTCTGGTCATCGCAGCGGTCTGTATCAATGTGATTTTGATCGGTTATTATACTTACCGGGAGAGAAAGCTGATCAGGGATGAGAAGGAGAGCCAGCTGAGCCAAAGCCTGTTTTATACGGAAAGGATTATGGCGGAAGCGGATACCATAGCGTCCAGCATATGGACCAGCTCTGAGGTCCAGAATCTGATGAAAAATTACAAGAGCAAACCGGATTATCTGCTTTACAGGGACTGCGTGGATTATCTGGCTAACATGGTGCTCAATGTCAGCGCTGTTTCCTGGGTGGATATCTACTTGTCGGAACCGGGAAACCTGGTCACGTCCAACGACGGGGTATTCTATGGACTGGAAGAGGAATTCGGGGAGTACTATGAGCGGATCACACAGGAAACGGATGGGTCCGTCTGGGCGATGGATTATCAGAATCATTTTCTTCCCTATTTTCACAGGAATAAGAATGTGGTGACACTGCTGCGCCCGGTTTATTCGACGCTCACAGGCAAAAAAGAAGGGATTCTCTGCGTGGGCATTCCGGTGAACGAGCTGTATAATTATCTGGCGCCGGGAGATGGTTCCCAGGGGACGATGATTTCATTTAACGGAGAGTATCTGCGGCCTTTACATATGGAACAGGAACATTTTGACCTCTGGCAGGGGACGGATGGAATCGGCAGTCAGATGGAACAGGCATCCGGCCGCCTTTACCGCTACCAGTATGGCGGCACAAAGTATGCTGCTCTTAAAAAGGGACAGGAGGGAACTGGGCTGTCTGTCTGCTGTTTTTATACAGAGCACGATCTGCGCCCCAATCTGCTGCCGGTTGCGGCCTGTACGGCTGCGGTCATTTTGTTGTTTGCCGCCGCCTATGGAGTGATCATCCGCATTTCCGATAAAAAAATGTCTCAGCCTGTGGCGGTGCTGATGAATGCGATGAAGGAGATGGAAAAGGGGACTTTTGGGGTGAACATTGAGGAAGAGAGGGACGATGTTTTCGGTGAGATATACCAGGGTTTCAACCATATGGCTGCTAATCTGCAGCGTCTGGTCCGGGAAGTGCTGGAAGAACGGCTGAGAAAAGAAGATTTTAAATACCGTCTTCTGCAGTCACAGATCAACCCTCATTTCCTGTACAATATATTCAACAACATGATCTGGATGATCGAACAGAAGGATTATGAGGGTATGGAACGCATGGTGTGCGCCACAGCTGGTTACTATAAGACGGCGCTGAACTATGGAAACCAGGATATCTGTCTGGCGGACAATTTAAAACAGCTGGAATATTACGTCTGGATCCAGCAGGTGAGGTTTGCCGGACAGTTCAAATGCCGGATCTGCTTCGATGAAGAGATTCTGCCTCTCTGTATTCCGAATCTGATCCTCCAGCCATTGGTTGAAAATGCGATTGGGCACGGGGCCAGATATAAAGAAGGAGTGACTGAGATCGCGGTGACAGGAACACTGGATAACGGCCGCCTGCGCTTTGAAATATGGGATAACGGGCAGGGAATTGAAAAAAATGTGCTTCTGGAAATACGGGAGGCATTGGAGGACGGCGCGTCTGACGGAAAGAAGTATTTTGCTCTGGTCAATATCGCAAGAAGGCTGGAACTGCGTTACCATGGGAACGCTTCGATTACCATTGACAGCGTCTGCAAAGAGTGGACGAGAGTTGTATTAGAGATGCCGGGGGAAGAAAATGTATAAGATTATAATTGCTGATGATGAGAGGATCGTGCTGCAGGGAATTTCCAATACGATTCCCTGGGAAGAGTGCGGAGTAAAGCTGGCTGCCACCGCTGAAAACGGCCGGGAATTGGTGGAACTGTCGCTGAAATACCAGCCGGATATCATTCTGACCGATATCAGAATGCCGGAATTTGACGGTCTTAAGGCGGTAGAGCAGCTTAAAAAGCTGCTGCCGGACTGTGAATTCCTGATCATAACGGCATATGAGGAGTTTGAATATGCAAAGAAGGCCATTGAACTGGGAGTGGCCGGCTATATCGTAAAACCTGTGATGAAAAGTGAAGTGATGGAACAGGTGGCCCGCATCAGGGCCAGACTGGATAAGATCAGGGGAAAGGAACAGGATTTAAGCCAGGAGGATGATTTGTCCAAAAGCGAGGGCCGGAGCGCAATAGAACGCGCCCTCAGATATATGAGAAGCCATGTGGAACATGAGATATCGCTTCTGGAAGTGGCAGAGTATCTGCATATGAATCCTTCGTATTTCAGCCGGTATTTTAAGGAAAAAACAGGTATGCCCTTTTCCGATTCCGTCAAGCAGATCAAGATAGAGCGGGCCATGGAGCTGCTTGATATGACGAATCTGAAAACTTATGAGATCGCTTCCAGACTGGGATATCAGAGCGTGCAGTATTTTTCCACGCTGTTTAAGAACAGGACGGGAGTGACGCCCCAGGAATATAAAAAGCGGAGGGCAGGGGAAAATGCAGAAATTTAACCGCCGGTAGATCAAGAGGGCGGCCAGGCTGCGGTTTAGCCGGTACGGCTGGAATTCTCACCGGGATTCCAGCCTTGAATAATAAACAACCCCTCCGATAATGACGGCTCCGCCAAGGATTTGCAGCGGTTTTGGAATTTCCTGAAAAAGTACAGCTGCAAACAGTGCGGCCACTACCGGCTCACACAGTTTGGAAGCGGATACAAATGCCGGTGAAAGGAACTTCAGACACCAACTGAAGATGCTGTGGCCTAAGATCGTGGAAAAGATGCTGAGCAGAAGTCCCACGATGATTCCGCTGCTCCCATATCCGGTCAGCGGCAGTCCCTGCACGACTGCAATGAGCACCAGGGTTATG
>JAGZXV010000333.1 GCA_018378255.1 Clostridiaceae bacterium | reverse complement strand
GGAGTTGACCGGGCACACGGTGGTGCACTGTCCGCAGTGAATGCAGATGGGCTCGTCATTGGTTTTAAACAGATCGTAAAGTCTGCCGACGACCACGTCGTCCTCACAGACACGGCGGCACTGGCCGCATTTTATACAGAGATCTTCATGACGGAAAATGGATGGATTGGATTCTGATACGGGAATACGGATATCGGAGAACAGATGTTTTGTCATAGAGGAATTCCTTTCTTTAGTAAAATAATAATAGTAATTAATATTGATATTATAATACTGATGGGAAAATATGTCAAGAAGTTTAAAAGGAACGTTCCGCCGTTTGAACTGTTACCAATTTCTGCAGGCCATCGTCAACTCAGGCCGGAATGAGGAATGAAAACGGCGGAACGCGGCCGCCAGGTGCAAATATGTGGCGGCCCTGTGCGGCAGAAGATCAGCCTTTGAATGCTGGAATCAGATCATCCTTTGGCTTCCGGTTCAAAGGGATAAAGCTGGTTATAGCTCTCCAGTTCCTCATCTGTTTGGGGAAGAGAGGGGATCAGGCCGGTGCAGTCCATTGTGGAACAGGCCATGATATCAATATCATCCATTTCCGATACTTTTTTTTCTTTCATGAGAATCTTCCTCCTTCATTTGATGAAAGGTTTCTGACATATTGGTGCATCTCATCCCTGGTTTTAACCTGGCGCGCTCCATTGATGACGCGTTCCTGTTCATTGGCGGTCATGTTGGAGAATCTGATCATGGAATCCGTATTTTGGGACAGAGCCATGGTAAAGCCAATGGGCATTTCTTCGTTGTCGATCATTTGCTCCACCTTCTTTCTGATCGTTTGGAATATTGATTGGGATTATGCTTTTATTATGTCCGGGAAGAGAATTTTGATCAGATATATGATGAAAAACCAGAAGACATTTTTAGTATCTTCTGGTTTTTTTTGATAAATATATTTAAATTGTTTAAAGGATCCGCATTATGCTTTTAATGCCGCCTCAATAAAACCCTTGAACAGCGGATGGGGACGGTTGGGCCTGGATTTCAGCTCCGGGTGGGCCTGAGTGGCGATGAACCAGGGATGAGACGGGATTTCTATCATCTCCACAATGCGTCCGTCAGGGGAAATGCCGGACAGCAGCATGCCTGCAAAAGTCAGGGCGCTACGGTAATCGTTGTTGACTTCATAACGGTGTCTGTGGCGCTCATGAATGGTTTCTTCCTTATATAATGCATAAGCTTTGGAAGATTTGTCCAAAACACAGGGATAGGAACCTAAGCGGAGAGTGCCGCCGATGTCTTCAATGCCGTTTTGATCCGGCATCAGGTGAATGACCGGGTGGGTTGTGGAGGGCATCAGTTCAACACTGTGGGCATCTTCATATCCGGCCACATGTCTGGCAAATTCTACAATTGATAGCTGCATTCCCAGACAGAGGCCGAGGAATGGAATGTTGTTTTCACGCGCATACTGAATGGCAAGGATCTTTCCGTCAATGCCGCGGTCGCCAAATCCGCCTGGAACCAAAATTCCCTTGACGCTGCCCAGCAGCTCATTAACATTATCCGGGGTCACTGTTTCGGAATCGACCCATTTAATGTTGACATGGGTATGGTTTGCCACGCCGCCGTGTTTTAAAGCTTCCACAACTGAGATATAAGCGTCATGAAGCTGGGTATATTTGCCCACAAGTGCCACTGTAACCTCATGCTCAGGGTGTTTCCAGGCGTCGATCATGGCCCGCCATTCTTCTAAATCTGGCTCCGGGCAATCCAGTTTCAGGCATTCGCAGGCTACCTGGGCTAAATGTTCTTCTTCCATGGCCAGCGGGGCTTCATAGAGGACTTCCACATCCAGATTCTGCAGGACATGTTTTTTGGGAACATTGCAGAATAATGCGATTTTTCCCCGAATGTCGTCGTCTAAAGGTTTCTCTGAGCGGCATACTAAGAGATCGGGCCAGATTCCCATGCTCTGCAGGTCTTTTACGCTGGCCTGGGTGGGTTTCGTCTTTAATTCGCCGGATGCTTTTAAATAAGGGATTAAGGTGACGTGAATCAGGATGGCATTTTCGTGGCCGACTTCATGCTGGAACTGGCGGATTGCCTCCAGAAATGGCTGGCTTTCGATATCGCCTACGGTACCGCCGACTTCAATGATGGCGATTTCTGTTTCATCAGTTGAATAGTTTCTGTGAAAACGGCTTTTGATCTCGTTTGTGATATGAGGGATAACCTGTACGGTGCCTCCGCCGAAGTCGCCGCGGCGTTCTTTGGAAAGAACGGTCCAATAGACTTTTCCGGTGGTTACATTAGAATTTTTTGTCAGGTTTTCATCGATAAACCTTTCATAATGGCCAAGGTCCAAATCAGTTTCAGCGCCGTCGTCGGTAACGAAAACCTCTCCGTGCTGCACAGGGTTCATGGTACCCGGGTCGATATTGATGTACGGATCAAATTTCTGCATGGTGACTTTGTAACCGCGGGCCTTTAACAAACGCCCTAAAGATGCGGCGGTGATGCCTTTTCCTAATCCGGATACAACGCCTCCGGTGACAAAGACATATTTTACTGGCATAATCTTAACCTCCTTCATGTGTACGCAACAATGTGTATGCAGCAATTTCCTGGTGTTTATTATGTACATATGCGTTTAGGCATATGTACGCGGCCTGTAAGCCATTTGAAAAATAACTTTCATATTATACAACTAGGGATTAAAGAAATCCAGAACTTTTTAAAAGAGTTAAAAAAATAAAGTGAGAGCAGCCAGTTGTTGCAATAACTGGATTTAAGAGCAGAAAATCCCATGCCGGCCAGAGGATCAAGGTTCTGTTAAGACAGTAAAAAGGCCAGCGGGGTAGCTGGCCTTTTCAAGGAGAAGGTATTTCGTTTCTTATGGGGTG
>JAGZXV010000055.1 GCA_018378255.1 Clostridiaceae bacterium | reverse complement strand
CCTGTCAAAAACGGGGAGTTTCATATATAATACTCATATTGTAAAGCTGAAATACTGAGGCATAATAAAATGATGTTACAGTTTACAACCCCATATGCGGGTGGCTGTGAAGTGTAACAAAACAGAAGGAATGAAGGTATTATATGAACAATCAAAAACAAAGAGCCTGGCTGGGCCTGGCTTTATGCGCCGCTTTAATATTCCTGACCGCAGTTTCCGGTCCGGAAAACCAACGGAAACCGCTTCGTCCCCCGCTGCCTAAAGAGGTGGAGATGGAGAAACAGGAGATCGGAATACCGGTACTTTTGCCGGAAGCCGGTCATGAGATTGAGGATGTGCCGCAGACGCCCTCCGCGTATCTGGGAGGAGGGCGGATCACTCTTTTGGCAAACCAAACGGACAGCCAGATGCTTTCCGCAGTATTGGAAACGCCTGAGGGAAGCGTCATCGTGGTAGACGGAGGAACTCCGGGAGATAAGGATCATCTGTTGGAAACGCTGCGCAGCAAGGGCGGCCATGTATCCGCCTGGCTGGTAACCCATCCTCATGCGGACCACATCGGCGCTCTGAACGAAATATTGAATGATCCTGATTCCGGCATCACAATCGACGGCCTTTACTATCACCTGGCCGACTTAAAATGGTATTACTCCAGCGAATCCTACCGCGCCGACATGGTTGCCCAATTCATGGACACGCTGTCCAGGCAGCCGGAAGAAATGCTTCATGGGAATATATCAAAGAATGAAAAGATCTATGTAGATAACACGGAAATAACCGTGATGAACGAACCCTACCTTTTCCCTCACAATTCAATTAACAACAGTTCTGTGGCTTATACCATTAAGATGAATGGGAAATACATCGTATTTCTGGGAGATATGGGGGAAGAAGCCGGAGAACGGCTGGTCAAGGATTACGGCAGTGACAACATGCACTGTGATATCCTCCAGATGGCCCATCATGGACAATATGGCGTTTCTGAGAAAGTATACCGGATCTTTCATCCCAAGTTCTGTCTGTGGCCTACGCCAGGCTGGCTGTGGGATAACGACGATGGGGGCGGACCCGGAAGCGGGAAATGGTTCACAGAGACGACCAGGGAATGGATGAGAAAAATTGGGGTGGAGAAGAATTATGTTATTAAGGATGGGGATCAGATAATTGAGTAGGGATTTTATTAATGTCAGACTTTTTAACATCAAACGTGAAGGCATTTTCAAAAATGCCTTCACGTTTTAATGTTAATCCCGAGGTCACAGCACGCTGAGCCCACTATGATAAGAATAACTGCCCAGCTCTTTAATCAATTTATTGAAATCCAGTTCATTCATCGGAATACCGCTGGTTAAGTCAGCGTTTAACTGGTAATAGACATTATTACATTTATTCAGGGACTGGTAAAACAGATCCGGGAAAGAGGCGGTGGATGCGAGACGCTTGTCCCAGGGATTACACCAGACCTCGTGATTTAAATTCAGGCTCTTTTTGGGATTGATGACCTGATCTGTTACCAGTTTTGTGGATGCAATTGGTTTTTTCAAAAAGATTGATTCCACCTTGCGTATACCGTTCTTCTTCCGGCCCGACGGATCGGAAAGAGTGCGGCAGCCGAAGCGGATAGCCAGAATGGAGCGGTGCACCATTCTGGGTGTTACCTGAAAGTTATTTTTATAATTGACCGGATAATAAGTCATATTGATGCATTTGGAGAGAATGCGGGAGATGAACTGCATCTCAAAGCCGTTAAGGCATATGGTAGCCGCCTGGTTGAACTGGGACGGCTTTTTCTTTTTATACTTCAGCAGAAGCAGGGCATCGATGTCATTCTCCAGCGTAGCATGAAGACCGTGCGTGTAGTTGTTGGGATTCTTGACATCATATTCAATCCGGCCGTAAACGTAAGGATGGCAGATGGAATCCCCGATATAATGGCAGAGAAATCCGCAGAAATAGGAAATCGCCTGTTCCCTTTGCTGCTTGGATTCAATTTCGGAAGTAATTTTCAAATAATTGACAAAAAAATCGCTGATGCAGTGTTCATGCATATGAGATCCCACATTCCGGTAATCCCGGTGGCGCAGAATGGGGATATTATAGAAAAATATATCCGGCCCCTGAAGGCCCAGCTGATAGAGCCAGCGGTATTTGGCTATTACAAACTTTAGCTGGTTGTTGGGCAAATCATTATAAGCTTTCATACCTAAAATATAATGAGTAGTAAATCCTGGCATAAAAATACCTCACTCTCGGTAAAATTATTTGAACCTATTAAAAATATTATATCATATTCACCAGTTAATTAGAATAGAAGATATAGAGAATAGGTATGATAAAAGTTATAGTCCAGCCGCACAATGCCTGTACTGTAACGTAATGGAGGGCGGATGATCCATACAATCCATCAGCTTGTCTGGGGGCCATGGCTGCTTTTGCTGATCCTGGGAGTTGGTATATTATTTACAGTAAAATCCGGCTTTTTCCAACTGACCGGATGGAAAATATGGTGGAAAGAGACGGTGGGAAGCCTGAGCGGCGAAAAAAAGGATGTGGATAATCCTCATTCTGTGACCCAGTTCCAATCCGCGTGTACGGCTCTGGCCGCCACTGTCGGAACGGGAAATATCGTCGGAGTGGCAACAGCTCTCTGCGCCGGCGGGCCTGGTGCGCTTTTATGGATGTGGATCTCTGCCGGAATCGGAATGATGACAGCCTATGCGGAAGTTGTGCTGGGAATCCGGTACCGCAGGAAAAAAAAGGACGGGAGCTGGATCAGCGGGCCTATGGTATATCTGGAAAAAGGGCTGGGATTTTACGGTGCTGCGGTTTTATATAGTTTTTTTGCCGTATTGGTTTCCTTTGGCATGGGGAGCATGGTTCAGTCCAACTCCATCGCCGAAACCCTTGAATTTTCATTTTCCTTCTACCCGGCGGCGACCGGGGCAGTGCTTACAATCTTAATTTTATTGGTGATCCGGGGCGGCCTGGGAAGAATCGCTAAAGTTACGGAGCGGCTTGTGCCGGTATCGGCCGGAATCTATACGGTCATTTCTCTCATCGTCATTTTTTCTTATTATGACCGTTTGCCGTCTGTTCTATTTATGATTCTGGAGGGCGCATGGAAACCGGCCAGCGCTTTATCGGGCGCGGCCGGGTATGGAATCAGTGTGGCCATCAGATACGGGGTATCGAGAGGGGTATTTTCCAATGAAGCGGGCCTTGGAAGCCTGGCGGTCATTCATGGAGCGGTGGAAGAAACTACACCGGAAAAACAGGGAATGTGGGCCATGTTTGAAGTGTTTTTCGACACGATGATAAGCTGCAGCCTGACCGCATTTGTTATTCTCTGTGTAATGGGGGAAGGAGCAGGAACATCCGGTTTGGACGGCGCGGCTCTGACTGCATATTGTTTTTCCGAACGCCTGGGGCAGGGCGGAGAGTATCTGGTGTCGCTGTCCATGCTGTCATTTGCATTCGCTACGATTATCGCCTGGTATTTTCTTGGAAAACAGAATCTGTCTTATCTGGCATCCAGAACCGGAATTAATAGCCGGGCGGCTGAAACCATCTATATGGTTTTATATCTGAATGCGGTTTTTATCGGCTGTATCGCCAGACTGGAAACCGTCTGGGAACTGTCCGATATCTGGAATGGCCTTATGGCTGTGCCAAATGTTGCCGCCCTGATTTTACTCAGAAAACAGGTATATTTTCCAAAAAAGCATTGACAAATATTGAGAAAATACATATACTTAGTGGAAATGAGAGGGAGTAGCTTGCAGCAGCATTTGTCTGTTGTTATGCGGTATCGTCATCACGATGGTTATCATCCGGTACGTATAGTAAGAAGCGAGACTTTTGTTGTATCTTCTGGTACAATAAAGGTTCTCGCTTTTTTGATTGCATCTCTTAAAACGCCATTTAACGGGGATTGGTTGTATCACAGGATTTAATTCGGAAATAATACAAATAGAAAAGAGGAAAAAGTTATGATGATGTATGTTTGGCTTTTAGTCGGTTTCGTCCTTTTAGTGAAGGGGGCGGATTATTTTGTGGAAGGCAGTTCTTCCGTAGCAAAGCTTTTAAGGGTTCCAAGTATTGTAATCGGGCTGACAATCGTTGCATTCGGAACCAGTGCGCCTGAACTGGCCGTCAGCATTACGGCTGCGATCACGGGAAATAACGAGATTGCTGTGGGAAATGTAATCGGATCCAATATTTTTAACTTATTGGTTGTGGTGGGCGCCTGCGGCGTGATTGCCCCGATGGCCATAGAGAAGAAAATATTAAATGGAGATTTCCTGCTGTCAATTGTAATATCCTCTGTTCTGGCCGTTATGCTTTTGATAGACAGCCGTGTGGGAAGAATCGAAGGGATAATCCTGTTGGCCTTGTTTGTTTATTTTTTATTGAAAACAGTGCGCAGTGCGCTGGCTAACCGGGTTTCGGCCGCGGAGGCATTTGAATCATTGTCCCCATTTCGAAGTATTGTATATATATTAGGCGGAATTACGGCAATTGTGCTGGGCGGTGATTTTGTCGTGGACAGCGCCAGTGAGATTGCAGCCTCTTTTGGATTGAGCCAGACCCTGATCGGCCTTACCATTGTAGCCATGGGAACTTCCCTTCCTGAGCTGGTCACCTCCATAGTGGCTTCCAGAAAAGGTGAAAATGGTCTTGCTTTAGGCAATGTTGTTGGATCGAATCTGTTTAACATTCTGATGGTTCTCGCGGCGTCAGCAGCGATCAGCCCGATTCAGGTCACCATATTATCCGCGTTCGACGCATTGTTTCTGGTGGTTTCCAGTGGAATCGTCTATTTCCTGGGCAAGAGTGAATATGAGATCAGCAGACGGGAAGGAACCGTTATGCTGGTGATGTATGCCGCTTATATGGTTTATATTATAGTCAGGTAGTCGCGGCGCCATAAACTTATTGTTTTGCAATAAAAAAATTCCCTTCTATGGGGATAGAAGGGAATTTAAAAGGTTAAAGGGAGGAGAGCTGATAATAATTATTATCAGCTCGAGTATTATGAAAAAAATCTTATAAGCTTTGTGGCTAAACAACTTGTTCTGTTGTCTATGGTTATAGTATATGGGGAAAAGATGAAGAAATCATGTTAATTGTGTAAAAGGTTTTTGAATGATATATGAACAAAATATGAATGAGAGCACTCCGGACTGATAACAGCTTTACTGTCTGGACTTTTATATAAGCTTTTGGTAAAATAGCTCTATTGGGATCTGATTCCGAGAAAAGAAGATGAATATAAGGAGAAAGAACGATGAAAAATCCAGTAGTTACATTTGAGATGGAAGACGGCGGCATTATGAAGGCAGAGCTTTATCCGGAAATTGCCCCGAACACAGTGAATAACTTTATCAGTCTTGTAAACAAAGGATATTATAACGGATTGATTTTCCACAGAGTAATCAATGGCTTTATGATCCAGGGCGGATGTCCTGACGGCAACGGCATGGGTGGTCCCGGATACTCAATAAAAGGAGAGTTCCGCCAGAATGGCTATGTGAATGATCTGAAGCATACGGAAGGTGTTTTGTCTATGGCAAGAGCGATGCACCCCGATTCAGCCGGTTCCCAGTTCTTCATTATGCATAAGAACTCCCCCCACTTAGACGGCGCGTATGCAGCCTTCGGTAAGGTTGTGGAAGGAATGGATGTGGTAAATGCAATCGCTGATGTAAGAACCGACTACAATGACAGGCCGATGAAGGAGCAGAAGTTAAAATCAGTTACAGTGGATACCTTTGGCGAGACATATCCGGAGCCGGAGAAATGCTAATATGACAGAATATCGGTTTGTAACAATAGAAGGGGTGGAATATCCCGTATTGATTTCAGACGAATATGAGGCCCTTCAGGCTGCTTTGGCAGCAGGAAGGGCCGTTGTTGAACTCATAGGAGACGGACCAATGTCAGGCGCGCCGTTCGGAGTGGAACGATTAGAAGAAATCGACAGTATTTATCTGGAACGGGTTGTCAGGCGGAAGTTAAAAATGCCGTGGATCATAGGGGAGACGGAGCGCCTGTTGATCCGGGAATTCTGTTTAGAGGATAGAAAGGATATAATCCAAGAACCGGAAGACGGAGAGGAGGACCGGGTATTCTATACAGAAGACCAGTTAGCCGCATATATCAGAAACCAGTATGGATTTTACCAGTACGGGATATGGGCCCTAGTTGATAAGAAACAGAGACTTCTGGTTGGAATGGCCGGTTTGGCGGATAAAACGGAAAATGGTTGGAATCGTGAAATGGGCCGGAATCGTGAAATCGGACGGACCAGTGAAAGGGGCCAAAACAGTGAAAGCGGAGATGTCCGCCTGGAAATTGGATACCATATTTTTGGACCTTACAGGAGAAATGGATATGCAAAAGAAGCCTGCCGGGAGATACTCAAATATGCGGATGAATGGATTGGGAGAAATGTATGGGCGGAGATAGCGCCTGACAACCAGGCATCTATCTCCTTGATAAAATCATTAGGTTTTGAATTGGTTAATCAAAGATATAATGGAAAAGGGCAATGCAGTTTTCAGTATTTTCGGAATTCGAAAACAGCGAAATAAGGGGAGGATCCATAACCAGGTTCATATCCTCAGCAAACTTAGTGCCTTCTAAGGAGACTGCACAGGGCTGCTTTTGTCCCTCTTCGTTATCAGTGTAGTAAATGCGGTCCTTGACCTTTTCATAAAGATCTGCGGGAAGAGCTTCTTCCAGATCGGTCATGCCGCCCAGCTTTGCATAGTTATCAATGCTTTCTTTATCTGCAATCATGATGTCCAGCTCTCTGGAGGCGACCAGGGCAGAGATTTTCGCCATGGTGGCATAGCCCAGTTCATTGGTGTTCTCGCCGTAGCTGATGAACATGCTGGTATCATAGACGATTTCCCTTACATCTGAAAGGTTTAAGTAATCTTTCAGCTCTTCTAAAACCTGATCCTGGTTTCCGGCCTCAGTGGTCCGGTTATTGATGACAACGCAGTAAAGGGCGGTATCAAACCGGTTGCTGTAGATAGTGGTTCCCACTGAAATTGCGATTCCTACGGTACAGACAATTCCAATGATGAAAAACTTATAGTATTCCCAGATATACCAGATTTTGTCTTTAACTGTCATATTACGGAGTTTTTCCCGCTCTTCACGGGCTTCATTTCTTAAATCTTCTTTTAGTGACATGATGATAAACCCTCTTTCGTTTCATTCATGCGCCCAGCCGGGCACAAGCTAAGAAGAGTATAACATAAAAAGGAAAAGATTTTTATAAATTTTTCGTGAATTGTTTAGGAAAGTTTGATTTTTCACAAGAAATTCGCTATAATGTTCTAATACGACAAATGAAAGAGAAGAGGTAGTCGAATGTTTTCAGGTTTTTTTAATTACGATAATCCTGTTTGGCGGTTTATCGGTAAATTCTGGGATGTTATTATATTGAGCTTTTTATGGGGAATCTGCAGTATTCCCGTATTTACCATCGGGGCATCCACTACAGCTATGTACTATGTAACATTAAAACTGGTGAGAGATGAAGACGGATATACGTTCCGGTCTTTCTTTAAGTCATTTAAAGAAAACTTTAAACAGGCCACCGCTATTTGGATGATCATGCTTGTGGCAGGTTTGATTCTTGGCGGTGATCTCTGGTTTTTCCTGAAGGTTTACAGCGGAAGCACCCAGTTCAGATCCATAATGATCGCCATTTTCCTGGCATTTTCGTTTATTTATCTGGCTATTTTTACATATGTTTTTCCGCTGCAGTCCAGATTTTATAATACGGTTAAGAAAACGCTGTTCAATGCGTTTTTCATGTCCATCCGTCATTTTTTGCATACCCTGGGAATGCTGGCCATCGATGTGGTATTGATCGTAGTCATGCTGTTCTATTTTCCGCCGCTTATGCTTTTCGGCGTGGCATTGCTGGCTTTTGCAAATTCCTATATGCTGTCGGCCGTATTTAAACGCTACATTCCGGAAGAAACCAGGAATGATGGGGAATTGAGGCCGCTGTTTGCAGATGAAGAGGAAGAGGCGAACAGAGACGCGTTAAAAATGGATGTTAAGGATGATGATAGTTCCATGTAAGTGGGATTTTAGTGAGAAAGTTACGCGGGAAAGCGGGACGAGACGGCAAAGGTGGGGCTGGGCGTTTTAAATGGGCCGGCCTGGCCGGAATCCAACGCTGCCGGAAGACGGCTTCCAACCGTAAGTTAAACTAAGGCCGCAGGGATGGAAAAAGACGGTCCGATGCCCATTCACGGTGAACTCTTTATGGACTTCACCGTTCAGGGGCATCTCAGAAACTGATTTGGTTTTCAGTTTCTGCCCGTCTTTTTCCATCCCCGTGGCCTAAGTTTAACTAGACGGTTTCCAGACGCCTTCCGGCACCGTTGGATTCCAGCCAGGTCGGCCCATTTAAAACGCCCAGCCCCACCTTTGCCGCCTCGTCCCGCTTTCCTGCTGGTTTTCTCTGAGTTTAAGTAATTAAATTTTAGCGCAGGTAAGTCATTATCAAAAGGAGATTTTGGGTCCATCTCTATTTTAACATCAACCCTCAAGGCATTTTCGAAAAAGCCTTCACGTTTTACTGTCAACTCCCAGGTCATTTATATCAAGTCTCCATGTCACGTTTCACATTAAAAGTCCAATATCCCATCAGTCAAACGATCTTTTGTCTTTTCTACACCCTCTCCTAAAATCTTTTTTACCTTTAGCGAAGCCTGTACACAGCCGTGAATAAGGGGAATCTGGCGCCGATGGGCTTGGAGCCGAGGGATTTGAGGTCGTATGGAGCCCCTTAGAGATACTTGGCTTTTAAGGACGAAAAAAGACAGGCAGAAACTGAAAACCGAATCAGTTTCTGAGGTGCCCATTGAGAGGTAAAGTTCATAAAAAGTTTACCTCGAATGGGCACCGCCCTGTCTTTTTCCGTCCTTGAAAACCTAGTATCTCTTAGGGGTGGAATCCGATCTCGAATCCCTCGGCTCCAAGCCCATCGGCGCCAGATTCCCCTTATTCATGGCGTTACTTTCACCAATATAGTAAAATAAAGATTTCCCCTACCCTCTTTGTTTATCCAGGATTTCCATCAGCGCCTCATCGCTGTCCTCAATCCACACGTCCTCTTCCTCGGCATTCAGCCCTAAAAACTGAGCCAGGGTTTGTGGATTATCGCTGTTATTCCACTGGGAAATGTAACGGTCAATTTCTTCAAATTCAATTTCACCTGCAAGGTAACGCTCCTTAAAATTCATAGGCTATTCCTGCTCCTTTATATTTTTAGAAACTGTAATTTCCTGATTGTCTATATGTTCTCTGATTGCGGCCTTCGCTTCAGCCACATGACGGCTGCGGACAGCCTTTAAGATATTGTCATGTTCGACAAGGAGAATCTGACGCTTGTCCTCATCTTTAATATATTCCAGGCGGTAACGGTACATCTGTTCCCGCAAATTGTTTAAAATTTGAACCAACCGGGCATTTCCGGTCCCGAAGTAAATGATATCGTGGTAGTGCTCGTCCGTCTCCGCTATCTTCATGGCATCCTTGCTCTCAATGGCCAGACGGAAATTAGACTGTGCTTCTTCTAACTGCTTTACTTCATCATCGCTCATTCTCTGGCAGGCCAGTTCTATGGCCAGTTCTTCTAAAGAACGGCGTACTTCCAGCACATCCCTAAGGCTTTTTTCGGAAATCTTTGCTACTTCAGCGCCCTTTCTTGGGATCATCAGAACTAACCCCTCTAATTCCAGTTTGCGGATCGCTTCACGAATCGGTGTCCTGCTGACGCCTAAACGCTCTGCAAGCTGGATTTCCATCAGCCTTTCTCCAGGTGTCAGTTCCCCCTTTAAAATCGCCTGGCGGAGAGTGTTGAACACAACGTCGCGCAGCGGAAGATATTCATTCATATTAACTTTTAAATCATGATCCATAAGACCGGTCCTCCTTAATGTTGTAAAAATTCGTCAGATATACTTGCTTTGCCAATTCACTGTATTGTCCGTAGCGTAGTTCCTCATAAGCGGCTTCCGCAGCTTTTGGACTGGTGAACAGGCCGAATACGGTTGGGCCGCTCCCGCTCATGATAGAACCTATGGCCCCTGATTCCCTAATAATACTTTTTAACTCTTCAATGACCGGATATTCTCTGGCGGTCACTGTTTCCAGCACATTTCCGAACTTATCGGCAATTCGGTAGAGGTCTCCGGCTTTTATGGCAGCAATCATACCGTCAATGTCCGGATGCTGGTCCGGGCGCAGATCATTGGCATGAAGGTTTTCATAAACAAATTTTGTGGATACATTAATGCCTGGTTTGGCAATCAGAACCTGGCACTGGGGAACCGGCGGCAGCGGGGTGAGCACTTCTCCGATCCCTTCTGAAAGGGCGGTACCCCTCATAATACAATAAGGAACATCTGCGCCGATTTTAACACCGCGTTCCATAAGCTGCTGCATGGTGAGGCCAAGACCGAACATCTTGTTGACACCAAAAAGAACGGCGGCAGCGTCACTGCTCCCTCCTGCCATTCCGGCAGATACGGGAATGAATTTTTTCAGCCGTATTTTAACTCCGGCCCGGATTCCAAATTCGTCCATTAAAAGCTTAGCCGCTTTATAGACTAGATTATTTTCATTATTTGGAAGATAGTACAGGTTCGTCTCCACTTCGATGCCGGGAGACGGCTGGTAGTTTAAGTCAATGCGGTCATAGATCCCAACTGTCTGCATTATCATGCGTACATCATGGTAGCCATCCTCACGTTTTCTGAGTACATCGAGGCCCAGATTAATCTTTCCATAGGCCTTTAAGCTAAGGTGTCTGATCATGTAAAAACCCCTTTTATTTTACAATTGTATTTTTGCATTATTTTGTATACAATATATTATATACTCTATACAGCAAAAATACAAGCATTTCATTTTGTTTATATTTCACAAAAGATATTCATGTTTGAGGTTAAAAATATATTTGACAATGCCGGGAAACTCTGTATAATAAACGTATATTGAACGAGGGCGTTCCAGTCTGCTGGAAACGCCCTCTTCGTCGTTGTATGGGACTATATCCGTACAGCGTAGAAAATATAAGGAGGATGAACTGTATGAAGAAGTTGGAGATTATTATCAAGCCTGAGAAACTGGAAGATCTTAAAGCCATTTTGGAAGACTGCAAGGCAAATGGTATTATGATCAGCAATGTCATGGGATATGGTAATCAAAAAGGCTACAAGCAGATGTACCGGGGAACGGAATATACGGTAAATCTGCTGCCCAAAGTTAAGGTGGAAACCGTTGTGGCAGAAGAAACATCGGAAACGATTATCGAAAAGGTTGTAAAAGAGATAACCACCGGCAATTATGGCGACGGCAAGATATTCATTTATGACGTCCAGGATGCTGTGCGTATCCGTACCGGCGAAAGAGGCGATCAGGCGCTGTAGGCCGGTTCTTTCATACAGAGACTATAGATTATCGAAGGAGATAGTTGCTGGAAACAGCAGTTATCTCTTTTTTTTGTGGAAAGCGCATGATCCCGGACGGATTCGACAATCAGGATATTTTGAAAATGGATATGAGGAGGAAATGATTATGAATTTATTGGATTTAATCAATGGCGGTATGGAGACTTCTGAAGCGGCAAACCTTTTGATGAATGTCACATGGACCATGCTTGGGGCATTTCTCGTCTACTTTATGCAGGCAGGTTTTGCAATGGTGGAGGCCGGTTTTACCAGAGCTAAAAATGCCGGCAATATTATTATGAAGAATATGATGGATTTTGTACTCGGCTCTTTATTCTTCTTTGTTATTGGATTTGCCGTTATGTTTGGAGCGGATGCGGGCGGATTGATCGGAACTTCAGGTTTTTTCCAGCCATATTCCTTAGCAGATGGTTCGGGAATGATAAATGGTCTTCCAATCGGCGTATTCATGATTTTCCATACGGTATTCTGTGCTACGGCGGCCACTATTGTATCGGGAGCCATGGCGGAACGAACAAAATTTATGGCATATCTGGTCTATTCGGCGGCCATCAGCATTTTTATCTACCCTGTAACAGGCCACTGGATCTGGGGCGGCGGCTGGCTGTCCAATATGGGATTTCATGATTTTGCCGGATCGACGGCGGTTCATATGGTAGGCGGCCTTTGTGCTCTGATCGGCGCGAAGATTTTAGGGCCGAGACTTGGCAAATACAATGCAGACGGAACCACAAATGCATTTCCGGGCCATAATATCACGATGGGCGCTTTGGGCGTGTTCATTCTCTGGTTCTGCTGGTTTGGATTCAACTGCGGTTCCACAACAGCGGCAGCAACCAGTGTAGGAGAAATCGCTATAACCACAAACCTGGCGGCAGCAGCAGCTACGCTGGTGACTTTGATTTTCACGTGGATAAAATATGGCAAACCTGATGTTTCCATGACGCTTAACGGCTCTCTTGCCGGTCTGGTAGCGATTACTGCAGGCTGTGACGTGGTAACTCCTTATGAAGCTATTATAATCGGTGCGTTAGCCGGTATTCTGGTAGTGATTGTCATTGAGACAGTGGAGAAGAAATTCAAGATCGACGATCCTGTAGGCGCAATCGGTGTCCACGGCGCCTGCGGATGTTTTGGTACGGTTTTAACCGGAGTGTTCGGAGAGGGCTGCAGCTTTGTAACCCAGATGATCGGAGTTGGTTCCGTTATTCTTTATGTTGCCGTTATGGCATTTATTATATTCACAGTCATTGATAAGACCGTTGGCCTTCGCGTCAGCGACCAGGAGCAGATAGACGGACTGGATATGCATGAGCATGGAATGACGGCTTACGCAGGATTCAGGATTGATAAATAAATAGGGATTTAAGTGAGAAAGTTACGCAGGAAAGCGGGACGAGGCAGCGAAGGTGGGGCTGGGCGTTTGGAACGGGCCGGGCTGGCCGGAATCCAACGGTGCCAGAAAGCGGCTTCCAACCGTAAGTTAAACTAAGGCCGCAGGGATGGAAAAAGACGGTCCGATGCCCATTCACGGTGAACTCTTTATGGACTTCACCGTTCAGTGGGCATCTCAGAAACTGATTTGGTTTTCAGTGTCTGCCCGCCTTTTTTCATCCCTGCGGCCTAAGTTTAACTAGACGGTTTCCAGACGCCCTCTGGCACCGTTGGATTCCGGCCAGCCCGGCCCGTTCCAAACGCCCAGCGTCCCCTTCTTCACGGCGTTACTCCTGCCAATTATTTAAATAAAGATTCCCTACAAATTTTTCTGAGCCGTAGCCAGCATCAATTTAATTCTGTTCAACTGATTCACTTCACTGGCCCCCGGATCGTAATCCACGGCGATGATATTGGCGTCCGGATGGGAGCGGCGCAGTTCTTTGATTACGCCTTTCCCCACGATATGGTTCGGCAGACATCCAAATGGCTGGGTGCAGACGATATTGCTCACGCCGCTCTGCAGCAGTTCCAGCATCTCCCCTGTCAGGAACCAGCCTTCGCCGGTCTGGTTGCCTAAGGAAACATAATCCTTTGCCATATCGGCCAGATGGGTGATAGGCGACGGCGCGTCAAAATGTCTGCTGGCCAGCAGTTCCTTCCGGGATACTCTTCTGAAATATTCCAGCAGGGAAATTCCCATATTACAGAGATAAGCCGTGGAACGTTTGCCTCCCAGGTAATCCGCCTTAAAGTTGGTGTTATAGAAACAATACAGCAGGAAATCCAACAGGTCGGGCATCACCGCTTCAGCTCCTTCCGCTTCTAATAGCTCCACGATGTGGTTATTGGCCAGCGGAGAGAATTTAACCAGGATCTCACCTACAATGCCGACGCGTGGTTTTTTGACATCCCTTCTGGGAAGGGCGTCGAAATCCCGGATAATGCCGCGGACGATTCTGTTGAATTCCAGCATGGATGGCGATTTTTTAGAAAGAGACTGGATACAGCGCTCTTTCCATTTCTGGTGCAGTGCATCGGCAGAACCGGGTTCCGCTTCATAGGGGCGTGTTCCATAGAGAACCCGCATGAAAATATCTCCGTAAACAATTCCCTGGATCGCTTTTGTGAGCAGCGGAAGGGTGATGGAAAAACCTGAGTTGGTTTCCATGCCGTTGGCATTGACGGAGATCACCGGAATGTGGCCCATTCCCGCCTTATCCAGCGCCCGGCGGATAAATCCGATGTAGTTGGAAGCGCGGCAGCCGCCGCCTGTCTGACTCATGAAAATGGCTATGTGATCCAGATCATATTTCCCGGATAACAGGGCCTCCATAATCTGCCCGATTACGATCAGGGACGGGTAGCAGGCGTCATTGTTCACATATTTCAGTCCCACATCCACAGCAGAACGGTTGTGGTTTTGCAGAACTTCTATTTTATATCCGAATGACCGGATAGCCGGTTCAATCAGGTCAAAATGAATCGGTGACATCTGAGGACAGAGCAGGGTATAATCCTTTTTCATCTCTTTCGTAAATTCCACCCGGTTGTATACGCTGGATACCACCCGACGTTCATGGTGTTTTACATCCCGGACGCGGAGGGCGGAGATCAGAGAGCGGATACGGATTCTGGCCGATCCTAAGTTGTTCACCTCATCGATCTTCAATACCGTATAAATCTTCCCGGAACCGGTCAGGATATCATTGACCTGATCGGTGGTAACGGCATCCAAGCCGCAGCCGAAAGAGTTTAGCTGAATTAAATCCAGGTTTTCCGAGTGTTTCACCACATCGGCGGCCCGATAAAGCCTTGTATGGTACATCCACTGGTCGGTTACGATGATCGGACGCTCCAGTTTTCCCAGATGGGAAATGGAATCTTCCGTCAAAACAGCGAATCCGTAAGATGTGATCAGTTCCGGCAGTCCGTGATTGATTTCCGGATCCACATGGTAAGGCCGTCCGGCCAAAACGATTCCCCTTTTGCCGGTCTGGTTCAGGTATTCGATTACCTCTTCCCCCTTTTTCTCCATATCATGACGGGAAGCCAGCATCTCCTCCCAGGCCAGATGAGCCGCCTGGCGGATCTCGCCGGCATCGATGCCGAATTCTTTTTTGAATTCAACGACAAGCTGTTTGGTAAGCACCTCTTCATTGGTAAATGCCATAAATGGATTTAAGAACCGGATATTTTTTTCCTGCAGTTCTTCCATGTTGTTTTTTATGTTTTCCGCATAGGAAGTCACCATGGGGCAGTTGTAATGATTGCCCGCATCCGGCGATTCGTTGCGTTCATAAGGGATACACGGATAAAAAATGGTTTTCACACCCTGTGCGATGAGCCAGGAAATGTGGCCGTGGACTAATTTTGCCGGATAGCATTCCGATTCACTGGGGATGGATTCGATTCCCAATTCATAGATATTTTTGGTGGATTGTGGGGATAATACAGTTCTGAAACCAAGGTTTTTGAAAAATGTGGCCCAGAACGGATAATTCTCATACATGTTCAGCACTCTTGGTATGCCCACTGTACCCCGTGGCGCCTGATCAGGGGTCAGGGCCTCGTAATCGAACATCCGGTGGTATTTATAATCAAACAGGTTGGGAATGTCCTTTTTGACTTTTTCTTTGCCCAGCCCCCGTTCACAGCGGTTTCCGCTGATGAACTGGCGTCCGCCTTCAAACTTGTTGACGGTCAGGACGCAGCTGTTGGTACAGCCTTTGCATCTTGCCATGGCTGTGGTATATTTCAAGGTCAGGATCTTTTCAATTGGCAGCATGGCAGTGCCTTTTTGGGAATCGAAGCGTTCTCTGGCAATCAGAGCTGCGCCAAAAGCCCCCATAATTCCTGCGATATCAGGACGGACCGCGTTGCAGCCGGATATTTTTTCAAAGCTTCTTAATACAGCGTCATTGTAGAAAGTACCGCCCTGGACAACCACATGTTTTCCAAGATCCGAAGGGCTGGTAATCTTAATCACTTTATACAATGCATTTTTAATCACGGAATAAGCCAAGCCGGCTGAAATATCAGCCACTGTAGCCCCTTCCTTCTGCGCCTGTTTTACATTGGAATTCATGAAAACAGTGCACCGGGTGCCCAGGTCGATGGGATTTTTGGCGAACAGTGCTTCTTTCGCAAAATCCACCACGCTGTAGTTCAGTGATTTGGCAAATGTTTCGATAAAGGAACCACAGCCGGAGGAGCAGGCTTCATTCAGCTGGACACTGTCAACGGTGCCGTCCTTAATTTTAATGCATTTCATGTCCTGGCCGCCGATATCCAGGATACAGTCCACGTCAGGTTCAAAAAATGCGGCCGCGTAGTAGTGGGAAATCGTCTCGACCTCCCCTTCATCCAGCATTAAAGCCGCTTTAAGAAGGGCTTCGCCATAACCGGTAGAACAGGAATAGGCGATGCGGGCTTTAGCGGGAAGAAGCTCATGGATTTCAGACATGGCCTGAATTGCTGTAGCTAAGGGACTTCCGTTGTTATTGCTGTAAAAGTTATACAAAAGAGAACCGTCTTCTGCCACGAGAGCCACTTTGGTGGTGGTGGATCCAGCGTCAATTCCCAGGAAACAGTTTCCTTCATAGTTCTGGATCGGCCTTGTTTTCACGCTGTTGTCCGCATGACGGTCACAGAATTCCGCGTAATCATCCTCGTCGATGAACAGCGGTTCCATGCGTTTTACTTCAAAATCCATCTGAATTCCATTGGAAAGGCGGCTGATCAGTTCTTCTAATGAAATTTCATCTTCTGCCGCCATTTTTGATGAGGCGTTCATAGCAGAACCTACGGCTGCAAACAGATGGGAATGGTCAGGAGCGATAATCTGTTCTCCCGACAGATGCAGGGTGCGGATAAATGCCGCCCTCAGTTCCGGTAAGAAGTGGAGCGGGCCGCCTAAAAATGCCACGTTTCCGCGGATTGGTTTTCCGCAGGCCAGGCCGCTGATCGTCTGATTGACCACTGCCTGGAAAATGGAAGCGGAAAGGTCTTCTCTGGTGGCGCCTTCATTGATTAAAGGCTGGATATCCGATTTTGCGAATACGCCGCAGCGGGCGGCAATGGGATAAATAGCCTTATAATTCTTCGCATATTCATTCAGTCCGGTGGCGTCAGTCTGAAGGAGCGCCGCCATCTGGTCGATGAAAGAGCCGGTTCCGCCTGCGCAGATTCCGTTCATACGCTGGTCGATGCCCCCTGTGAAGTAGATGATTTTGGCATCTTCTCCCCCAAGTTCGATGGCAACATCCGTTTGAGGCGCATAATCCCTGAGTGCGGAAGCGACTGCTACCACCTCCTGGACAAATGAAATTTTTAAGTATTTAGCCAGGGTTAAACCGCCGGATCCGGTGATCATAGGGCGCAGCATCAAAGGGCCAAGCTTTTCAAGACCTCTTTTAAGCAGAGTAGCCAGGGTCTCCTGAATATTGGCGTAATGCCGTTCGTAATCTGCAAATAATATATGATTGTCGGAGTCTAAAATGGCAATTTTAACGGTTGTGGAACCGATATCAATGCCAAGGGTGTTATGTAATGTTGTCATATATGCGGGGATTACCCCTGCCTCCTTTTCAAAAAAACAAGAAACGAAAAATACCGTTTCTAACGTAAAATGTATCGGTTGAATTAAATTTCCATATAAACCCATTTAATAAGAAATTACGCATACCGCCAACAGTTTAACATAGAATTGAAAATAATACAATCGTCATTGAGTGTTAAAAAAACGTAAAGAAAACATTAAATTTAGGTAGCTTTTCCAAATCACAGTCTTTTCGTTTGACAAAAATAAAGGGAGAAACTATAATGTATAAGTCGCAGTATGCAAGTATGTTTAAGAAAGGAAAGTGAAGGTATGGACAGCGGTTCGAGTTATCACGCGGAAACTGAAGACGGACGAGAACGGATACCTGCACTGGATTTCTGATTTTCCTGGTGGAGTGCAGTGTGGGTTGTCTGATTATGCACTGTATTAAATAAGGAAAGGACAGAAATTATGATACGTATATTTAAAACTGAAGAAGGCGCCATCCATCAGAAGGATGAGATGCAGACAGGATGCTGGATTGCACTTACTAATCCCACGGCCACGGAGATTCTGGAGATCGCGGATCATTATCAAATCGACCCGGATCATTTGAAAGCCCCTCTGGATGAGGAGGAACGTTCCCGTATTGAGATGGAGGATCATTACACGCTGATTCTCGTCGACATACCGGTAATTGAGGAACGGAGCGGCAAGGACTGGTATGTTACCATTCCTATGGGGATCATTACATCTGATGAGGTGATCATTACCGTATGCCTGGAAGACACACCGATTTTAACAGCATTTATGGATGGAAGGGTCCGTGACTTCCACACTTATATGAAGACCAGGTTTATTCTTCAGATTCTGTACAAGAATGCATCGTTATTTTTGCAGTACCTGAGAATTATTGATAAGAAA
The DNA here is from genome assembly GCA_018378255.1 of Clostridiaceae bacterium. Lineage (GTDB taxonomy): Bacteria > Bacillota > Clostridia > Lachnospirales > Lachnospiraceae > CHH4-2. The sequence continues at coordinate 8,728 of JAGZXV010000055.1, read as the reverse complement.
AGCGAGGTTGTGGAGCGCAAGCTTCATCAGTCTCAGAAGAATCAGGAGTTAATTGAGCTTTTGGAACTGGAAAAGAGCCTGGTGTATTTTACCACCTCTTTAAGGTCGAATGAAGTGGTATTTGAGAAACTGTTAAAGAATGAAAAGATCAAAAAGTATCCTGAGGATACCGAACTTCTGGAAGATGTTATCATCGAAAATAAGCAGGCGATTGAGATGGCTAATATCTACAGCGGAATTTTAAGCGGAACGATGGACGCCTTTGCATCCGTTATATCCAACAACCTGAATATTGTCATGAAGTTTTTGGCTACGATTACCATTGTAATGTCGATTCCAACCATGGTAGCCAGTTTTTACGGCATGAATGTGAATTCTGCCGGGATGCCTTTTGCCAACAGCCCATGGGGATTTGTGATAGTACTTGGATTTGCGGCGGCCTTATCTTTGCTGGTGGCATTGATTTTTTCAAAAAAAGACCTGTTTTAAAAAAGGATGATTAGATGAGTTTTTTTAACAAAATGGAACGAAAATACGGCAGATACGCGATTCATAATTTGATGAATTATATTGTAATTCTGTATGCGGTGGGAATGCTGATTCAGCAGCTGAATCCCATGTTCTATTATGAATATCTGTCGCTGGATGCGTCAAAAATTTTAAAAGGCCAGGTGTGGAGAATTGCCACATTTATGATTATTCCGCCTTACGGCGACCTGCTTTCCAACCTGCTTATGACGTATCTGTATTATTCTCTGGGAACTACGCTGGAACGTGTATGGGGGGCCTTCCGTTTTAACGTTTATTTCTTCATGGGAGTGATCGGCCATGTTTTGGCCGCTTTTGTAGGGTATCTTGTGTTCGGCCAGATCTGGCTTTTAAGCACAAAATACCTGAATCTTTCACTGTTTTTTGCGTTTGCAACCACATTTCCGGATCTGCAGTTTTTACTGTATTTCATCGTGCCCATCAAGGCCAAATGGCTGGGGCTGATCTATGGAGTGTCCGTAATCTGGGGCTTTATAGGAGGAAATACGGCAGTCCGCTGTGCCATTGCCATGTCACTGCTTAACTACATTATTTTCTTCTTGATGACGCGCAATTACAACAAGGTGAATCCACGAGAGATAAAACGGAAACAGGAATTCAAAACCCAGACCAAGATTCTGCCGCAGGGCAAGACGCGGCACAAATGTGCGGTATGCGGCCGGACTGAAAAGGACGGCGACAATCTGGAATTCAGATACTGCTCAAAATGTGAAGGCAATTATGAATACTGCCAGGATCATTTGTATACACATCAACACGTGACCGGAAGCGGACAGCATCCGGATCAGCTAAACTAGTTTTTGGAGGTAAATATGAAAAAAACCAAGATAATCTGTACCATGGGACCCAACACCAATGACAGGGAGATGCTTTACAACCTGGCTAAGAACGGCATGGACATTGCCAGATTTAACTTTTCCCATGGCGATTATGAAGAGCAGAGAGGCCGTTTAGCGCTGTTAAAAAGCGTGAGGGAAGAATTGAATCTTCCGATCGCAGCTTTGCTCGATACAAAGGGACCGGAAATCCGTACAGGGCTTTTAAAAGATGATAAAAAAGTGACTTTAGTGGAGGGGCAGACCTACACCCTGACCACCCGTGAGATCATTGGCGATGATAAAACAGGCCATATCAATTATTCGGGGCTGAATGAAGATGTTTCTGCCGGCAATAAGATTCTGATCGACGACGGCCTGATCGAGCTGGAAGTTATGGAAGTGACGGGAACGGATATTGTTTGTAAGGTGATTAACGGCGGAGAACTGGGCATGAGAAAGGGCGTGAATGTGCCTAATGTCAAGATTAAGCTTCCGGCTCTCACCGATAAAGATAAAGCTGATATTAAATTTGGTATTGAAGAGGGATTTGATTTCATCGCGGCTTCATTTGTCCGTACAGCAGATGCCGTTTATGAGATTAAGGCTATGCTGGAAGAGGCCGGAGCCAATATGAAGGTGATCGCCAAGATTGAGAATGCGGAAGGAATTGAGAACCTGGACGCCATCATCGAAGCCAGCGACGGAATCATGGTCGCCAGAGGTGATATGGGTGTGGAGATTCCGGCTGAGAAGGTACCTTATATCCAGAAGACCATCATCCGTAAATGCAACGAAGCGTGCAAACCGGTCATCACCGCAACCCAGATGCTGGATTCCATGATCCGCAATCCACGGCCAACAAGAGCGGAAGTTACCGATGTTGCCAACGCAGTTTATGACGGAACCGATGCAGTTATGCTTTCCGGTGAAACTGCTATGGGTAAATACCCGGTGGAAGCCCTTAAAATGATGGCTCAGATTGTAGAAGCCTCTGAAGGACATCTGGATTACGATGCATACCGTATGAGAAAGGTTTCCAGTGAGAACGCTCATAATATTTCCAATGCTGTCTGCTATGCTTCAGTAGCAACCGCCCATGATTTAGGTGCAAAAGTGATTGTAGCGCCCAGCATCAGCGGATTCACGACGAGAATGCTCTCCAAATGGAGACCGAATACCATGATCATCGGTCTGTCACCCAGCGCCAGCGCTGTCCGCCAGATGCAGATTTACTGGGGCGTTCTGCCGCTCATGGCAAAACGTGCGGACTCTACGGATGAGCTGATTGAAACCTCTATTGAGCTTTTAAAAGAGAAAAATGTTGTGCAGACCGGCGACCTTGTTGTGGCCACTGCCGGAGTTGTGACCCGCGCCAGAAGACATGAGCCGGCGCCTCATACTAATATTATGAGAGTGGTTACTGTAGATTAATCTGAAGATATATTTATTACACAGGACAAAGAAGTCTGTCAAAGGATGCAGCCGTCATGGCTGCAGCTCTTGCCGGACTTTTTTTGTTGTGGTGTTAATTCAGGGACTTACCGGATTTGAAAGGAGATACCGATATGGATAAGAAGCCATTTGTTGTGAAAGAACAGTTAGAAGAGATCGTTAAGACATACCCGACGCCATTTCATCTCTATGATGAAAGAGGGATTCGTGAAAATGCCAATGCCCTGAAGCAGGCTTTTTCCTGGAATAAGGGGTTTAAGGAGTATTTTGCTGTAAAAGCTACGCCAAATCCATTTATTTTAAACATATTGAAGGAGTTTGGCTGCGGAACAGACTGCTCTTCGGAAACAGAGCTGATGCTGTCAAAAGCCTGCGGCTTTGAGGGACATGATATCATGTTTTCCTCCAACGACACTCCTCTGAGTGAATTTAAATACGCGGATGAACTGGGAGCGATCATCAACCTGGATGACATCACCCATATTGAAGGAGTGGAAAAAGCCGTGGGAAGGATACCGGAAACCATTAGCTGCCGCTATAATCCGGGCGGATTATTCAAAATGAGCAATGGAATTATGGATAACCCGGGAGATGCCAAATACGGAATGACCACAGAGCAGATTTTTGAAGCCTGCAAAATCCTTAAATCCAAAGGGGCCAAAAACTTCGGAATTCATGCGTTTTTAGCCAGCAATACGGTGACCAATGAATATTATCCCATGTTGGCGAAAGTGCTGTTTGAAGTGGCTGTCCGTCTCCAAAGGGAGACGGGGGCGGAAATTAAATTTATCAATCTGTCAGGAGGAATCGGCATTCCTTACCGTCCGGACCAGGAGCCCAATGATATTTATGCCATCGGTGAAGGCGTGAAAAAGGTGTATGAAGAGATTCTGGTGCCCGCGGGAATGGGCGATGTGGCGATCTATACGGAGCTGGGCCGTTTCATGTTAGGACCTTATGGATGTCTTGTGACCAAAGCGATTCATGAGAAACACACCCATAAAGAGTACATCGGAGTAGATGCCTGCGCGGTCAACCTGATGCGCCCCGCCATGTACGGCGCATATCATCATATCACCGTAATGGGAAAAGAAGATGCCCCCTGTGACCATAAATACGATGTGGTAGGATCTTTATGTGAGAATAACGATAAATTCGCCGTGGATAGAATGCTTCCGAAGATTGAAGCGGGAGATCTGCTGGTGATCCACGATACCGGAGCCCACGGGTTTTCCATGGGATATAATTATAATGGGAAATTGAAATCTGCGGAACTTCTGCTGAAAGAGGATGGTTCAGTGGAGATGATCCGCAGGGCGGAAACGGCAAAGGATTATTTTGCTACGTTTGATTTTTGTGATTTGCTGAGCGGGGATTTTTAACATAGAACGTCAAGGGATTTTTGAAAAAGCCTTCACGTTTTACTTTAAAACGTGAAGGCTTTTTCAAAAATCCCTTGACGTTCTATGTTGACGTTCCATGTAAAAAGGGCAGAAAAAACCCCGTATTCATAAAATACGGGGTCGCTTTTCTTTAGGATTAGGATTTTCAAAAAGGTTGGAAGGATAAATAGTTTTGTTAGTACATTTCTTATGATGGTTTTAGTATATCATACCGGCCGGGAAAATGTTTGTATATTGTTTGAATAGATTATGAAGATTTTCTTAATATAAATATTAACAATATAAGGGAAAGGTAAATAAAATTACGCCAAAGGTCAACATTAAATTTATATAAAAAAGTGTTCCCGTCCCCTCTGTTTTTTATCTGCAGTATAGAATTTACTGAAAATATAACATCCTCCAATCGCCCGGACCACAGAATTAGAATATCAGAAAATCATGTTTTCTGCAAGTGTTATCAATACAGCCTGGCATCTCAGAATATCTTCGCATGGAACCGATTCATCCGGTTTATGTGCAAGCTCCAGGTCCCCGGGGCCGTAAGACATGCAGTTAGAATTACCTAAAATGCCTGCAATAACGGCGCTGTCCGTATAACCGGGAAAGAAAGTGACGGTTATATGTTCTCCGGTCACCTGTTCACATGCATTTTTGAGGGATTCCAGCAGGAAGGAGCTGTCATCCCGTTCCACATAAGGCCGGTCTCCTGTGATAACATAGGAAGCGCGTATGCCGGGCACTTGCAGGCTGGCCTGGGCTATGGCCTCTTCGACCATTACGGCGGCATCTTTTGTGGCCACAGGCGGAGCCAGCCGCATATCAATCCAAGTTTTGCATCTGTCGGGAACCACATAAGGCCGGTAGCCTCCGGTGATCTGGCCGAATGTGACCGTAGACGCACCCAATTCCTCGTGTTTTGGGCAGTCCATGATCCGTTTCCTGATTCCGCAGATGACTTCGGCCATTCCTGCGATGGCGTCAGCGCCTTTCCATGGCGTGCTGGCATGTGCGGTGATGCCTTCCACATCCACTTCGAACCAGGCCCGGCCCTTGTGAGCGACCTGAATCATGCCGTTGGTGGGTTCCGTATCCAAAACCCAGCTGTTTTTTGTCACCCAGCCGCTTTCAATGGCTTTTTCCACGCCCCGCATAAAATCTTCTTCGTCAACCGTGGCGATAAGGGCAAAACTATGTTTGGGCTGTTTGCCGCTTTGGGCTGTTTTGGCTGCCAGCTCCAGGCACGCCGACATGGCGCAGGCCAGCCCGGATTTCATATCGCAGGCGCCTCTTCCGTAAATCCTTCCATTTTTATATTCACCGCCCAGGGGATCACAAGTCCAGTTTTCGCCTAATACCACCGTATCCATGTGGCAGATATAGATCAAAGCCGGATCGTCGGTTTCTCCCTGGATCTTTGCCATGATGTTGAAGCGTCCGGGCAGAACCTCCTCTTTTGTCAGTTTGATACAGGGATGGTCCAGCGTTTTCCATATGAAATCACCGATTTTTCCTTCGTAGGAGCCCGGATCGGTGCTTTCGATGCGGACCAGCTGCTGCGTCAGCGTAATTGCGTCTGTTTCCAACATAATAACCTCCATGCCGGAGCATTTTTTGTTCAGGCACGCGCTGAGAAGTTCGGATTCCCGGCTGCGATTCAAATTTGCGGCTCCGGCACAAATTTGAGTGTGAAAAATAAGCCGTCCTGAACAGTTACGATTTTAATTATAGGACTTTTTTTCCTGGATGTAAATCCATGGATAAGCCATATCCACATCGTTCAGCCACATTTGGAGCCGGTCCCGGGACAATGTATTTGACAGCAGGAGTATCAATGGATACAATATATAATATAAAAAATGACGGAAAGAGTAAAAATTATGTATACTTGTGCAAAATGTAAAGTTTATGCCTGCCGCGGGAACCAGGCCGGAAAACTTCCGAAAAACTGCCCCATGAGAAACCAGGAGGTTTTAAATGAAGCCCTGGAAGAATATAAGAAAGATGAAAACATTGGGTTCTATATCACTTCAGCTGAGATCGAACGCCTGGGATATGGCCAATGGGTGCGCGTCCGTGAAACTATGGAATTCTGCCGCCGGATGGGCTATCACCGCATTGGGCTGGCCTTTTGCGGCGGATTGTGCGGTGAAGCGGAAATTGTTTCAGACCTTCTGACCAGACATGGGTTTGAGGTGGTTTCCGTGATCTGTAAAGCGGGCGGCATCGATAAGACCGAGATTGGCATAAAAGAAGAATTCAAGATGCATCCCAATGAGTTTGAGCCCATGTGCAACCCGGTTTTCCAGGCGCGGCTTTTAAATGAACAGAAAACAGACTTTAACATCGCTCTGGGCCTCTGTGTTGGACATGATTCATTTTTATACCGATACTCAGATGCCATGGTGACCACTCTTGTGGTAAAGGACAGGGTGCTGGCCCACAATCCGGTAGGGGCTATTTACTGTGCAAAAGGATATTATAAGGACAAATTCGGAGATGAGGTATAAGGGATGGAAACTGTTCAGGCGGTTCAGACAAAAGATTACATTATCCAGGCGATCCGTGATGAAATACTTTCAGGCCGCATGAAACCGGGAGAGGAGCTGGCCCAGGAAAATGTTGCCCAGATGCTGGGGGTATCCCGCATGCCTGTGCGGGAGGCGCTTCAGGCCCTGGCCCAGGAGGGATTTCTGGTCCGGCTTCCCAACCGCCATATGCAGGTTGCCGGAATGGAATACAGAGAGGTTATGGATACATTTTCCGTAGCCGCGGCCATGGAAAACGAGATTTTGATGCTGATTCCTTCAGAAGACCGGGGGACTGTCTGCCAGGCCGTCCGGCGTTGCCTGGAAACCTGGGGAAATGGGGACAGCCGGGGCGCTCAGGAGATGGAGATTGGGATTCACAGGACTGCGGTTTCCCTTTTGCGGAATGTGTATGTCCGCCAGCTGTTTTCAAAATTGCTGGACGGATATATTTCTCATGCGGTTTTGAACCGGAAGGACAGAGACGGGGATGGCGTTCATTTTCTGGAACAGATGCTGAGGGCGTGTGAATCTTGGGATGAGGATGAAGTGAAACAGGCGGTGAAGGCGTACTATTCTGATTTGGCGAAGTCATTGTTAAACTTTGAGGAGGCGCGGCATGAATAATTTGGGAAAAGTAAAATTAATGCCTGCCAGAGAGCAGGTGGCATCTATACTGAGAAAGGCAATTCTGTCAAGAGAGCTGACAGAAGGCCAGGAGATCACCTTAGAAGGGATTGCTTCTCAGGTGGGAGTGTCCGCTACCCCTGTAAGGGAGGCATTTCAGATTCTTTCCGGAGACGGCCTGTTAAAACTCCGCCCCAACAAGGGAGCTGTGGTTTTAGGTGTCAGTGAGAAGACGATCCGCGACCACTATGAGACGAGGGCTGTTCTGGAAGGGGAAGCCGCCGCTCGCGCAAGTAAGCCTGGAGTGGATCTTACGGAAGTGGAACATGCATTTTTCGTCGCTGAAAAAGCCCTGGAAAACAATGATTCCAAAGAATACTCAAAGCATAACCAGGCATTTCATATGGAAATTTGGGCCGCTGCCGACAATGAGAAGATGAAGTCCCTGTTGTCCTCCATGTGGAACGGTTTATCCATGGGACATAAGGTGACGGAAGAGGACTATGCCAAAATATCGATTTTTGAGCACAGGCAAATCCTGGATGCAGTGAAGGCAAATGACGGCGAACTGGCCCGTAAGAGAATGCAGGACCATATTATCCGCAGCATGAATAATATATTGACCCGGTTTGAAGAAAAATAGTTATCGGCTGCATATCATATTGACAAACGATATGCGGAGGTATATGATGGATTTAATAAATGGATACATTATCAAATATAAAAGATAGTATATTTCATTAATGAGAAGAGGAGGACACAACAATGAGTAAAGAACAGGCTGCAGCCCGGATGACAGACATCATGGCAAAATTCATTGCTTACTCCGGCAAAGTGCTGCCGGATGATGTTTATGCGAAGCTGGTAGAATTGAGGGAAAAGGAAACCAGCCCGCTGGCCAAAACAATTTATGACACCATGTTCAGAAACCAGGAACTCGCGGTAGAATTAGACCGCCCATGCTGCCAGGATACCGGAGTTTTACAGTTTTTTGTAAAATGCGGCGCTTCATTTCCCCTGCTGGGAGAACTGGAGGGACTGCTTCGGGAGGCCGTAATGGAGGCGACGGTGAAAGCCCCCCTCCGCCACAACAGTGTTGAGACATTTGACGAGTACAATACCGGCAAAAATGTAGGAAAAGGAACGCCTACCGTGTTCTGGGAAATAGTCCCTGATTCCGATTCCTGTAGCATAGATACCTATATGGCCGGAGGCGGATGTACGCTGCCGGGCAAGGCTATGGTGCTCATGCCTGGCGCCGGATATGAAGGAGTGACTGAATTTGTCATGGATGTCATGACAAGTTATGGACTGAATGCCTGCCCTCCCCTTCTTGTGGGGGTCGGTGTTGCAA
>JAGZXV010000054.1 GCA_018378255.1 Clostridiaceae bacterium | reverse complement strand
ATGATGGAATAACTAAAGGAGGACCAGCAATGTGATTGAAACGGAATTTGTTGAACGCCTTACCAAGGTAGAAGAGCGCTCCAAAAGCAACACCCACCAAATAGAAGATCTCAAGCCAGTAATCAATGAGATCCACATCATGTCAAAGACCATGGTGGAATTAACCGGAGAAATGAAGCACACAAGTGACAGCGTAAATGAAATAAAGGAGAAAGTCGAGACACTGGAACAGGAACCGGCAAAACAATGGTCCAGCACGAAAAAGACGTTCTTCACATCCATAACCAGCTCCATCGGAACCGCGGTGGCAGCTGGTATTTTATATTTGATTTCCAAAGGAGGAATCTGAGATGAGTAAGTATAATTTGAAAGACTGGGCAAGGGCGGCCGGAATGCGTGCGGTTAAAACAATAGCGCAGACAGCCGTGGCAACCATCGGCACCGCTGCCGTGATGGGAGACGTAAACTGGCCGATTGTAGCGTCTGCGTCGGTTCTGGCTGGGGTGTTATCTCTTTTAACCTCTGTGGCCGGTCTTCCAGAGCTGGATAAATAGTTGCGATATCGCAACAGTTGCACCGGTGCAATAAGTTGTAACGTCACAACTTTTCAGGCCTGGGACAATCCCGGGCCTTTTTAAAATTAAAAAAGGACATGGTGAGATTATGAGAGATATAACTTTATGTCATCCGCGCCTGCAGGTATTGGCTGGACGTCTGCTGGATGAATGTAACCAGCAGGGATTAAAAATAAAGATTGGCGAAACCTTACGCACTGTGGCAGAACAGGATGCTTTATACGCCCAGGGGCGGACACAGCCGGGGAATATCGTAACCAATGCACCAGGAAGCAGCTACAGCTCCTATCATCAGTGGGGCACTGCATTTGATTTCTACCGCAATGACGGCCAGGGGGCCTATAATGAATCGGGAGAGTTCTTTGACCGTGTCGGAGCAATCGGCGTTGCTCTTGGTCTGGAGTGGGGAGGAAATTGGAAAAGCATTGTTGACAAGCCACATTTTCAGCTACCAGACTGGGGGAGTAGTACATCTGGAATTAAGAATCTGTATCAAAATCCTGAAGAATTTATGCGAACTTGGGAGCATACGGATGGCTGGATTAAGAATGATATAGGTTGGTGGTACAGACATACCGATGGCAGTTATAGTAAAAATAAATGGGAGCAAATAGATGGTAACTGGTATTGGTTTAACGAGTCGGGCTATGCTTATCGTAATCAGTGGGTATTGTATAAAGAAAAATGGTACTATTTAGACAATACTTGTGCTATGGTTACTGGTCTGCAAGTGATTGGAGATAAAATCTATTGGTTTGATATATCTGGAGCGATGACAATGGAACCTATAACGCTTCAGTTTGTGCCAAATCAGAATGGCGAGTTGCAGTGGGGAGAAATCGTAACGTGAATTAATATCTTAACATTTGATAGATTGATTTGAGACGCATAAAATTATAATAAAAAAGGTTTTCTATTATATAATTCCAAATAGAAAACCTTTTTTATACTCAATTCATATTTTTATATCTGAAAACAATATTAAATATAAGTATATCCAAAATCATGAGAAATAGTGTTAGTCATTCCATTAAAAATTTCTATGGTCTCTGTATAAAAACTATCAAAACCAACCATTGTTTTAAAAGTTTCTAGTTCATCATCCGTCAAAATATCTCCGAACAGTGCATCAATTCTCTCTTCCCATGCAGCCTCATCATTAAATCTTCTGGAACTTGTAGTATTATCTGATTTTATAAAAATTCGATATTTTCCACAGGGGACGTTATCAAATGTATATTGTCCAAATCCGTCAACTTTTGCATATAATACACCATTGGTCCCTTTTGTGTTCATGCACATGGATAATCCTTCATTGTCTCCACCTTTTATACTATAATCTAAAGGTATTAAATAGACAACTGCTCCCACATCTGCCTTAGTACCAATATATCTATTATATTGCCATGTGACATTTCCTTTGACAGTACCATAACCTGTAGGTTCAGGTATTTGTATATTGACAGAATTAATATTATTTTCAGTGGAATTTGCAATCTGAGGAATACTTTGATCCCATACACCGTTACTGTCAACTGTATACCCGTCGGGAGTTGTAGTAGATTTTAAAAATGCACCATCAGGACCGGCATAATAGTCATTGCCATTGTAATTTATCCATTGATTAGCCAACATAGCACCATCCGAATTAACGTAATAGGTATTGCCTGAATCTTCGACTAATGAATTCTTGGTAATATCCCCGTCGGAATTTAAGTAAAACCAATAATCTACTGATTTTTTCCATTCGTTAGTAACCATGGAACCTTCATCACTATAATACTTCCAAGCACCATCATCCAATTGCTCCCATCCTGCCAACGCGGTGAATGAACAAATACTACTTAATAATAAAGTTACTAACATAATTTTTAGCATTGCCTTTTTCATACCCATTCTCCTTATGAATAATATTTTGTTACAATATATTATCATTATATCATAATAATATGAAAATGTAATGGCTAAACACAAATTATATAAAAATTTATATTTACGATATTAAGAATAAAATTCTTTAAGGAATAGACTATTGCAGGGAGAGGTATTCAAGTGTCAGAGTTTAGAAAGTGAAAAATAATTAAATCGTGTTGAATATATTTTCGTGTTGCATTTCCGTGTTGCATAGTCTCATAAATTAGTACATTTCTTCCTGTTAATATGCTAAAATATAGGCATATCTAAAATGAAGAATGCCGTATTTACAACGAATATTGGAACTGCGTAGTTTTATGCGATTGTTCTATTCCGGTTCGATTCCGGTCGCCGGCATTGAAAAGAACAATCTTAAGTGGTTGTTCTTTTTTTTATATTTTAGAATGAAATGTGTCACAATCGTCTTATTGTTTTGTCTAACTTTATAATAGAATAAAATATCTGGAGGTATGAGATGGAAAGAGAGGAAATAAACCGTTTAATAGATCTTGCAGTGGGAGGAGATAAGGCGGCTCTGGAGCAATTGCTGATGCAGATTCAGGACAGGGTATTTAATATTTCTTTAAGAATGCTGGGCAGTGTTGCAGATGCAGAAGATGCAAGTCAGGATATATTGGTGCGCGTTATGACGGGACTGCCTGGATTCAGGAAAGAGAGCAGTTATTTTACGTGGGTTTACCGGATTGCTGTTAATTATTTGATTAATTATAAGAAATCCATGTTTGCCCAGCATCCTCTTGATTTTGGGTTTTATGGACAAGATATCGAAAATGGTTCTTTTAATTACCAGGAAGACATGTTTGATGAGAGAAACAGGGAAATGTTAGCAGAAGAATTGAAACTTTCCTGTACCAATGTGATGCTTCAATGCCTGGACCCCGAGAGCAGGTGTATTTTTATAATGGGGACCATGTTTAAGGTGGACAGCAGGATGGCTGGAGAAATCCTGGATATGAGCCCGGAAAATTACCGTAAAAAGTTATCCAGGATTAGAAAAAAAGTGGGAGATTTTTTATCTCATTATTGCGGACTTACAGAGACGGGCATGTGTTCCTGCCGGAAACGCGTTGGTTATGCAATATCACAGCACAGGATTAATCCCGACAGGCTGGAATTCAAGAGACTGAAAAGCCTCGATCAAGAAATATTGGGTACGGTTAAACAGGAGATGGAATTATTGGATGAGGCATCCATCCTATTTGCTAGTCTGCCGGAATACCGTCTGCCGGATCGGGCCAGGATGTTTATCGAGCAAGTGATTGGATCGGAAGCGATGAAAACGATAGGAACTTCTTTTTAAAATGAGATAGGGTGTAAGCGATATAAAAAAGACCGTGGTGCAAACTAATAGCTGCCGAAGTATGCTCTTCATGGCAGTTATTAGTTTGCATGACGGTCTTTTTGTGTCACTTACGTTCATTATTTTAAGCATATGTTTTATAGCTGGTTCCATAAAACAATTGAAACTTCGAATTCTTCATTATCGGGGTTTAAATAAAATTGTCCGCCATTTTGTTCTACCAGCTCCCGGACGCTGGCAATACCGATTCCTTTTCCCTCATGTTTTGTGGAGGTGATATGATCTTCGTATGAGTTAAAAATACCATTCCAGCTGTTTTTTACGGTCAGCAGAAGATTTCCTTTTGATATTTTGGAGTATACTTTGACTATGCGTTTTTCTTTTGGAACCGTTTCTGCAGCATCGATTGCATTCTCCAGAAGATTGCCGAATAAGATGCCGAGGTTCCAGCTTTCCAGCTTGAGTTCAGTCGGAAGGGACACCTTTATTTCCAGTGGAATTTCTTTTTGACGGGCTATTTTGAGGTAATAATTTAATACAGCGCTGGCGGCATGATTTTCACAGAGTGGCGGCAGGCTGGCCTGTTCTGTGTTGTCTTTGCAGCCTTTTATGTAGAGTTCCAGTTCTTTATACTGCTTCTGTCCGGCGAGTTCCATTACGGTATTTAAATGATGGCGCAGATCGTGGCGTATTCTGCGTATTTCCTCAAAATTGCCGGTGATGACCTGGTAGTTTTCTTCCTGAAGTAAAAATTGCTTTTTCATCAGGCGTATATTTTCAGCAAGGGCGGCACGACCGGCATATGCGTTGACCGTATGAAACCAGAGGCTTCCGGCTAATAGAAGGACGAATAAAAAGGAGGCATTTTCAACAGGCCATCCTAAACGCACTGGTTCGAAAACGGGAGCGGCTGTCTGGAACATGAGGGAGATGGCAATGACACAGAGGCCTGCAAGAAGGGGACCGGTCATGGGCTCATCCTGCTTTTTATTAAACAATGCGGTTATGATCAGCCAGCTGAAAAGGATCAGCTTATAGCAGTCAAGGAAAATAGAGTAAACAAGCATATGATTCAGCTGGTGTTTAAGGAACAGGGCGGGGACAAGAAGGACAACCAGTGATAACAGGACTCCAGGAATGAGAACGGCCATTTGGAATTTCCCTCTTATTCCACACAGACTGCAGTGCAGGGCGGTGACAGCCAAAAGGAAGAGATAAAAACTAACATCTTCCAGATGATAGGTCCAGTATCCGGCTCCAAACAGATGAAACAAGGGATACATTATATGAAGGGCAAACAGGAAGCAGATGAGAGCAAATAAGATCATCTGCTTTCTTTCGGTTCCTGTTCTTAATCCGATCATAAGGTACATGATCCCTATGGTGCATGAGGAAATAACCATAATACAGGTGCGCAGAAAACGGAAGGAGATGAGATCCGAAACAGCCTGGGGCGTTCCGAAAGCAGGGGGATAAACCATTCCGCTGTAATAATGGCTGTCATCGGCTGCCTGCACGACCAACTCGGCATTTCCGGCTGCCTGAAAAGTGATTATGCCGGTCCGTATAGAGGGGGAAATGTTTTCTGCGGATACATTTCCCAGATCGCTGACCAGCCTTCCATTTACCCATATGCGGGAAGAGGAATAGATCTCTGGAAGTTCCAGGGCATATTCTCCTGTTTCCTGAGGAAGGCGGATATTCAGGCGGTAGGTGGCACAGCCATGGGGAGAGCTGGTTGGGCTGCTGTCTTCAAAACCACCGTATTGACCGAGGAATAGGTAAGAGGGGGCTTGGCCTTCAAATTCGCCGGGAGATAAAAGCTGCTGGGCGTAGTATTCCCAGCCGTATGCCAGGATGGAAATTGGCTGGGTGAGAGCTGCGCTGCTCAGATCTAAAATTCCGTGGCTTCCGTAAATGCTATTGTAATTATATTTGTTGTCACAGCGGTATTGCAGCAGAAATAGTGGGATAGTCAGGATAATGGCACAAAAAATCCAGATCAGCCGTTTTAAATAAGGCTGTGCTTTCACATCATCGCCTCCTTATCATATAATATCCGGCAGCACCGCCAAGGAAAATGGCAAAGGCGCCGATTAGAATCCGAAGATATTGATTGTCCGGTTTTTTATCTGAGGGTTTCTCATATGTGGCCGGTTCCGTTTGAAGAATTACGGAATTTTCTGTATCAGCGGTATCTCCAGGATCTGGGGGAACATCCTGTGAAGGTGAGCGCTTTTGGGAGGCAGGGTCTTTCGGGCCATTATCAGTACTCATTTTATCGGATGTTCCTTTGCCGGAGGGATTGTTGTTTTCATTACCAGGCAGAGGAGCGGGAACAGTGTCTGGAAGATTATTGTTGTTTGAGCCGCTGTTGGCAGATGGCCGGCTGGCAATGTCTGGATTATTGCTGCTATTTTCCGGTATGCCGCCGTTATCTGAATCATTGCTGCTGTCTGGATGACCGTTATTATCCGGTTTATTGCTGCCGCTTGGTTTATCTTCGTTATTTGGATCATCACTGTTATCCGGTTTGCCAGCATTATCCGGTTTATTGCTGTCATCTGGTATGCCACTGTCATCCGGTTTGCTGCTGTCATCCGGCTTCCCGTCGTCATCCGGCTTCCCGTCGTCATCCGGCTTCCCGCCGTCATCTGGTTTTCCACCGTCATCCGGCTTTCCGTCATCATCCGGTTTCCCGCCATCATCTGGTTTTCCAACGTCATCTGGCTTTCCGCCGTCATCCGGCTCCCCGCCGTCATCTGGTATGCCGCCATCATCCGGCTTCTCCCCATCATCCGGTGTCTCAGTGGAAGTTATATCGAACAGCCCTTCCGGCGGTTTTTCGTAGCGTTTTCCGCCGCCCCGTTCTCCGCCTGTGTCCATTGCAAAATAAAGCCCCATAAAATCGTGATAGATGTTAATTGCGGCGGAATATGTTTCATGGTCGGAGCGTGAATTTTGTTCAATTTGCAGGGTGTAGCCTTTATCCCTCAAATAGTTTTCCTTTAGATGGGATATGGAGAGGTCTTGCCCGGTCAATTGGATGTTTGGCATATCCGTGATGTTGTACCAACTGAGGTTGCCGTCAATGGAACACCATACGGTCATTTCTGACAAGTCATCAAAGGTGATAGGGACGTCGTCCTCACCGAAAAACTCCAGGATTGCTGTATTATCAGAAAAGAGTTTATTTTCCTTTGCATATAGGTTAAATGGCGCTTTCCAGGGTGAGATGGATATAGTGAGGGCGAGCTCAGGCATGTGCTTAAAATCCAGCAGATTTTTATATTCCTCGATGGAGTTTTCGGAAAATACTCCGTGAATTATAGTATCTCCCGGTTGGTTCCAATCGATAGAATCTGCCGGTGACCAGTCCCAATGCACAGAAAGCGGCACACTTTTATTAAGGGAACCACCGGGGGTATTTCCATAGAAGACGTTAATAGTATCGTAATACTCGCGAACTAACGCCTCGCTGTCCCCCGGTAAAACATAGACTTTTAACGGTTGATTTCTTGGTATTACAGTTTTATAGTCCAGTATCTGATATGGTCCGTCTAAAATAGGGGTATCATCCCAGATACTGCCTGATTCCTCATTCCATAGCTGTCCGCCCTCGGTGCCTCCGGAGAAAATGAGACTGGCTGAAGGAAATCCATTTGTGTATGTAATTTCTACAATATCGGAGCAGGTGTAGTGAGGCGGGCCAAGATCTAAATCGGAGACCTGAAACAGTGAATCAGCGGATATGTCCGAAATTGTAAGCCGGTCTTTCCAAATGCTCACTCTGGCGCTTTGACTGATATTATGCCAGACGGCGCCTCCATCCAGGCTTTCATATAAAGTTAGGAAGGTATCATCCAAAGAAACAGGTTGATCTCTCAACATATATTTGAGGGTAAGAACTCCGTTATCCAGCTCTGGTTCAAATGACATAACCGAACTTTCCAGAATATCAATGGTGAAGGAAGGGAGAGGAGTATTGTCCCAGTCCACCGGATATGGGCAAAAGCCGGTATCTATGATTCCGGTAACCCGGTAGGAACCTTCGGTTGTGAAATCCACTTGGGATAAATCCCATTCCACCGGGAGTTCCCAATAATCATCCACATGGCCTTCGGGACCGTCCAGGTACAATTCGACGGTATCGGAAAGCTCATAATATGGATCAAATGCTTCTCCTAATTTTAACGTCAGGTTCCGGTCCGAATAATAAAAGTAATAACCACAAAGGGTGTATTCGTCATCTATGTTTTCCGACAGGGCAAAAGAGGGAGTGGCTATGGAGGGAAAGAGACTGTTTGACGGGGGCTGAATGTCATTTAGAAGAGTGTTCTCGTCCCCATTTAGTTCCGGATCATTTCCTGTTTCTTCATTCAAATCAATTTTGGAACCGCTGTTTCCGGAAAAACTGTCTTCGCAATTGCTGTCTCCGTTATTGCCGCCATCATAATCACTGTCTTCTGTAAAGCTTTTGTCGGCGTTGCTGGATGTGGAAATATGCTCTTTATACGGATGAAACTTGCTATCACTGGTAAATGCCATAGAACAGGGAGAAATGTCTTCTGCGGCCATTATAATAAGCAGAGCGCTTGTTATGATAGGAACGATTAGATATTTTTTATACATAATTAATTGTCTGCCATGGAAACGGTTAGAAACCGTCCATACTCTCTTTCAAAATTTTTTTCATATGCGCGGCTTAAAGGAACGCGTTCTCCTGTTCTCAGGAAAATATCACTTCCCTGCCTGGTGCCGATATAGTCCATATTTAATAAAAAGCTCCGGTGAGTGCGTAAAAAACGGGGATCTGAAAGCTCTCCACAGATGGTTTCTAATGTACAGCGTAATGTGATATCAGATGCGGCATGGATCACTGTTTGGTTGCGGAATACTTCTACAAACCGGATCTGCTGAAGCGGAACTTTAATTTCTTTCCCGGAAGCCAAAACAGTGATGTACCTGGCCGCTGATCTGAGCTGGTCTTCACACCTTGTCAAAGCTTTTTCGACACGTTCATAAGTGACAGGTTTGACAAGGTAGTGCTCTGCGTTTACCTCATAACTTCTCGCATAATGGTCAGTGCTGACTGTAACAAATATAATGGCGCATTCATTGCCTTCTGCACGCAGCAGTTCAGCCAAATCCATGCCGGAAAGCGGTTCCATATAAATATCTAAGAACAGGATCCGGATCCCAAAGTCCCGCCGGACGGCTTCTAAAAACTGGCCGCTTTGGGTAAAGTCAAGAATGGTATAATCAAGCATATGATTAGCTGCATATTGCCCGATGAATTCATGAAGCTGGTTTACTACCGTTGGATCATCGTCACAAATAGCTATTTTCACAAAATCCCTCCCTATATACAGAATAATATATTTATTTAAGCATAGAAGAAGAGCTGGTGCAAGATGATTGCCGGCCGATTGTCCCGTTTTCATGCTATTCGTCCCAAAAATCTTATCAGAATGATAGTTTGGATTTATTTTTAAAAGATATTATGAGATAACACCGGAGGTGGGGTATGCTGGCAGCTATTTGTGACGATGTGAAGGCGGATCGGGAGAAAGCAGGTGAATTTCTTGCGCAGAAGATGAAAAGCCGGGGAGAGCCTTTGCAGATCGAGTTTTTCGATAGGGGAGAAGACATAATCGAACAGTACGAAAATGGATATGCTGTATTTGATATTATTTTTATGGATATTTATTTGAGGCATTTGAATGGTATGGAAACGGTACGGAAAATAAGGGAGTATGACAGGAAGGTATCGGTATTTTTTATGACATCCTGTCCTGATTTTGCGGTGGAAAGTTACGAAGTACGGGCAGACGGGTATCTGCTGAAGCCGGTAAAACAGGAAAAAATGGATGAGGCCATAAATCGTTTTATGGAGGAGCGGTATCCGAGAATGAAACAGAGCCTGCTGATGGTAAATGGAAATAGTGGGAGGCGGATCGCCTATGATGATATCATTTATATAGAGAGCCGTGGAAGAAATCTCAGGGTGGTGTGCAGCGGGGGGACAGAGCATATGATAAGGAAAAAGCTGGCCGATATCCAGGCCGAACTGGTTCAGCCGCGTTTTTTGAAGTGTAATCAGAGCTTTATTGTGAATATGGATTATATTGCTTATGCGGACGAAGATTTTACGATGGATAATGGGGATATCGTACCGATAAAAGTAAGGGAACGGAAGAAGATCAGGGAACAGTATTTTACATATACGCTAAGACGGGAATGGGGTACTGTATGATAAGGCGGGAGCGGTGTACCTACCGAATGATAAGGCAGGCCGCCGTGTCCCTGCCCTCGGCACATAAGTTATTTTGGAGTAATTTTGTATTAAAATTATCCGGATTTAGTTGACAGATTGAGTTTGGAAGTATACGATAGATATAAAGATAAAACAAAGTTTCATACAATAAAACTATTGCGGAAGCAATTTATTTTTTGCGTAATTATTAAAAAAAGGTTTTATTCTCTGAAACTATTGGAAAGGGGATGCGTGATGATACAATGGAAAAATGATGATGAGTTGTTTGAACTGATGAAAATGAAATTGTATACGGCTGTTATCGGAGATATTATGGATGAGATGGGACTGTATAATCAATTTCTTCCTCCGCAGATCAAACCGCTGCATGAACGGATGATGGTTGCGGGCAGGGCTATGACTGTGTTGGAGACAGATAACTATGGCAATAACGGGGATGGGGGATATAATCCGTGTATGAGCAAGCCCTTTGGGCTGATGTTAGAAGCACTGGATGATTTAAAGCCTAATGAAGTCTATGTCTGTTCAGGGGCCTCTCCGGATTACGCATTGGTTGGGGAATTGATGACTGTAAGAGCAAAGGTGTTAAAAGCGGCGGGAGCTGTGGTAAATGGATATATCAGGGATACAAACGGGATTCTAAAACTTGACTTTCCCTGTTTCAGTTACGGCAGTTATGCGCAGGATCAGGCCCCCAGGGGACGAGTGATTAATTACCGGGTTCCCATTAAGATGGGCAATGTGGTGATTCATCCGGGGGATATTGTGTTTGGCGATGTGGATGGAGTTTTGATAATTCCCCAGAATGTGGAAAAGGAAGTAATTAGGCGGGCTTATGAAAAGGCAACAGGCGAAAGGCAGGTGTTTAAAGCAATTCAGGGAGGAATGCCGGCTGCTGAAGCATTTGAGAAATACGGAATTATGTAGGCTGTGGTCTGCCGGATTGACAACCGTTCATGGCTGTGATAGCATTTTACTAAATAAAATAAGTTTTAGGGAGCGAAAAGTTGGCGGATAATGATTATACGATCGCAGCTGTTTTAAAGGCGCTGCGGGCGTTAAAACAGTTTAATTCCAATCGGAGAGAGATGACGTTGACCGAACTCAGCAACTGTTGTGATATGACAAAAAGCAGCATGCTGAGGATTCTGGCAAGTCTGGAAGCAGAGGACTTTGTTAAATATGATGAGGAGACCAGGAAGTATAAACTGGGGATCGCCATTTTCCATCTGGGGAATACGGCATTTGACTTTTTGGATATCAAAAAGATTGCGCTTCCTATTTTGAAAAAGGCGGCGTCTGAAAGCAGGCTGTTGATTCATCTGGCTGTTCTTGAGGACGATGAGATCGTTGTGATTGATAAGATATGGCCTGCGGAGAATTTGGATATGGCAGCATTGATTTCTTATGTGGGTGGCTCCGTACCTGTACATTGTACGGGAGTAGGCAAGGTGCTGGCTGCATATGCCGATGAGCGCCAGAGGGAGATTCTGCTGAACCGGTGTGATTTTAAAGTTTATACTGAAAAAACCATTGGAAGCCGGGAAAGACTTCTGGAGGAACTCAGGCAGGTCAGAAATAGAGGAATGGCATTTAACGACGGGGAACATGAACCATATCTGCGCTGTATTACCCGCCCGGTTTATAATGGGGAAGGGAAAGTTGCGGCAGCCGTCTCTTTATCAGGATTAAAAGATGTGATCACAGATGAGAAATTGGAATATTATAACGGGATTTCCCAAAAAACTGCTGCTGCGGTATCCAGGGAGCTGGGATATCATTTGAGATGATCGTGATTGGACGGGCATTCCCGATATTGGAAGAAAGCAGAATGATTTAACCGGATTATGATCCGCAGCAACTCTTATGGGGAAGGGCTGCGGATTCTTAATGTAATCATCAAAGAACGGTGCAAAATATGTAACTTTATGATAGAATAGAGAAAAGGGAAAAGGAGGCTGGTATTTATGAGTCATGTGATAACCATAAGCCGCGAATTTGGCAGCGGCGGACGGGAGCTGGGGCTTCGTTTGGCGGAGAAGCTGGGAATCCCGTTTTATGATAAAGAACTGATCTATATGGCGGCTAAGGAAAGTGACATTGCAGAGGATGTATTTCACAAATATGAGGAATCTGTGGATCATATGGAAATACCGGTCTATACTCCATTTTCCAACATTTATCAGGTTCCCATGTCGGATCAGATATTTTTGGCACAGGGAAGAGTGATTAAAAAGCTGGCAGATGAAGGGCCTTGTGTGATCGTAGGACGGTGTGCGGATATGGTTCTGGAAAATAGTGTGAATCTGTTTATCTGCGCGCCCATGAAGAAGCGCCTGGAACGGATGCTCACTATAGAAGCTGGGGCTGATCCTAAGGAGATGGAACGCAGAATCCGGGAAATCGACAGGAAGAGAAAGGATTATTATCAGTATTATACCGGCAATACCTGGGGAAGAGCGCCCCATTATGATCTTTGCCTGAACACGGGAAAAGCGGGGATAGCCGGATGCATGGACACTGTTTTAGCATATCTTGAAACTTTGAAGAATTAGGAGTTATTCACAGAATGCCGGGATAAGGGAGAAAAATGGGAATCGAGTTATATTATACGGAGTGCGGAAATGGAGAACCACTGGTGCTTTTACATGGCAATGGTGAAAACTGTGGCTATTTTAAGCACCAGATGGAGCATTTTTCCAGGGAATATCATGTGATCGCGATCGATACCAGGGGACATGGAAAGTCGCCCAGGGGTACGGAACCATTCACATTAAAGCAATTTGCCAAGGATTTAAAGGCATTTCTGGATGAGAAAAAGCTGGGGCAGGTGAATCTGCTGGGATTCAGCGATGGGGGGAATATTGCTCTTATATTTGCAATCAAGTATCCTTCTTATGTAAAGAGGCTTATTTTAAATGGCGCCAATTTGTATCCGTCCGGTGTGAAGCTGAGATGGAGAATGGAAGGATACCGGGAATACCTCAGGCTGCTGACTTCTGCAAGGGAAGAAAAATCCAGAGGAGAGGCCACAAAACTGGAACTGATGAGACTGATGATCAAAGAGCCGCATATTAAGACGTCAGTGCTTTTTGAGCTGAAGATGCCTGTATTGGTGATCGCCGGAACGAATGATATGATCCGTACCTCACACACGAAACGGATTGCCGGGGCAACCCTGCGGGGAAAACTGGCTTTGATCGAAGGGGATCATTTTATAGCGGCAAAGAATCCGGCTGTATTTAATGCTGCGGTAGAAAATTTTTTAAAAAGTTCATGAAAAATACTTGACAAAAATGGAAAAATAGATTAAAATCTGTAATGTTGCAGCGATAAACTGCGGCATTACAAAAAATATGTGTGTGTAGCTCAGCTGGATAGAGCACTTGGCTACGGACCAAGGTGTCGGGAGTTCGAATCTTCTCACGCACGTATAGGAAAAGCCCTGGATCATTGATCCGGGGCTTTTTTAATTATCCTCGATGGGACCGGTATGTATCAAAAAAAATAGGGTCCAAAACATACGGATTTTCGTTGAATTCATAGACCGATGCAAGATGCATATAAATCTGGGTTCTACTGATACTTGAATGGCCGAGCAGAATCCGAAGCATCTCAACGGAGATGCCGCCGAGGATAAAACAGGTTGCAAAGGTGTAAAAAGCATAATCCTCTTATACAGTCTGGCGGGCGGACACTTATGTCCGCCCGCCCCATGCTTTAGGTGAAAAATAAATCGATACTACACGAGGATATAAAGGTGATATTGTTTTCAGCTTCATTAGCAAGTACGATCATGCCATATTCATTTCTAATAACCGTTCCCACTGATGGAGGTTGAGTGCTGGTGGTTATAGTAACGTTGGGCGTTCCAACAGGCAGGAGAGAACGAATAGTTGATTCGCAATCAGCGCAACAGTCTGCCGGAGTGGGAACAGGCTCTGGTAAATAAACAATGGCATTATTATACGTTGCATTATTGATCTGAATCGTGTCGATGCTGCATGTGGACAAATATTGCTCAAAATTTGCAGGATTTATTATTACAAATACTCCGGTACGCCCGTTTGGTCCTGTAATCAAAGAACCAGGACGGCCAACAACAGCATCACCACTATTCAAAGTGACAAACAAATCATTATTTGGATACAGGGTAATGATTTGTTGGATTATATTTCTCAGTTGCTCACTACAGCCACAACAGGCGGAACTTGCGTCATCGGCCGGGCCTTGTGGGCCAGCGGGACCCTGAGGACCTTGTGGGCCAGTAGGACCCTGAGGACCTTGTGGGCCAGCGGGACCCTGGGGACCTTGTGGGCCAGCCGGGCCTTGAGGACCCTGGGGACCAGTTGGGTCTTGAGGGCATTGACAGCAGTGACTGCAACCACAACCGCCGCAAAATGCACAACTACGATTGATGAAACCTTCGCAATTGCTACAATCAGTATAGTTTTTCATGTTAACTCAATCCTTTCCCCAAAATATGATTAGGTACAGTACATCTACAAATCGTAAGATATATGTGTACCTATATCATCTTATGTTGCAGGATGTTAAACAGTTCTGACATCTTTATCATATTAAGGGTAAAAGGGCAGTAGGTAAAAAAACGGAAACAGTGGCAATATCCAGGAATGTCCACGACAGCGTGGATTAGCAAAAAGCAAGTGACATTAGATTTCAATGCATTTGGGGTAGTACTTTTTCTATTTAAGCCGGCCACTCAGAAACAATTCATAAATTAAAATCTAATAAATGAAAAGGTCCGTAACAAAGAAATTTAAGAAACTTTTTGTCGTGGGCTTGACATAAGGGGATCTTAAAAGGTGGGGCTTTAACCGCTGGGTGCCGGTGCGGCTACGAAGCCGCACGAACAGAGACTTAATATAGGATTCAGAAAACGGGTTTCCTGCTTTTCCAGAAGGGAAGAAATCTGAACCAACTATGTTTCGGTGTATATTCACATATTCGTACAAATACTTTCGAAGATTATGTGACATGGGAACTATACAATAATCACGGCCTTTAAGAGATATCCTTAAATTAAATAAACGGTCAATCAGTTGGACATCCGGGGCTGACAGTAGAATAACCGTATTAGAATAATTTAAAAAGTGCCAGAACGTGAATAAATCAATGAAATTTGCAAAATGGAAGAAAAAGCAGAAAAATTAAGTCATTCGGAAAAATTATCAGCTTACAGGACTGGTTAACAAAAGGCAGACTGTTATTTGTCTCCTCTTTCTTGTTCGCATATTTTGCATACTGTGAAGGCGGTATGCCAACCATAGACTGAAAAACTTTGCTAAAATAGTTGGCATCGTTAAAACCGCATACCCTGCCTGGGCGTATTGCTTCGATGAAAGTGACTTTGTGCATCGTTATCATGGTGATATTGTGGTTTATCATGATGCGGAGGATGTGGTGGTTTTGAAACCAGGAGAGGATTATGAAGACCACCAGGACCAACTGGTAGAAAAATACGACGTCAAATCCGGTTATTGGTGGATTGAACTGGGCGGGGATTGGGATGATATTATACGCCAGGCTGAAGATATCCGCTATGAGCTGTACCGGACGGTTTATGGAGTTTGGGATCACATTAAAAATGGCGGTGACCATGGCGCAGTGAACTATGAACTGGTATGGGGCGGATCTGTTGCCGGAAGCCGTGAAAGCCGGAGATTGATAGGGGACGAGGTATTGACGGAAAATGATATTCTGGCAAACCGTGTGTTTGAAAATGGCATTGCCTATGGGGGATGGCCTATGGACGAGCACACTGCTCGGCAGGACGCCCAGGGAGTATGGCAGAATACATATGAAGGAGCTGCGGCAGGAACTGTTAAAGAATGACCTGTATATTATAGGATGTAGAAATGAAAATGAGAAAGATCTGGCGCGGACGGCGGCTGTTTCGGCATCTTCTGAGAAAACAGGTTATGAAGCTTATCAAGTGGTTTCCGGCGTAACGCGCCGGGAATGCGGGGACAGCAACATGTGGAGCTCAGACGGCATGTCCCCACATGGGGAATCTTTGAAACTGAAACTTCATAGTCCTTCAGAGATCAGGGAAGTCCGTCTGGTTTTGGATCCCAATTTATCAGAGGAGCGTTGTATCTCCGTTTCTAAAGCATTTCTGGAAAAGGAACCGCTTGGCGTGGCGGAGGGCCTGCTGTTGTTTAGACTTAAGCTTAAAAATATAAAGTTTTCCAGCCAAAATAGTTGAAATTATATAGCCAATATGTTATTATTTGAGCATTAAGTCGAAAACCGGATAAAAATGCATAGGTGCATACTCCAGAGTGGGAGTGCACCGTTTTTTGTATTGTCAGGGAAGTTGCAAAACGTCCATTGGCGGCCCGGTTAAGAAGAGGAGGAACTTAATTATGAAAAAGAAACTCAGTTTATTGTTGGCAGCAGCAATGACGGCCGGTTTGGCTTTGACCGGATGCGGCGGTTCCGGTAGCGGAGGGGCAGCAGGCAGCGCAGAGCAGACTACGGCAGCGGCCGGACAGGAGACAACCGCCCAGAGCTCATCATCAGCGTCTGTGGACACAACCGGTTTCCTGGCTGTGGCTAATGTATCTGATGTTCAGACTGCCGATGTACAAAAGACATCCAAGGATTATCAGATCCCGCTCAATATTTATGACCGCCTGGTTGACATTCAGGTGGCGGAGGACGGGACTTCTTCTGTGGAGCCAAGCCTTGCGGAATCATGGGAGATTTCAGATGACGGCCTTGTATATACATTCCATTTGAGAAAAGACGTTAAGTTCCATAACGGCAATGATTTAACAGCAGAAGATGTTGCCTATACATTTAACCGGCTTCTCACCGTAGAGGGGGCTACCAATACGGAGTTCATCGACCAGATTAAGGGCGCTGCCGAATTATATGACGGTACGGCCGATAAACTGGAAGGTATGGAAGTGGTTGACGATTATACCTTTAAAGTTACGTTAAAAGAAGCTTATTCAGGATTTTTAGCTTGTCTTTCAGCACCGGGCGTTTCCATTTATGACAGTGAAGCCACTGAGGCGGCTGGGGATCAGTTCGGTCTGGACCCTGCGGTTACTGTGGGTACAGGACCATTTAAGTTCTCCTCCTGGACTTTGAATGACCAGATTGTTCTGGTTGCCAACGAAGATTACTGGAGGGGCGCTTCTAAGCTTCCCGGAATTGTGATTAAAGTTGTGCCTGATACGGAGACACAGACCATGATGTTTGAAAGCGGCGAACTGGATCTGATTGACCTGGATTTCGTCCAGGATGCGGTGGATCATTTTATGGAAGCTTATCCTGACCAGATCGTATCCGGCCCGCGTGTGGGAATCACGTACTTCACTATGAACCAGAATAAGGAGCCGTTTAATGATGTGAAGGTCCGCAAGGCAGTTCAGATGTCAATTGACCGCCAGGCTATTCTGGACGCTTTGTATGGCGGCAGAGGCGATGTGGAAAACGGTATTTTCCCTCATGGGTTAATCGGATTTAATCCGGATCTTCCTGCGATCAACTACGATCCGGAAGCAGCCAGGGCGCTTCTGACAGAGGCCGGATATGCGGACGGGTTTACGATGGAAATCGGAGCGGACGGCAGTGCCTCCGACACGGTGACTATGGCTCTTGAGATCATCAAAGACCAGCTGGCGGAAGTGGGAATCAACGCTGAGATCAAGAACTACGATGAATCCACCTGGCTTGATACCAGAAATGCCGGAGATATGGGTTCTTTCATGAGCACATGGACTGCAGATTACAATGACCCGGATAACTTCATCTACACGTTTTTCGGCAGTGCAGATAAGACCAGGATGAGATCTATCAATTATCCGGATACAGAGGTCATGGCCCGTGTACAGACGGCAAGAACGATTGTGGACAATGAGGAAAGGCTTGCTGAATACAAGGCTTTAGAAGAAAAGATCATTCAGGAAGATGCAGCATGGGTTCCCATGTTCTCAAGACAGCATTTATTTGCAGTGAGCGCCAGAACAGAAGGATTCAAGGTATCATGGAATGGTTTAAGTGATATCAGTTTCTATCCGATTTCTGTTAAATAATTGATAAAACACTTATGGATGCCGCAGAATGAGGATGACTTGTTTTGCGGCATCTATTTTTGTGAAAAGGAAGGGATTTGTCTCGTGATTAAAAATATCGTCAAACGTATCTTGATATCGATTCCGGTTTTGATCGGTGTTATCCTGATCATCTTCGTTATGCTCCGCATCGTTCCGGGAAACCCGGTGGCAACCATGATGGGTGAACATGTAAATGAGGCGGTGATCGAAAAAGTGAGCAGGGAAATGGGCCTTGACCAGCCCCTTTATATCCAGTTTTTTAAATATGTGGGAAATGCCCTCCACGGTGATTTTGGAACTTCTTACCGGCTGAACAGGAATGTGACGAGTATTATTCTGGAGTCATTTCCCAATACCGTTAAGCTGTCAGTGTGCGCTGCGGTTGTGGCATGGATCATCGGCATTACTTCAGGCATCGTGGCGGCGGTCAAACAGAACCGTCTGCTGGACCGTTTGTTCATGGGCGGAGCGCTGATCGGCGTTTCCATGCCGGTATTTATGACGGCCTTATTTTTACAGTATACACTGGCGTTTAAATTGAAGCTTTTTCCTGTATCAGGGTATGATTCCCTGGCCTGCATGGTGCTGCCTGCCATTGTGCTGGGATGGAACTCGGCGGGAAGCATTGCCCGAATGACCCGCTCCAACCTGCTGGAGGTGATGCAGGATGATTATATCAGGACAGCAAGGGCCAAGGGGCTGCGGGAATGGGGAGTTATCGTAGGACATGCGCTGAAAAATGCCATGCTTCCTGTTGTTACCATGATGGCGCTCCAGATTTCCAGCATGTTGTCGGGAGCTGTCATTACGGAAAGTATTTTCGGCGTTCCCGGTATCGGGCGGCTGGCGGTCAATGCGATTGAAACAAGGGATATGCCGCTATTGCAGGGAACAGTTGTATTTACAACAATTCTGGTCATCGCGGGAAACCTGGTTGCCGATTTATTATATTCCGTATTAGATCCTAGAATCAGGGAGGGCGCATAAGATGGGAAAATTACATAAAAACAATTCTCTGAAGGCATCGGCTGCACCAAACGGACAGACTTCTGAAAAGATGAATGCTGAAAACGGGCTGCCTCATGTACCTGATATGGATTCGCAGATCGGAGAGGCGGATACCTGGCTGGATAAGGTGAAAACACTGGTGAGGCAGAACAAGCTGGCTGCTTTTTCGGCAGTTGTGATTCTTCTGATCCTGCTGGCGGCCATTTTTGCGCCCGTTGTGGCGCCTTATGATCATTTGAAACAGAGCCTGGTTGACCGGCTTCAGGCCCCCAGCGCCCAGCATTGGCTGGGGACGGACGAACTGGGGAGGGATGTGGTAAGCCGTATTATCTATGGCGCCAGGGTTTCTTTAACCATCGGTCTTGTGCCCACGTTAATTTCCATGACTATTGGGACAATTCTGGGTTTGTTTGCCGGTTTTTACGGGGGAAAGGTGGATTTTATCATCATGCGTCTGGCCGACGTTATGCTGGCATTTCCCTCCCTTCTTTTGGCTATGGTTGTGATGTATACCATGGGCGGAGGGCTTGTGAATATCTTCATCGCACTCAGCCTTGTGAACTGGGCGGGAACAGCCCGCATTGTCAGGTCGCAGACCTTGTCTTTAAAGGAAAAGGAGTATGTGGAGGCGGCCAGATCCATCGGAGTGAAGAAATGGACGATTATGAGGCGGCATATTCTGCCGAACTGCATTCCTTCCCTGATCGTATTGTTTACGCTCAACATTCCATCGGCGATTCTTTCGGAGTCCAGTTTAAGCTTTCTTGGCGTCGGCGCGCAGCCGCCTTCTGCCAGCTGGGGCCTGATGGTTGTCCGGGGCAAGAAATACCTGTTCAGCGAGCCCTGGCTGTCTTTAGCACCATGTGTGGCCATTATGATTGTGGTGATCGCATTTAACTTTTTAGGGGACGGCCTCAGGGATGTGCTGGACCCGTATCTGAAAGAGCAGTAGGGAGGAGATCAGGATGAGTGACAATATGGTATTGGAAATCAAAAATCTGAAGTCCCACTTCTTTACGGCTAAAGGCGAGGTCCCGGCTGTGGACGGAGTCAGCATTTCGGTTCCGGAGGGCAAGATTATCGGTATTGTGGGGGAATCGGGCTGCGGCAAGAGCATGACGGCCATGTCGGTGATGGGGCTTTTGCGCCATCCGGGAAAGATCGTGGACGGAACCATTGCGCTGAACGGGCGGGATATCACATATCTGTCTAAAAAAGAATTGTCTGAGGTGCGGGGAAATGAGATTTCTATGATATTTCAGGAACCGATGACCTCTTTAAATCCCGTTTACCAGGTTGGAAAACAGGTGAGAGAGGCCATTCTACTGCATCAAAAGATGAGCAGGGAAGAGGCAAAGCAGAAGGTGATCGATATTTTCCGGGAAGTCGGGATTCCGGAACCGGAAAAGCGGTATTACTCCTATCCTCATCAATTGTCCGGGGGGCTTCGTCAGAGGGTGATGATCGGTATGGCTATGGTCTGCAGGCCGAAGGTGATGATTGCGGATGAACCTACCACGGCATTGGACGTGACGATTGAAGCCCAGATCCTCAGATTGATGAGGCGGCTTTGTGATGAACAGGGGACTTCGATCATTTTAATCACCCATAACATGGGAGTTGTGGCGGAGCTCTGCGATTATGTTTATGTCATGTACGCGGGAAAGGTGATGGAGCAGGCTGAGACATTTGAATTATTTGAAAATACCCAGCACCCTTACACCAAGGGGCTGCTCAGATCTATTCCGAAACTGGATGGAAAGGAAGACCGGCTGTATACGATTGAAGGAGTGGTTCCCAACCTTCTTCACCTTCCAAAAGGATGTAATTTCTGTAACCGCTGCCAGCAGGCAGAGAAGGTCTGCTTTGAGAAAAAACCATGTTTGTATCAGACGTCCCAGGGACATGGAGTCAGGTGCTTTCAGTATGAACAAGAGGTGCAGTTGGATGGAATATAAAAAAGTGCTGGTTGAAGCAAAACATCTGGTGAAGGAATTTCCGCTGGATGGAAAAAAAGGAAAAATGGTGGTTCATGCGGTTTCGGATGTGAATCTGGAAATCTATGAGGGTGAGACGCTGGCTCTGGTAGGGGAATCGGGCTGTGGAAAAAGCACTCTTGGACGCGTCCTGATCCGGCTTTTGGATCCCACTGCGGGGGAAGTCTCATTTGACGGCGTTGACATTGCGGGACTGAAGGAAAAGGAGTTTGCCCAGTATAGAAAGCAGATGCAGATCATTTTTCAGGATCCGTATGCGTCTTTGAATCCCAGGATGAATGTGAAAGAGATCATTGCGGAACCGTTGGTGACACATGGATTGGCGAAGACAAAACAGGAGATTGAGGATCAGGTCAGAGAGCTGATGAAAGAGGTTGGAATTCCGGCGGAGTTCATCAACCGCTATCCGCATCAGTTTTCCGGCGGACAAAGACAGAGAATTGGGATTGCCAGGGCGATTGCTCTGCATCCGAAGCTGATTATCTGCGATGAGCCGGTTTCGGCGCTGGATGTGTCCATTCAGTCCCAGGTGCTGAATCTTTTAAAGGATCTGCAGGCGCAGTATCAGCTGACTTATCTGTTCATTTCCCATGATCTCAGTGTGGTTAAATTTATTGCGGACCGGGTCTGCGTGATGTTTTTGGGAATGATCTGTGAGATCGGGGATACGGACAGCTTGTATGAGAAGCCGCTCCATCCCTATACCAAGTTTCTGTTAAACGCGATTCCCAAGGCAGATCCCAGATTCAGGAGTGAAGAAAAGGAACTGCTGACAGGGGAAATTCCAAGCCCTGTGAATCCGCCGGCGGGATGCAGGTTCCATACAAGGTGCCCTTATGCCAGGGAAATCTGTGGGGAACAGGTGCCGGAGGGAAGGAAAGTGGGGGAACGGCAGGTGTTTTGCCATTTTCCGTTGGTATAGTAACGATAAGAGCTTGAAGTTGGAGCAGCGGGAGTTTTGCGGGAAGACGTGGAGAGGGGGCAGCGGAAGCTGGGGCAGGAAGACTTGCTTCGGATTCTGCTGCTTTCTTTTTTTTTACATCAAACGTGAAGGCTTTTTTAAAAAAGCCTTCACGTTTGATGTAAAAAAACGGCGGGGCGGCATAGGCCGGATCAGGGAAGAATATAATAAGCAAAGCGGTTTTGGCGCGGCTGTCTGGGGGTGCCGGATGGCCGCAGATTTTCGGAAAATAAGCGTGCAGGAGTGGAATAAGCGGATGGAATATGGTATATTGAATCAATCAGCGGTTACGATTTATGAAAACGCCGGTACCTGGAAGGAGTTGGTAGGTGAGGCGGTGTCTTCCATTGCGGATGAGGGGCTGTATGGCATGGCGGTCCGGATTACGGGAAAAGAGGTGGATGGGTATCTGCCTGTGAAAACTCATTATGGATATGGAGGGTATGTGGCAAGTTCCGCTGTTTTACCGGTTTCCCTGCAAAAGGTTCAGGACAGGGACCGGGATTGTATCAGAGTAATTGACGCCCCCTGCGCGGATGTACTGTCTATTCCAAAGGTCAGGGGAATCAGGCTGGCCTCTTTGCTGCGGGGAAGTTTGATTGAAATGCTTCCTGAAGGAGAGCATGAGGGATGGTCGGCGGTGCTGCTGGCAGATGGGACAAAAGGATATATAAGAACACAGTTTTTAATGGAAAAGAGGTTTAAACACAGTTTTTTGTGGAAAGGGATCCTGCCGCAGGCTGAAATCGGAGACGAAGCAAAATTTCGCAGGAATCTGGTGAGGACAGCGGTCAAATATATGGGCGTTCAGTACCGGTTTGGAGGAAAGAGCAGCCTGGGGATTGACTGTTCGGGGCTGACATCCATGGCGTATATGCTTAATGGGATTTTGATTTACCGGGATGCCGTAATAAAGGAAGGATATCCGGTAAAGGAGATTCCGTTTGTGAAAAGTCGTCCGGGCGATCTCTTGTATTTTCCGGGCCATATCGCCATGTATATGGGAAATGGGCGATATATTCACTCTACGGGAAAACCGGGAAGCGGCGGAGTGGTGATTAACAGTCTGAAGCCGGAAGACTTCGATTACCGTGAAGATTTGGCGGCCGGCCTTTTGGCGGCCGGTAGTATTTTTTGAGGAGGAATGGAAAGATGAAAGTATTTGATATGCACTGTGATACGCTGATGGCGATAAATGATGGAAAAAAGTCCGGCGGGGCCGTGAGTTTTGGAGAAAATAATTTACATATTGATTTAAATAAATTAAAAAAGGGCGATTATCTGCTTCAATGTATGGCCGCATTTGTCCATCTGGAGCGGGATAAAAATCCGCTTGAAACAGCCATGGAGGAATTTGACGTATTTTATCAGATTATGGACCGCTACAGCGATTCCATCGCCCAGGTGAAATGTTTTGAAGATCTGGAAAGGAACCGGAAGGACAAAAAGATATCGGCCATGCTGACGGTGGAAGAAGGGGGAACCTGTCTGGGCAATCCGGCGGTGCTCCGCATGTTCTACCAGCTGGGTGTGAGGATGATGACCCTTACCTGGAATTTTGAAAATGAGCTGGCCTATCCAAACAGGATGCCCCACAGCAAGGACGATAATTTCCCGGCTGCCGCGGATTTGCAGCATGGTTTGAAGGAGCGGGGAATCGAGTTTGTAAAGGAGATGGAACGGCTTCATATGGTTGTGGACGTATCCCATCTCTCTGACGCCGGTTTCTGGGATGTGGCGAAATACAGCACGCGCCCATTTATTGCCAGCCATTCCAATGCCAGGGCCATGTGCGGCCATGTGCGGAACCTGACGGATGATATGCTGAAAACCATGGGTGAGAGGGGATGCTTACTGGGCATCAATTACTGCGCCGCATTTTTAGACCCACAGGAAAATGAAGCCAACTGCCGCAGCACAGTGGCCCTTATGGCTGACCACATCCGTTATATCCAGAATCTGGCCGGAATCGATATCATCGGCCTGGGATCGGATTTTGACGGAATCGGAAGCGAGCTGGAGATGAAGGATGCCTCCTGCCTTCCAATGCTGGAAACAGAGCTTCGGAAACGCGGTTTCCATGAATCGGAGATAGAAAAGATATTTTATAAGAATGCAGTGAGGGTATTTAAGGAACTTTTATAAGGCGAAAGCGTGTTTGAAACTTCCTTTCCGTCATCTGCGCGCCCCGCTTTGCAAAAGATTTGTTCCGGGTTCAGGCTGCATAGCCTGCTATGGGCCATTCCTTTGGAACAAATCTTCCCAAAACTGTGACGCACATCCGATGGAAAGCAAGTTTCAAACACGCTCTGAGGCGTAGAACGGGGAGAAATTATGGATGCGAGATTGACTTTAGAAAAAAGGATAGCGGCGGAGACTGCCAGCTATGACGGCAGGATGGCGGTTTATGCCGATGATCTTCGGGGAAATGTGATCGCCATTAACCCGGATGAGAAATACGAGACCGCCAGTACGGTGAAAACCTATATCCTGGCCTGCCTGTTTGACCAGGTGGAAATGGGAAATGCCTGTTTGGACGAAATGCTCACCTTTAAACGGGAACATCTGGTGGAAGGCAGCGGAGTTCTCTGCTCTTTAGAGCCGGGACTAAAACTGCGGGTGAAGGATGTGGCTGTGCTGATGATCATAGTCAGCGATAATGTGGCCACCAATATGATGATCGAATACCTGGGAAGGGATACGATCAATCAATGCATCAGAAAGCTGGGATGCAGGGATACGGTATTACATAACGATATCCATTTTGACCGTTACAGACAGCTTGGAACCACAACGCCCAGAGATTATGCAAGTATGTTTATCCGCCTTGCAAAAGGGGAATTAATTAGTAAGAAGGCGGATGAGGCCATGTTGTCCATCTTTTCAAAACAGCATTATAACAGCATGCTGACCGGGGAATTCCCGCCGTATTTTCTGGACAGTGAGGATACGGGGGAGGAGGAACTGATCAGCGTGGCCTCTAAAAGCGGAAGCATGGATGCCTGCCGCAATGACGGCGGGATCATTACCACGCCTTACGGCTCCTATGTGCTGGTGATGATGCATAAGGAATTCAGCGACCCCATCTATTATCCGGGACATCCGGCCGCCGTATTCGGGGCCAGGGTGAGCAGGATGATTCTGGATCAGTATCTGGCGCTGGAAGGAAGATTTTACCTTTAAAGATTTTGCCGGTTGTTATATTTGAGGATATTCGCTATAATCGAAGTGAAAATGATAACGAAAGAGAAAGCCGCTGATAAGGAGTGACAGGATGAAAAGAATAATTTTGGATTTGAACCCTTTTAAGACGGAAGACAAGGCGTTGGAATATATCTGGCTGGAGATGGACATAGACGAGGGCTTTAAACAGAGCCTGACCGGCCTGTATGACGCTCTGACGGGCAGAGATGAGAATACCTGTGTGGGTATTTTCTGTCCTCCAAAGGATGAGACGGGAGCTTATGAATATGGGTGGAAAGTGAAAAGAGTATTCCGCGATGCACAGGCGGAGAATACGCATTTATGTGTCATTTTTGGAGAGTTGGAAGAGAACTACGGAGAATAACGGACAGAAGGGACGAATGGAGAAGGCGGTATGAAACATTTTCGAAATGCGAGATTGAAAAAGAAACTGATATTATTGGGAATAGTCAGTGTGCTGGGGCTTATTTTAATGGGGGCGTCCTCATTAATCACCACCAACCAGATCAGAAAATCCAGTACGGATATGACACAGGCCTGGCTGCCGTCGGTCATTATAGCTGAAGAGCTGAATACAGCCACTTCCGATTACAGAATTAATGAGTATAACCATGTGATCACTCATGATGAGGCCGTTATGGAAGAACTGGAAAAGGAGATGGCATTGATTTGTGAGGATATTGAGGACAAGTTCCGCCAATATGAATCGTTGATTACCAATGAAACGGACGAACGTCTGATGCGGCAGGCGGAGGATGACTGGCATGAATATCTGGAATACAGCCGGCAGATATTAGAAATTAGCCGGAGAAATGACACGGATGACGCCAGGGAGCTCATCATAGGACAGTCCAGAGATTATTTCAATCAGGTCAGCGGCCTGTTCCTCGACGTGGTGGAATTCAATAAAAATGGTGCGGAAGCGGCCAGCGCTTATGCCGATACCTTGTACAACCGGATGATAAAGATCAAGATGATAACCATGGGCTTAATCAGCTTCCTGATCATCATTATGGTAGTTTTTGTCTCCTTCAATGATGGAACGCAGATCAGTATCACCGTAATCGATATTTTCCATGATCTCTACTTCCGTATTATCATCTCTCAGAACCTTCACATCCAGACCCAGAGACTGCAGCTCTTTCAGCAATACCTTAAAGGATTCCGGAATACCAGGTTCAGGAAGATTATCACCTTTGATAATCGCCTCATACGTTTTCACACGACCGATCACATCATCTGATTTTACAGTCAAAATCTCCTGAAGAGTGTAAGATGCACCGTAAGCTTCCAGCGCCCAAACCTCCATCTCTCCAAAACGCTGTCCACCAAACTGAGCTTTACCACCCAGAGGCTGCTGTGTTACCAGGGAGTATGGACCTGTAGAACGGGCATGGATCTTATCATCTACCAGATGATGCAGCTTCAGGTAATGCATGTGTCCAATGGTTACCGGACTGTCAAAATACTCTCCGGTACGTCCGTCACGAAGTCTTACTTTACCATCGCGGGAAATCGGAACACCTTTCCACAATTTTCTGTGTTCTCTGTTTTCATACAGATAATCATATACTTCCGGGAGCAATTCTTCTTTATGTCTCTCAGAGAACTCTTCCCAGCTCAAGTTTACATAATCATTTGCCAGTTCCAGAGTATCCATGATGTCATCCTCGTTTGCTCCGTCAAATACAGGAGTGGCAATATTGAAGCCCAGCGCTTTCGCAGCCAGACTGAGATGAATCTCCAGCACCTGTCCGATATTCATACGGGAAGGCACACCCAGAGGATTCAGAACGATATCCAGAGGA
>JAGZXV010000053.1 GCA_018378255.1 Clostridiaceae bacterium | reverse complement strand
AAAACAGACGTAAAACTTAAATATCGTGTTAAATTTTCAAGGTACAAATTTATATCAAAGGTCTTTGACCTTTTGACACCCGAATCTTCATAGGAAAATGCGGCCGAAACGGCCTGTAGAATGTGGATGACTTCCACCATATCAGAATACTCTTGCTGCAGTCCAGCAATATCTATGACTGCCATGTAATTATACCAGTAAAAATGTTAATTCTCAATGATTTTATTGTCAATTATCCCGCCGCCTGAACGGTTACTTTTATTGAATGAAAACTGTGAACAATGCTCTATAGTGTGTTTGAAACTTCATCTCCACCACCTGCACATCCCACTTTGCGGGAGATTTGCCCCGAATTCAGGTTACATAGCCCGCATCCCATAACATTTCAAACTCTCCAAAAAAACACACCCGGACAATCCCCCCTCATAAACCTCTCAGGGAGCATCGCCCGGGTGCACAAATAATCTTTAACCGGAAAATCAGGTGATTGGCGCCGGATTAAAGATGCACAAATCATTATGAAGTTTATATTTCTCCGCAAAGCTCTGCTTTCTTCCGCTGGCCACATCCACGATCTCGTTAAACAGTAAAGTTCCGATGTCCTCAATCGTAGCATCGCCCGTAGCAATCGGGCCCGCGTTCACATCGATCAGATCCGGCCACTGCTCTTTCATATCATTTCTGGAGCAGACTTTGATAACGGGCGCAATCGCCAGTCCATAAGGGGTGCCGCGGCCTGTCATGAATACCTGAAGGCCAATTCCGGATGCCAATTGGCAAGGGCCGCAGACAATATCGCTGGCAGGGGTCGCTGCATAGATCAGGCCTTTCTTAGACGGCTTCTCTGCCGGGGAAAGCACTTCTACAACCGGAGATGTGCCGGATTTTGCAATGGAACCCATGGCTTTTTCCACGATATTGGAAAGCCCGCCTTTTTTATTGCCTGGTGTCGGGTTGGCGCTGCGGTCAACCTGGCCTTCCTCCAGATAGTGGTCATACCATTTCATTTCAGCAGCCAGTTTTTTACCTACTTCTTCATTCACACAGCGCTCGCCAATCAGGTAAACGCCGTCGCGAACTTCCGTAACCTCGGAAAACAATACGGTGGCCCCGCCCTTTACCAGCATATCAGCGGCATATCCAGCCGATGGATTTGCCGTCACACCTGAAAATGCATCACTTCCTCCGCACTGCAGGCCGATCAGCAGATCGGAAAGCGGAAGGGTCTCCCTCTTTCTTTCATTTAAAATAGCCAGTTTCTTGTCCGCCATCTCCATGAGGGCGTCGATCATGGCGTCAAAGCCCTTTTTCTCCTGAAGGATAATCACATTTTCCGGAGTGATGTCAGCTTCGTCACACAGCATTTCCACCGTGAACTTTTCACAACCAAGACCCACAACCATAAGCTGCCCGCCGAAATTAGGATGTTTGGACAGGTTTCTTAAGGCGCGGATCGGAACTTTCGCTTCTGTCGCATTGATGGCAACGCCACAGCCATATGCATGGTTGATCGGCACGATGTCGTCCACATTGGGGTATTTAGGAAGAAGTTCTGCCTTCATCTTAGCGACGGCCACATTTAAGACACCGGTCACACACTGAACAGTGGTGCTGATACCTAATATATTACGGGTGCCTGCATAACCGCCGCCGGGATTGCGGTAGCCTTCCCAGGTAGTTACCGGCGGTGTCGGAAGATCCGTCACAAGGTTTGTTCCGAATACCATTTCGTCTACGGACGGGGGGGTTGGGAGAATCAGCATCTTTTCATTGATCCAGTCGCCCTTTTTAATCGGGTCGATTGCATATCCCAATACAACCCCATAGCGGATGATTTTCCCATCCTTTGGAATATCACAGAGTGCAATTTTATGCGCCTGCGGAATATCCTGGGCAGCTGTAATTCCCGGCATCACTTCGGTGCCGGCTTTGATTTCATTGACTGCAATGGCCACATTATCTTCTTCTTTGATTTTAATATATAATGGTGTGCTCAAATCATTACCTCCTCATAAATAATTCTTGTTACATCGGTGTGATCAGGTTTTCATCCTCATCGAATTCCAGGTCAGCCGGTTCGGAATCGGCAGTCACGCCCGGGTATCTGCCGTTTTTCACATCCTCATAATAGGCCTCCGACAGCATGATATTCCCCACGTGAAGGGTATTTTTAATCCGCACAATCCTGCATTTTTCCCTGTCTTCCACACCATTGGCAGTGCGGATGCATGCCTGGATGGCCTCTTTGTCCGTTGCAACCACTGGAGGCATCATGCCGGAACGGAGCACCGTACTGGTGAAGCAGTTGGGGTAAATCACTTCCGAATCCAATTTGTCATACATTCTGGCTGTGATGATATCCGCAAGCCCCATACCGTTGGCATTGCCGTGGGAACAGTCCGTCAAATCCAGGAAACAGGTCCGTTTTACCTTAAGACCGCCTTTTCCAAACTCTGTGGACCAGGTTCCGGATATGTTGGGATCAACTCCGGTTCCGCTGTAATTTTTCCCCATCTCATTTACAACCAAAACATCCGCTTCTTCCACCAGAATGCTAGGCATATTAGAAAATGCCATCTTTAAAAGTTCCGGCTCACGTTCAAAGATCTTGTCCTTAGGTATGGCTTCGATGAGAGCCGTTTCGTCATAGGCATTCTCAACGCATGGTATGGCAAACAGGATGTTGGATTTCTTTGCAACCACTTTTGCATTGGCCGGCAGGTTCCGGGCCATATTGCCCAGGCCGTCGCTATGTACGCTTTCTGCCCCTTTCTGTTTTCCCAGACCCACAACCATCATCTTGCAGATGCCGCTTTCATAAGGTCCCCGGAATGCGTTATGGGGCTTTACCCGGCAGGAAATGATGATTCCGTCGGCCTCATGGGCATTCTTGTCCTGATAAACCGGTTTTCCGTATTCAGAGTATCCCAACATCACAGTTTCCATGGATGATTTTACCGGACATCCCATGCTCTCCTCTGTGATATTATAACCCTCCAGCAGTTCCTTCTGTCCCCTGGCATCCGCGCCTCCGTGGCTTCCCATTGCGGGCACAATAAATGGATGCGCTCCCTTTTCTTTACAAAAATCCACAATCGCTCTGGTGATGATGTCCACATTAGCGACGCCGCGGCTTCCTGCGGTGACGGCAATACTCATACCCGGCTGAATCGTAGCCGCAATCTCCGGCCTGGACATCTGTCCATAAACGACACCAGGTATTTCAGACGGATCGATTCTGTCTTTATTAAATGTCTGCGTAGCATGGAACATCCTGGGAATTTTCACATCCTGAAGCAGACGGGACACATTTCCCCCTTTTACAATCCGCATAACTGACCCTCCTCCTGCAAATTTATCCTTTGTTCCCATTATAGCGCATAGGCTTTATTAAGTAAAATTAATATTTTTTAGTTTTTAATTAGATAAATTAAGACTTCTCTATTGATTCCAATTCACTTTTATTATATAACTGACTTATACTTATGAAGAACCGGAAAAATGAGGGGGAACTTTATGGACCTGAAACAAATAGAATATATCGTAAAAATTGCTGATGAAAACAACATCACAAGAGCTGCTGAAAAACTGTTTATCACCCAGTCCGCCTTAAACCAGCAGCTTCTTAAACTGGAGAAGGAACTGGGAATCCAACTGTTTTACCGTTCCCGAACGGACTGGCACCCGACGGAAGCCGGACTGGTCTATCTGGAAAATGCCAGAGAAATCCTGCGCATCAAACGGAAAACCTACAGCATTTTAAATGACATGGCTGAATCCCGGAAAGGGAAACTTTCCGTAGGCTTCACCTCCGGCAGGGGAATTGCCATGTTTTCCGCAGTCTATCCTGATTTCCACCGCCTCTATCCCACAATCATAGTGGAGCCAATGGAATTAAGCGTCAGACAGCAGCAGGAACTGATCTCACGGGGTGATCTGGATATCGGGTTTCAAACCCTCTGCGAAAAGCAGAAAAACGGCAGCAATTTCATAACGCTGATGCAGGAAGAGATTATAGCAGCCATCCCCAAAGGACACCCCTTAGGCACATTAGCCGCGCCGGAAGGTCAGCCCTTTGCCACCCTGGATCTGTCTGAATTGAAATATGAACCCTTTGTGCTCATGTACAAAGGTTCCACCATCCGGCCTCTGGTGGAATCCGCGTTTCAGGAGGCCGGATTTGTGCCCAATGTGCTGTTCGAAACCTCCAATAACCTGGCCATTGTAACCATGATAAAATCCAACTTATGCTGCGGCCTTCTTCCTTATTATTATGTAAAAAAGGACAGGGAAGGCATGGCCTGTTTCTCTCTGCCCAAAAAACTGGAATGGGAAATGACCGTCAGCTACAGGAAGGACGGATATTTGAGCGAAGCCGCCCGCGAGTTCATCCGCCTGGCAAAAATCTACTGCAATACACCCTAGCATGTTTGAAAATTGATTTTTGGCAGCCATCTTTGCACGTTGAAGGGACAGGTTATTTTTGTTACTTTTATACATATCTATAGTGGTAAATCTTTGTGTACCATTGCCAATTACACCCCGCAAAAAAATATGTTACGATATAGGCTGCAAAACGGCTGTATCAGCGATGAGAGGGTCTCTCATCGCTGATGCAGCCGTTTTATTTAATGAAAATGGAGGTACTTTATGGATCACACATTAAATACAAATCAATACTTGGCAGAGGGGAAAATCGGAAAATTAATGTTGAAGTTCTCGATTCCCTGCATCATGTCTCTTCTCGTTTCATCCCTGTATAATATCGTCGACCAGATTTTTATCGGAAGGGGAATCGGATATCTGGGAAACGGGGCCACCAATATCATCTTTCCAGTCACCGTTATCGCCCTTTCCCTTGCCCTACTCACAGGAGACGGGTGCGCCGCCTATCTCAGCATCTGCCAGGGCATGAAAGATGAAAAGAGGGCGAAAAAAAGTGTGGGAAACGCAGTCTCGTTTATCATAGCGGTCAGCCTTATTTTTACGGTGTTTCTGGCCCTTTCCCGGGATAAACTGCTGTGGGCCTTCGGCGCCACAGAAGGCAATATCGGCTATGCCGAAGAGTATTTCTTCTATATTATTATGGGCATCCCATTTTTCATGTTTGCCAATAGCATGAATTCCATCATAAGGGCGGACGGAAATCCGCAGTTTGCCATGGTTTCTACATTAATAGGAGCTGTGATCAACGTAATTCTGGATCCGGTTGCGATTTTTGTGCTGCACTGGGGCATGGCCGGAGCGGCAGCGGCCACCATCACCGGACAGATCGTATCCGCATTCCTGGCCGGTTATTATCTGTTCCATACCAAAACCTTTCATCTGAGCAGGGACAGCTTTCTGCCGGATCCCAGTGTCATGAAAAAATTCCTGCCCTTGGGGATCAGCAGTTTTTTAACGCAGATTTCTATCGTAATCATCATGGCTGTTATGAACAACACCCTCGTGGCTTACGGGGCCCAGTCCAAATACGGAGCTGATATCCCCCTTACGGTAGTGGGCATCGTAATGAAAGTCTTTCAGATCATCATCGCTGTCGTGGTCGGTATCGCAGCCGGTTCCCAGCCGATTATAGGATTTAACTACGGAGCCGGTAAATACGGACGGGTAAAAGAGATATTTAAAACCATGATAATGGCAGAAGCCTGTGTGGGCATCATAGCCACCATCTGTTTTGAGGCGTTTCCTCAACAGATCATTTCCATATTCGGAAGTGAAAGCGACTTATACAATGAATTCGCAGTTATGGCCTTCCGCCTGTTCCTGTCCACAATTTTATTCTGCTGTATCCAGAAAGCCACCAGCATATTCCTTCAGGCCCTTGGAAAACCCTTCTTATCCACCGGATTGTCACTTCTCCGTGATTTTATCCTCAGCGTGCCTTTAGTATTAATCCTGCCCCGCTATATGGGGCTGACCGGAACCTTATATAGCGCTCCGGCCGCAGATATCGTTTCACTGATAGCGGTGTTCTTTGTTACTGTCTATATTTTCCGTCATCTGAGGCAGAAGGAAGGACAGACCGCCACCGGAACCAATATTCCGGCAGAAGCCTGTCCTTCCAGCCAGGCGGCGCCCAGCGCCCTGTTATAGCTCTATTTCTCTCTTGCCTGTTAATTTAAAGAATAAAAGCAGAACACAGACGGTCAGCAGACTGAGCATGGACGACAGGGCGGATGCCGTCCCGTAGTTTCCGTCCATCACCTGAAAATAAATTGCAATGGTAATGGTCTGGGTAGAGGTTACCCAAAGCATGACGGAAGCGCTCAGCTCAGTGATGATCGACAGCCAGCTCATGATGGCGCCGGACATAATCCCGCTGGCCATCATGGGCAGCGTAATGCATACAAACGTTTTAAATCCATTGGCTCCCAGGCTCAGAGACGCCTCTTCCACCCCGAGGTCAATCTGCCTGAGAATTGCCTCACTGCTTCGGATTGTATAAGGCAGCCTTCTGATTACCCAGGCCATAATAATGATCACCGCTGTTCCGCTTAGTAACAGCGGTTTTTTATTAAAAGAAAGGATCAGGGCGATGCCCAGCACAGATCCCGGTATGATATACGGAAACATGGAGATCACATCCAGAAATGATGTGAGTTTGTTCCGTTTACGGATTGAAGTATAGGCAATCACAACACCCAAAGTAATAATGATGGCCAGGGCAATGGCTGAAAATAGAAACGTATTTTTTATGGTCATGCCCATGGTTTCCAGGGATTTCGTATAGTTTTCCAACGTAAACCCGCCTATAAACAGGGTGCCTTTTGTCTTTTGAAACGAATTATACAATACTACCAGCATGGGAAGAATGGCAAAACCGGCGCACAAATAGACAAACAGATGCGCCAGCACATTCTTAACCCCCGTTTCTTTTCTGGGTTCCACCGGCCTCAATGCGGACATCTCGATCTTTTTCCGCCCCGATACATAACGCTGTAAAAGAAAAATCACCGTTGTAAATAAAATGATCACCACACTGATTGTGGCTGCCAGCGTTTTGTCATTGGACACGTCCCCAATAAAAGAATCATAAATCAGCGTAGGCAGTGTCCGGTACCCTTCTCCAATCAGTTTCGGCGTACCAAAATCAGCCAGTATTCTCATAAATACCAATAATCCCGATCCCAGAATCGTCGGAAGGATCAGCGGAATCACGATTTCCCGTATCCGGTTCCATCCTTTGCTGCCCAGGCTTTCCGCCGCCTCAATCAGAGAGCTGTCCATATTCTTCAGCGCTCCTGAAACATAGAGGTACACAAGCGGCATCAGCTTCAGGGTGAACACAAGAAGAATT
This sequence comes from Clostridiaceae bacterium, assembly GCA_018378255.1. Taxonomy (GTDB): domain Bacteria; phylum Bacillota; class Clostridia; order Lachnospirales; family Lachnospiraceae; genus CHH4-2. The sequence continues at coordinate 19,976 of JAGZXV010000053.1, read as the reverse complement.
CCGCCAAATCCATAGATACCGCCGTAATTAATTCCTATTTTCTTTAATAAACCGGTAATGAGTCCGGCCCGGCCCAGCAAAATAACCCAGGAATACGCACCGATAAACGGCGGGGAAACAACCGATATCATCAGCATGATATCGATCATCCCTTTCCCTTTGATCTTAATGGTCCTGCTGATATAGGCCAAAGCTGTTCCTGCGGCGCACGTCAGAAACGTGGCAAGAGTGGTCACTTTTAAGCTGTTGATGATCGTATTCGTGTAATACTTCTTACTGAAAAATTTTACGAACGTATCAAACTGAAAGGATCCTGACGCTGAATCATAAACACTGTTTATCAGTATTTTCGATATGGGGTAGATGAAGAAGATACCAAAATAGACAAAACAGATAATGGAAATCAGCGTCCACCCGTCAATCCTCATTCTTTTTCTACTCATGCTTCTTCACATCCTTCATCAGAGAATTTCCACTCTCCATATCAAACAAATTGATTTCTTCCATATCAAATCCAAGCCTCACCTGATCTCCTGGCGTTCTCATCCTTTTTTTGATATCCTGGGAAATTTCCACCTGATTGCCGTCCGCCAGCCTGATAATGTAGCGCATTTCAGTTCCCAGGAAAATACTCTCCACAACTTCTCCCCTGATACCTTCCTCCTGAAAATTCAATTCAGTCGGCCGGATGACCGCTTTTACATTCTGCCCGTGATTCACAGAATCCGTTAACCTTCCGGCCTTATATTCACTTCCGTCAAAAAATTTCACAAATGTCCCGGTTGCTCTTTTTACAACTTCACAGTCAAACAGGTTGCTCTGACCGATAAATGTGGCCACAAACAGATTGGAGGGACGGCAGTAAACTTCCACCGGAGTGCCAATCTGCTGAATCACACCTTTATTCATTACCGCAATCCGGTCCGACATGGAAAGGGCCTCTTCCTGGTCATGGGTTACGTATAATGTGGTGATTTTATATTGATTCTGTATGTTTTTAATAGCAAGCCTCATCTCCACGCGGAGTTTGGCATCCAGATTGCTAAGAGGTTCATCCATAAGAAGAACATCCGGCTGGATCACAATCGCCCGGGCCAATGCAATCCGCTGCTGCTGGCCTCCGCTCATATCAGAAGGAAGCCGGTCCTTCAATCCGGCAATCTGGACCACGTCCAGGATATCGTTCACCCTTTGTGAATACTCCGGGTCTTTAATCTTCCGCTGTTTCAGGCCATAACCCACATTCTTTTCCGCTGTCATATGAGGAAATACCGCATAGTTTTGAAATACCATTCCGATATTTCTGTTATAAGGCGGCAGATGATTGATCAGCTTGTCATTAAAATAAAAGCTGCCTCCTTCAATCGTATTGAATCCGGCAATCATTCTGAGAAGCGTGGTTTTGCCACAACCGCTGGAGCCAAGGAGAGTAAAAAACTCTCCCTGGCGGATATTCAGTGACAGGTCGGGTATTATGACCTTATCTCCATACTTTTTAACCGCATGCTCTATCTTTATTGAAACACTCATATGTTTTCCCTCTTATTCCAGAATGTCCAGATACAAATCCTCATACCTCTTCAAAATATCCTCTTTTTTATCTGCCGACCACTGGGTGGTGATCGGGATCGTATGCAGAGAAGAAATATCCATCTTATAGTCGGCAATCTCCACGCCGCTCATCAGCGGATTCGCGCCTAAGACCTTTGCGCCTAAGACAGACTGTCCTTCTTTGCTGGACATATAATCCACAAACTTCTTGGCATTTTCCATATTTGATGCATTTTTAATAACCGCTACGGAACTCTGTTTTGGAATAACGCCTTCCTTCATATACACGACGCCTACATTTTCCACTTTGTCTGCCAAATATTCCTGCGCAGGGGTATCCCAGGACATGCCGACCGCGTATTCCCCTGAAAGCACACCTTTATAGGTAGCGCTGGAGCTGTCCACAATGATGCCGTCCAGATTCTTTAAAAATTCCTCAACATAGGCCCAGGCTTCCTCCGAATCCACTTTTGCATCCAGCGTGTCTCCCTTTCCCATGGCCAGCACCATATTTTCCAATTGATTGTAGGCACTGGAACTGGAAGCCGCATTGCCCATGGCGATCTTTCCTTTTAACTCAGGTTTCAGCAGATCAGCATACCCTGTAATTTCAAAATCCACCAATTCCTTATTGTAAATGATGACCGGAATCGCATAATTGATATTTGTCGCATAACCGGATGTATTTCTGAAAGCCTGGTCATACAGGCTGTCGTTTTCTGAAATATAGGATTCAAAATAAGAGGGGTCGCTGAGAATGTAGCTTTCAGGAATCCACGCCACATCACCATAGGGGTTCTGCGCTTCTGCCTGGATTCTGGCATTGATCTCTCCTGTTGAACCACGGATCAGTTCCACCTTAATCCCTGTAGCCTCCTCAAAAGCCGGGAGCACAATATCCAGATTATCCTGGGCCGTTGAAGTATATAGGACCAGTTTTCCGCCTTCCGTCTTACTTTCTGTCTCCTTTTTGCTCTCAGGTTCCGTTTTCTTCTCTTCCTTTGCTGCCTCCGCTTTCGTTTCCTGAGCGGTTGTTTCCTGAACTGCCGTCTCCCCGGCTTTCGCTGCTGTTGTTTCTTTTGTGGCCGATGAACAGCCGGCACAGGTGAGGACCAAACTCGCTGCTGTTAACACACTGATAATTTTTTTCATATTACCCTCGATTCCGCCGCTTCACACAGCTAAAACTTTATGAATAAGTTACTCTTTCATACATTTAAGGCATCTCTGATGTGGCCGTTTGTATGTTCCAGACATCTTCTGGCCTCATTAATTTCACAATGCAGCAGGACTTTTGTAATTGCCAGTTTGGTATTCCCTTCTGCCGCCTCTAAGGCCTCTCTGGCCTCTTTTCGCCCGCACTGGGCCGCCGTCATGACCATATTCTCCGCTCTTGCCTTCAGCTTATCATTGGTTGGAACCACATCCACCATCAGGTTTTGGTAAGCCTTGCCGATCCCCACCATGCTGGCTGTCGATATCATATTCAGGATCATTTTCTGAGCCGTTCCGCACTTTAATCGGGTGGAGCCGGTCAGCACTTCCGGGCCGACAATGGGTTCAATTGCCAGATCCGCTTCCATAGCCATAGGAGAATTATGATTGCATACGATTACGGCAGTTTTACACCCTGTCTGTTTCGCATATTTCAAACCATACACCACATAGGGCGTCCGGCCGCTGGCCGCTATCCCGATCACAGTATCCCGGGAAGTAAGACCGATTCTCTTTAAATCCTCTACCCCCAGAATCTGGCTGTCTTCAGCCCCCTCCACTGCTTTTACAAAAGCATATTCTCCGCCTGCTAAAAGTCCGATCACCACATCCGGCGATACGCCAAATGTAGGAGGGCATTCCACCGCATCCAATAGTCCCATACGACCGCTGGTCCCTGCTCCCATATAAATAATTCTTCCGCCATTTCTCAGGCTTTCCGTACACCATTTCGCTGCTGCAGCAACCTGGGGCAGCACCTTTCGCACCGCTTCTATCACGCGGCCGTCTTCCTGGTTCATGACGCCGGCAATTTCCAGCGGTGTCATCTGATCCAGGTTTATTGTACGGTCATTTCTTGACTCTGTTGTCATATTTTCTAAATCAAGCACCGATTCCCCTCCTCATACCACTTCAAAAGACCGAAGCTCTTTTCCTTCTCATTCTGCCGGTTTATTAATGTGGGTACGCCTAAGCTGCTTCATACTGTCATCAAAATTACAGTTCATATAAGCTGTATACAGGATATCGATCATGTTGAGCTGCGATATTCTGGATGACATGGCGCCGCTTCTGATAATAAATTCCGTAGCTGCCACACAAAGGTTATAATCCGCCAGTTTTGCCAAAGGCGATTCTTCAAAACGTGAGATCACGATGATGGGCGCGCCTTTTTTTCTGATTTCCTTTGCGCACCGGATCATCTCCTGCGTCAGGCCCGAATAACTGATAATAATCGCCGCACAATCCGGACGGATATTCATGGCCTGCAAAAGCTGGGCATGCCAGTCATCACAAACATGGCAGCTCTTATTAACCCTTAAAAATTTCAAATAAGCATCCCTGGCCACCAAAAGGGATGACCCCATGCCAAATAAATAAACAGAGCTGCACTCTCTCAGCAGCTCCACACAACGCTGCAGCACAGGCAGATCCACCAATTTTCTGGTATTTTCAAGAGAAACGATATTTTTATATGTAACCTTATCAACAATTTCTTCCAAGCTGTCGTCCCTTTTGATCTCATCCATCTGTTTCTTGTCTGCTTCCTTTCGGACTGCCAGTTCATACATTAAAGACCTTTGAAATTCCTTATATCCATCAAAACCAGTCTTATGACACAATCGGATGATTGTTGAAGGCGATGAGAATGTCCTCTCCGCAAGCTCATGAATGCTGCAGCCGCCAAACGATTCCGGATTCGTCAGCAGATTAGAAAGAATCCCCTTTTCAGCGCCGCTGGCCTGCGCTGAATACTCTTGTAACCGTACCAGTACATTTTTCATAAGTATTCCTCCGTCTTCTGTTTTCATGATAACACAACGAACAATGTTGTCAATATTATACACAATATCCGGTACTTTGTACCATATTTTGAATAAAATTATTTTATATTTTTAAATTAAATGACATCTTTGGACTTTTATCAATAATTGGTCAAAAATAACGGAGATACCGCACATCCGGCAATTTGCCGAACATACCATATCTCCGTCCTGATTTATTCCCGATCCGCAGATTTCTGTTTCGTAATTCCTTCCCAAAGCCCCACTGCATAAGCAGCGCCCAGCGCCCGGTCAAATAACCCATAACCGGCAACCGGTTTTTTACCGTTCCATCCGTCCGGCCTCTTCTCAACCACCACGGAACCATCCGGCTGAACCACTTCTTTTTCCGTCCACGCTTCATCCCAGATTCTTCTGCCGTGATCCGGGCGGAGGTATCCGTCAAAATCCGTATCGTGGAGAGCCCTCATGATTTCGCCCATATCCTGGGATCCGCTTTCCGTCACGTGGCCGGATTCGTAAAAGTCCCCGTTCTCTTCCAGTTTGATATTCCTGAAATGTACAAACGGAATCTTCTTCCTGGCGCCGAATTCTCTTATCATGGCCGGCAGGTCATTGTCCGCTGTGGAACCGAAAGATCCGGTACAGAAGGTGATCGCATTAGAAGGGCTGTCAATATAGTTAAGTATCCGTCTGTAGTCCTCTGCATTCTTTGCCAAACGGGGCAGACCGAAAATCGGTCTTGGCGGATCATCCGGATGCAGGGCCAGGATGATTCCCGCTTCTTCCGCAACAGGCACAACTGCGTCCAGGAAATATTTAAAGTTCTCCCAAAGCTCCTTTTCTCCGATTCCTTCGTAGGATTTCAGCAGTTCCCTAAGCTGTTTTTGAGTATAATTTGTGCCCCAGCCCGGAAGGTCGATTCCCTCGTCCGGATCCACCTCCTGAACCTTTTCAATATCAAAGGAAAGGCAGTCCGATCCGTCCGGAAGCACATGCTCCAGATCCGTCCTCGTCCAATCAAAAACCGGCATAAAATTATAACAAATGACCCTGATTCCACATCTTGCCAGCATTCTTATATTCTTCTTATAGTTTTCGATTAAAGCATCCCTTGTATCGTATCCCCTTTTAATATCTTCGTGTACACGGAAGCTGTCCACGATCTCCAGTTTCAGTCCATAGCGTTCCACCTCCTGTACCAATCCCCGGATTACCGCTTCATCCCACTCCACACCCAGAGGCAGATGATACAGAGACGTTACAATCCCATAGATGTTGGGAACCTGTGAATACTGTTTCAGTGAAACAGGGTCTTTTTCGCCATGCCAGCGCAGAATTAACCTCATTTTGCTCATTTACCCATTCTCCTTATTCTCATGATTTTGGTAACACTTTTTCTGTTTTTATAATATCATTTTCCATATACAATATCTAATATTTATTTCAGATCAGCCTCATAAGCAGGTCTTATCAGCCGAATCCCGCGCCTGTAAAAGCCTGCCGCCAACCTCGTTTGCATGGCCTTTTAATACCATAGAGCAGCTTTTCCATAATATGAAAACGGCCCTTCCAGTTCTCACCGGAAAGGCCGTTTTTCTTTAGGTTGATTAATTATTGAACAGTAGCTGCGATTTCTTCAAGCTGTGTGAAGATCTTAGCATCGTTAGCTTCTGAATCAGCTGCATTTAAGTACTTTGGAACCATAGCAAGGTTATTCAAAGCTGCAACAACTTCTTCGTTCTCTGTTAACTGTTTTGTAACTGCTTCATAAGCTGCGATCACTTCGTCTGGTGTATCTTTAGGGAAGTAGAAGGAGAATTCACAGTCAGGATATACATAATCTACGCCCTGCTCTTTTAAAGTAGGAAGATCACTTACAGTTTCGTATCTTTCAGCAGTAGGAACACCTAAGCATACGAAATCACCGGATTCCACATAATCTTTTGCGTTGCCGTATGCACCTGGCATTAAGTCAACCTGTCCGCCTAATAAAGCTGCGATCTTTTCAGAGTTAGATCCAACGTCTACTAAGTCAAGGTCGATACCTGCAGCAACTTCAAGTCCTAATAATTCATAATATGTATAAGCGCCAACTTCTGTACAAGCCATTAATTTTCCAGGATTAGCTTTCGCCTGCTCTACAAAATCATTCCAGTCTTTGTATTTGTCAGCTGAAACATATAACTGCTGTGCAGGTTCCAGGCAGAAAGTAGGTCCTAATTTAAATGCTGTATAGTTATAATCTGTAACGCCTGCGATGTTAGCAACGTTAACAAGGTTGTGTCCGTATAATACTGTACATCCGTCTGCTGCTGCATCCAGTACCTGGTTAGCTGCTACGGAACCTGATGCGCCGCCTGCGTTAACTACAACTGCGTCAAATCCAAGATCTTTTGCGAACTGAGCCCAAACACGTGCGGAAAGGTCGGTTGTACCGCCTGCTGATGCAGGAACTACGATAGAAATTGTTGTGTCAGGCTTCCAGTCTGATGCAGGAGCTTCTGCTTCAGCCTTTGTCTCGCCTTCAGCTTTTGATTCCTCTGCTTTTGTTTCAGCCGGTGCTTCTGTCTTAGCTGCTTCTGTTTTTGCTGCCTCTGTCTTTGCTGCTTCTGTTGCGCCTGATCCGCCGCCGCATGCTGCTAAGCTGGCTACCATGCCCGCTGCCAATACTGTTGCTAAAATTCTTTTCCTCATAATCTCTCTTTCTCCTTTAACATTATTTATGTGAACCGGACTCTGCTGTGGTCCGGCTGACATCATTATTTTTGTGTTCTGAGTTTGACCTTATAAGCTTTCCATTCCTTGAAAATTGACCATACAAGGATACCGATGGCAAGTGCAAAGAATACGTCGAAAATCGGCCTCTTAAAGAACGCGCCAAAACTCTTATACTGCATCAGACCACGTCTCAGATAAGTTTCAACCATCTCACCGATCAGGAAACACAATACGAACGGCGATACGGACATCTTAAACTTAGTGATCAGATAACCGATTACACCAAACAGGATGATGGACTGAACGTCAAAAATCTTGTTGTTGGTTGCATAAGCGCCTACCGCACATAATACCAGGATAAACGGCATCAGAATGTGTTTCGGAATTCTAAGTAACTGTACAAAACCTTTAATACCAAAGAACTCTATAATCAGCATAAAGAAACTGCATACGATACATGCCGCAAAAATACCATAAACGATATCTGCACTCTTCGTGAACAGAAGCGGACCTGTTGACAAACCATGGATCAGGAATCCGCCCAACATCATAGCGGTAACACCGTCTCCAGGGATACCCAGTACCAGAAGAGGAATCATAGCGCCTCCGATGGTAGCGTTGTTGGCAGTTTCTGTTGCAACGATGCCGTCCGGACAGCCTTTTCCGAATTCTTCCGGATGCTTGGACATGTTTTTAGCTGTTACATAAGACATCATACCGGAAGTACTTCCGCCGATACCAGGAAGAATACCAATACCCGTACCGATTAAAGCAGAACGCAGCGCATTGGGAATCTGATATACAAATTCTTTCCAGCTGAATCCAAAACCTTTAATCTTGTTGATTTTAACCGTCTCAAGCGCTTTACCGCTTCCCATCTTTTCTGCTGTCAGCAGAATCTCGGAAATCGCGAAGATACCGATCAGAGTTGGAAGTGTATCAAAACCAGCAAGCAGCGCTTTGCTTCCAAAAGTAAAACGTGGAATACCGTCAATCGGCGCCATACCTACCATAGCCACCATAAGACCCATCATACCGGATAATATACCCTTTAACATGGAACCGGAAGCCAGTACAGCCACCATGGTAAGCGCGAATACGGAGATACCGAAGTTCTCTGCAGGCGTAAACTTGAGGGCCACTTTAGCGATAGGCGGAGCCAGGAATGTCAAAATGATGAATGAAAAAATACATCCGATAAAGGAAAATACAATTCCGTATCCCAAAGCTCTTCCTGCCTCGCCCTTCTGGGCCATAGGATAACCGTCAAATGTTGTTGCAATTGAAGATGCCGTACCAGGCATGTTCAGAAGAATCGCTGAAATAAGACCGCCGGAAATACCTCCGATATAAACTGCAACCAGCAGGTTTAAACCCAGGGAAGCATCCAATGTAAATGTGAGCGGTAAAAAAAGTGCTACGGCCATAGCTGCCGAAAGTCCCGGAATGGAACCAAAGATAATACCAACCGCAACGCCTGCTGCCATAAGAAGTAATGACTGCGGAGTGCTGATGGCCACAAATGCAGAGCCTAAATGACTTAATGCGTTCATAAAATCCCTCCTATAAATTAATTGTGAAAATACCTGCAGGCAGCACGATCTTAAATCCGTAACGGAATAAGAAGAAAACAGCGAATGTGAATGCGATTGATATAATCGTCAGGAACACAGGTTTTCTGCCTTCAGTAGGCGCCAGAGTATACATCTGTAATGGAAGATATACAACTGTGGAAATAATAAATCCTACCGGTTTCATCACAAATACATAGACCAGGATTAATGCAAAGCTGATAAGAACTCTCCGGTAATCCGGTTTGTTTTCATCCTCTTCAAACACCTTGTCCTTATTCTTTGCCAGTTCTTTAGCGCTCAGTACAGTCAGAGCCACACCAAGCACCAGAGTCAGCCAGCCGATACAAAGAGGCATGAAATCAGGTCCGATCTCCATAACTTTGGAGGCCGGCAGCGCATAAGCAGCTACAATCATAGCTGCCGACAGCAGTACAAAGAAAATACCAACTGTCAAATCACCATATTTTTTAATAAACATTTACTTTTCCCCCTAATTTTTCTCTTACGCGAACCCCCTAATGATTCGCGCAAGTCCAATTATAACGCCGTATCTTCAGTAAGTAAAATTAATTAAGCTAATACATCTCTTAAATATTTTTAATCTAGCGCACCAAACATGGTTTTTTGGAATCGAACTTCCAGCCAGGAATCAGATACTGCATGGCCTCTGCATCATTCCTGTCATGGTATGGCAGCTGGTTGTAAAGCTTGTTGGCTTCCATAACCCTGTCCATATTGATGGCAACACCCAGCCCCGGCTTGTCCGGCACTTCCAGATATCCATCTTTAATCTGAGGCGTATCGTTAAGAAGATTCTGTCCGTCCTGCCAGATCCAGTGTGTATCAAGGGCGGTAGGATTTCCCGGCGCCGCTGCCGCAACATGGGCGAACGCAGTCAATGTGATATCGAAATGGTTATTGGAATGGCTGCCCCAGGTAAGACCCCAGTCATTTAAAATCTGAGCCATTCTCACACTCCCGCCAAATCCCCAGAAATGAGGATCAGCCAGCACGATATCCACAGCTTTTAATGCTGCCGCATGATAGAACTGCCTCCAGTCGGTTGCAATCATGTTGGTTGCCACCGGCAGGTTTACGGCGTTCTTAAATTCCGCCATAATCTCACGGCTGCTGAATCCGGCTTCCGGCCCGCATGGGTCTTCTATATAGGTGAGGATTCCTTCCATCGGTTTACAGATACGGACAGCTTCTTCCAGGCTCCATGCACCGTTGGGATCAATATTAATCCGCCCTTTGGGGAACTGTTTTTTCAGGGCCTTGATGGCTTCCATCTCTTCCACTCCGGCCAAAACACCGCCTTTTAACTTGAAGTTTTTGAATCCGTATTTGTCATTCAGCGTGCATGCCTGTTCCACGATCCTGTCAGGCGTCATCATCTCTTCCCGGCGGAGTTTAAACCAGGGATCCACGCTGTAGCATTCATCCAGATATGGGAGGTCCGCTTTCCTTTTATCGCTCACATAGAACAGATAACCAAGTGTTTCCACTTTATCTCTCTGCTTTCCGTCTCCTAAAAGTTCACACATAGGAAGATCCAGATACTGTCCCAAAAGGTCGAGAAGCGCGCATTCAATCGCCCATTCCGCTTTCACTACGAATTTAAGTTTGCTGATATCCAGGCTTTGGATTCCTTCTCCATCGTCTTCTGCCGATCTTTTAGACGCTTTATGGATGCTGTCCAGAATCTTCCGGTATGTACCAACCTGTTTTCCCACCACCAGCGGGATACAGCTTTTTAAGGCATCACAGGTATAATCCCCGCCATGAATTTCTCCGATTCCGGTATGGCCTGCGCTGTCCTTGAGGATTACCAGATTCCTTGTAAAAAATGGGCCGTGAGCGCCGCTCAATGTCATAAGCATGCTGTCATGGCCTGCAACAGGAATCACTTGCATATCAACTACTACTGGTGTACCTTTTTCCATTTTTCCCCTCCCATTTAATATAATGATTAAAGCTTTTTACATTCCTCAACTATTCTGCTATAATAGTTAATAATTAATTCTCTATAGGAACTATAAATTTATTGTAATGCATTTTATGCATTTTTACCAATTAATAATTCTGATTGCTTCAATCGTATTTTCTAATAGCGCCTATAGTAAAAAACTGATAAACAGGAGGACACGGTGTTGGATGTTAAATATTTAAACTACATCATAGCCATCGCTAAAAAGCGGAATATGACAAAAGCGGCGGAAGAACTCTATGTTTCCCAGTCGTCCCTGAGCCAGTATCTGACCAAACTGGAGCAGGAAGTGGGTACTCCTTTATTTTACCGGGCAAAAGGGGAACTGACCCTGACTCCGGCAGGCGAACTCTATGTAAAAGCAGCAGAGCAGGTCATACATATCCAAAAGGATTTATATAAAGAGATTTCCGGTCTGGACCAGAAAGGGCACATTACGGTAGGCGTGACTTCCCAGTTTGCACTCAGTATGCTGTCCGCCATCATTCCACAGTTCAAAAAACAATATCCTGATGTAACCATTGAGATTTCAGAAACCAATCCCCCCAATCTGACAAAGATGCTTGTCGAGGAAAACATCGATCTCGGTATCATGGCCGCTGTGTCCAAATCCCCCTTCGACGATCAGATGGAGATTCTGCGCACAGAAGAAGTTTATTTCGCCATTCCGGTAGACCACCCTTTTCATAAAGAACGGCCTGACGGCTCCATTACATTTGAAGATTTTGTCAGATATTTCCATGATGATAATTTTCTTCTTGCCAAAAAGGGGTCCAGCATCGGATTTCTTGCGGATCAGATCTTTTCGGCCTGTCATTTTAAACCCAGCGGCATGCTGGAAACCAACAGCATACTGACCACCAGGAGTATGGTTGCAAGCGGTGTGGGCGTCACATTTATAGCGGATTCCTGTGCCACCGACAGGGAACACGTGGCCTACTACTCCATGGAGCCAAAGCTGACCCGGTATAATGCGGTTGTCAGAAGGAAAAACTGGGTGATGTCCGAACCGGAACAGGTTTTTTACGGGATGATACGGAATTACTTTAAAGATGAATAGTTAAGGGGATTGAAGACGGCAAAACACCGTCTCCAATCCCCTGTTTTTCGTTATTATGCGAGGACACCGATCGCCCAGGGAATATACTCATCTTCCCCAACACCGATCGCTTCACTCTTGCTCTTTTTGCCAGATGCTGTTTCCAGCAATTCATTAAATATGATCTGCCCCATCTCATCCAGGTTTTTCTTTCCCTCAATTACCACGCCGCAGTTAATATCCATATCTGCTTCCATTCTGATATACATTGGAGTATTGCTAGCCAGTTTAACTGACGGTACCGGTACACACCCATAACAGGAGCCCCTGCCGGTTGTAAATGCCATAATATTCGCGCCGCCTGCAATTTGTCCGGTAGCAGCCACCGGATCATATCCTGGCGTATCCATGAATACCAACCCCTTTTCCCGCACTTTTTCTCCATATAAGTAAACTGCGTTTAAGGCTGTTTCGCCGCCTTTTTTAGACGCGCCCAAGGACTTTTCCAGAATATTTGCAATCCCTCCTTTATTATTTCCCGGGCTCACCCTGCCATTGATCTGGCAATCTCTGCCTTTATTATATTCCAGCCACCAGTCGATTCTGTCCAGAAGTTTTTGGGCTACTTCCGGAGTTTTAGCCCGACAGGTCAGGGTGTGCTCCGCACCAAAAATCTCTGGAGTTTCCGATAGAATTGCGGTTCCTCCGTTCTTTACCAATATATCTACGGCTCTTCCCAATGCCGGATTTGCAGATAATCCAGAAAAGCCATCACTGCCGCCGCATTTCAAAGCCAAAACCAGGTGCTCTGCGGAAACACTCTGCCGTCTCGCTTTATCAGCCAGCGGAAGCATTTTATATACTTCGGCAATTCCGTTTTCAATCGCCCGCACGGTTCCGCCAATTTCCTGCATTACAATCTTTTTAAGCATCGGGCCCTCTAAAAGCCCCAGTTTCTCAAACATATCGTGAATATTATTCCGCTCACACCCCAGCGCCACAACCACAGTCCCCGCTACATTGGGATTATCCATATAGCCGAACATCGTCCGTCTCAAAAGATCCATTGGTTCTCCTGTCATCTCCATACCGCATCCAAGAGTTGTTACCAGCGGAATCACTCCATCCACATTCGGATATTCCCTCAGTTTTTCAGGGGTAAAATACGCTGCTATCCTGCGGACAGCCGTTGCCGAACAATTGCTGTCTGCCATTACCGCTATATAGTTCCTGGTTCCAACGCTTCCGTTTTCTCTAACAATGCCCTGAAAAACAGCCCGTTCATTTTCCGGAATCAGTTCCGTGGGTTTATAATCCCTGCTGAATGCATAATCAAGGGTGCCATGGTCAAATACAATGTTGTGGCTGTGCATCATCACTCCTGCCGGTGTATCTTCCTTTGCAAATCCGATCCTGATATTATATTTCACAACCGCTTCACCTTTTTTTATATCCCTGGCAGCAACTTTATATCCGGCTGGCACAGGTGTTTTTGTTGTAAATCCTTCGCCCGGAACTTCAGTGCCTGATTCCAGATCAACTCGTGCAACAACTACATTATCCTGTTCATTCAAACGGATAACCGGACTTATCAAATTTTCCATATCATTTCCTCTCTTTCATGCCAATCATAATCGTTTATTTTTCAAAATTGCCGTCAGAATCAAATTCCCACTCATATGGCCCTTCTTCCCAAGAAATACCGGGATCATCTTTTATCTCCTCAAACAATGCCTGGGAAACTTCTATGGTTTCCAGTTGAAGTGTATTATGTATTCTGGCTATTTTAATCAAATCCTGGTCCACTCCCATACAGCTCCTTATTGCTATTGCAATTGCTTCCCGGTCGCTGTTTGCATAAAATGGGATCTTGCATCCCTGTATTTCGTTAGACGTCATGATATTAGTCCATACAACCGACCAGTCTATGCTGTTGACACAGCGCCGCGTCGTTATATCAGCATCTGCAATCCCATTTCCATTATGATGGCTGTTTTCTGAAATATCCAGAATCACCATACGCTTTAAATCCAGCGCCTGTTTAAAGGAGTCATCCGGGACCGCTGCCCTTCCGGTAACGTTGGGATCATGGCCGTGGCCGCTTATGTCTTTCCCTATCTCATCAATCACCAGCACATCTGCCTGAGAAAATTTAAATTTTGCCATGGATTTTTTAGCTTTCTCCAGATTTTCTGCATCCATTTCCAGAAAATGTTCTGCATCAGCCACACCGATTTCGCATATTTCATCATAGGCATTTTCCACAATTCCGATGCCATACACGACCGGCATTTTTTGCAGAAAACATTCCGCCGCCTGAGGAATCCGTTGGGCAAATCGGGAAAATCCCTGTCTGTGAAAAGCGGCCGCCCCCTTATGTTTGGCAATTCCTATGGCAATCATCTTCGCAAGACCGCTTTCATATTTCCCGCGGAAAGCCGTATGCGGTTTTTCTTTGTTAATCAAGATAATGCCATCTGATTCATATGCGTTTTTATCGCAGTACAAAGGCGTTTTGTCAGACAGTTCACCATATCGGACCACTTCCATGCTTGAAATAATGGGGACATCAATATTGCATTCTGTAATATCATACCCTCTTAGTATCTCTAACTGCCCTTCGGAAGTACCTCCCCCATGGCTTCCCATAGCAGGAATGACAAATGGCTTCGCTCCCCAGCTTTTCAACATTCCACACACAGTTTTTACTATCAGAAGCAGGTTTCTGATTCCTCTGCTTCCCACAGCTATACAGATGGATTTCCCGCAAAACCATTCCTTATCCATCACCACCTGATTCATTCTGTCAGTGAGGTACTGTTCCACATTTTGAATCTTTTTATCATCATACTGCTGATGAATTTTTACCATCCGGGGCATTTTCACCTGGTCTATTCCCTGTATTATAACCCCCTGTACCGGTGGAAACTCAATGAACATCTTAGAGCCCTCCCATTCTTACATAGTTTTAGATATTTTAGCACTGCGGATTCCTTTAACTACGGCTGCCAGCAGTGAGACAGCCGTAAGGCCTAAAAACACCGCTGAAATCGGTCTTGTAAAAAAAGGAACCCAGCTTCCTTCACTCTGCATCAGTCCCCGCCTCAAATACTGTTCCATATTTCCACCCAAAATAAACCCGAGCATCATAGGGGTAAGCTGGAATTTCAAACTGCTTAAAAGGAAGCTGACAACACCGAAAAATACGATACATCCGATATCAAAAACTCTGTTATTATTTCCAAAAGCACCTACAACGCAAAGAGCCATAATGATTGGAAGCAAAATATGTCTTGGAATATCCAGCAGTTTTATGAATATTCTCATTCCCATATGTTCTGCCAGAAGCATGATAAAGCTTGCAATCAAAAGCGCAATGAATATTCCATAAACCATGCTGCCGTTTTTCTGAAAAAGCAAAGGCCCAGGTGTCATTCCATGAATAATAAGACCGCCTAAAAGCATAGCGGTTGTAGTATCTCCGGGTATTCCCAATGACAACAGCGTGATCAGTGCTCCTCCGATACCTGCGTTATTGGCGCATTCCGATGCAATAATACCATCAATGCACCCATTTCCGAACTTATCCGGGTCTTTAGAACTTTTTTTAGCAGCAATATAGGACAACAGATTGGAAGTTCCACCCCCAATCCCCGGCAAAATTCCGATTCCTAGCCCAATGGCCGCGCTCCTGATCATATTAACAATCTGTCCGGTAAACTCCATCCAGGTGATTCCAAATCCCTTTTCCGGCTTATATGTAAATACAGTCCCATTGTCGCCATCCAAACCGTTAAAAGCCACATTGATGATTTCAGAGACCGCAAACATTCCGATTAGCAAAGTCAGAATCTGAAATCCCCCATGAAGAGAAGGGCTGCCAAATGTAAATCTTGGGAATGCGTCGATGGGTGCCGCCCCTACCATGGAAAAAATCAGGCCTATCACAGCACTTGCCAAACCTTTAATCACAGACCCGCTCACCAGGCTTGAAATCAGAGTCAGGGAAAAGATGCTGACCGAAAAATACTCATATGCGCCGAATTTCAGTGCCAGCCCGGCCAATGGAGGCGCGATGCAGATCAGAGCCGCTACTCCTATTAAAGTTCCTAAAAAAGAATACAGGATTGCCACATTAATCGCTTTGTAAGCCTGCCCCTTCATTGCCATCGGATGACCGTCAAATGTGGTGGCAACCGATGCAGGCGTTCCGGGTATTTTCAGTAGAATAGCACTGATCAGGCCTCCTGAAATCCCGCCTACATATAAGCCGATCAAAAGGCTGATCCCTTCAATCGGCTGCATGCCAAAAGATATGGGCAGGCACAACGCTACAGCCATTGTCGCACTTAACCCCGGTATCGCGCCGAATATGATTCCCAGTACGACCCCCGCTATGATGAGCAGAACAGTTTTAGCTGTAAAAATAAGCATAAAACCGGCCGATAACATTTCAAAAATGTTCATAACTATATCCATTCCTTTCACTGCGCCGGGGTATAAAGCACTGTACGAAACGCCTTTCCCCCGGTTGATTTACTTTTATGACTTATCCCAGAATCCCGGACGGCAGCATAAGATGAAAACCTTTCGTAAATGAAAGATAAATTACAGATGCTGATATCAACGCGATCAAACCAAACATTACAGGTTTACGTTTTCCTGCCGGGGCCAGCAGCAACATCTGAAAAAAAACATAAAAGACCGTACAGATCCAAAAACCGACCGGCTGAATTAATACAGCATATGCGGTCATCAACACAATGGTCTTTTGCGCCTCTCTCCCTCTATTTGCAGAATTTATTTCCTGCTCTGTCTCCACGGCACATTTTTTCTCAGCTTCCAAATATCCCTGTACCGCAATTGCCGCCCCCAAAACAAACAGCAATGCAGAAGCCAGCTTAGGCATAAAATCCGGCCCCACACTCATGCTAACCGCACTTTTAATCGATAAGGCGGATATAAATAAGACAACACTGAAAATCATGAGCAAACCACCGGCAAAGACATCTCTGTATTTTTGCAGCATATATATTCCTCCTCGGATTTCCTTTATTTCTTCAGCAAAGGTTCATACTGATTATACATATCTTCCAGATACACATATAAATCTTCAGGCGCCATATAATACGTTTCAATGCACATGGTTTCCAGTATCTCTTTCTGCAGTTCAGGATCATTACAGGCATTTTCCACCGCTGCAGCAAATTTCTTTTGAATTGCCGGATCAATCCCTTTTGGCCATGATAAGAAATAATTTTTAGGAGCTGTCACATCAATCCCCTGCTCTATAAACGTGGGAACATCGGGACATACCGCATTTCTCTCGTCTGCGGCAACTCCAAGGACTTTAAAATCTCCGCTTTCCACATAATCTTTTATCATTCCATAGGATGTTGCAATCAAATCAATCTGGTTTCCCAAAAGAGCGGCCACACGGTCTGATGATCCGCCTGCATCAATGATATTGAATTCCACGCCTGCCGCATCCTGAACCATCAAGGCTACCGCATGGGTATGACCGCCAAAATCTGTGGCATATTGGACTTTATGTTCCTTCGCATATTCTACTAACTCTTTCATATCATTGAATTCTGATGCCTGGTTTGTCACCCATACCAAAGTTTCATCCATAAAAACATTGGCTGCCATATCAAAATCTTTAAATCCAAAATCAGCCACTCCGGAAATCTCCGTCAAAAGCAGCCCCGGATGGAACATTAAAAGCTTATACCCGTTAGGTTCTGCCTCTACCACTTCTCTGGCCCCGATACTGCCTCCGCTGCCTCCGATATTAGTGATAATAATAGGCTGTCCCAGCTCATCCTGCAGCTTTTCAGCCAGCATACGGGTGCACAGATCCGTATCTCCACCGGCTCCTCCCGGAACTACAATTTCGATAGTTTTGGTAGGCCAGTCTGTCCCGCCCTCTGGTTTTTGAGATTCACCAGCCTCTTTTTCCTGTTTTAACGGTTCTGTTGCACTTCTGCTCTGAGCAGATGACGCCGCTGTATTTTCTTTCTGCGAACATCCGGCAATACTTCCTAAAATCATGATTGCAGATATAACTATTGTTAAAGTTTTAACTATGTTTCTCATACATTTCTCCTATCTGTACCTTTATCCCTGGTACTGTTCTGTCTGCCCGGCCTTTCAGGCAATTTTCATTTACCGCTATACTCTCTTTCGGCTTCTCTGCGTTTTGTGTTTACAATGCCCCGCCATTCTTTGATTTCATCCATAGAAACTTTTCTGCCCTGATATACTGCCTCTTTACATGGCTTAATGATATAAGATTCAGCCGCCGCAACTTTTCTGCAGGCTTCAGCCAGTTTGGGCGCAATTTCATGAGGTATTTTTACAACACCGTGGCAGTCCCCACAGATCAGATCACCAGGCATGATCTCCATGCCGAAAATTGTTACCGGACAATTATAATCCTCAATATGTGCATATCCGTGTGAAACAGACAGGCATGAAGAGAAGAAATAAAAGCCCAGTTCGTCCACCTCTTTCAGATCTCTGACCGCACCATTGGTAACTAATCCCACAGCTCCTAAAGACATATGTGTAGATGCATTCACATCCCCCCAGAAAGTTGCGACTGGTTCTTTATCCATATCCTGGATTACCACTACGGTAGGGTCGTCTGAATCCCTTATGTACTGCAGATAGTCCATGAAAATTTCCGGATTATCAGATGGTTTTGAAGACAGGATTTTCCCTGTGGCCGCATAGCCGATCATTGTCTTTTTCGCTCCTGTCCTCTGCTCCAGCCCCGGAAGCACATACCCCTTTGTCCACGGAGTCAAGCCAAAAAATTCGATGGCATTGCAGATTGTAGGTGCATCAAAACACCTTAACTCCTCAATTTGCGTTTTTGTTAAACGGTTCATTTTTTCCTCCTTTATGAGTTCAATATTACGGCAACATATTCAAGATCACAACTTCCAATGTTTTCCAGAGAATGGGAGCATCCGTCTTTGCATATGAGGGTATCTCCTGGTTTTACAATTACCTCATTGCCATTATCGCTGGCTCTGCCTGTTCCTTTTAAAAAGTAATACGTCTCAAATTCACCGGTATGTTTATGATATCCCAGCGAACACCCCTGAGGCAGCCTGCAGTATGCCCAGAATCTGCCTTTATTTTCAATATCTTCTGCCATAATAAATTTTGTCAGATATACGATCCCCTTTCCTCCCTTAAAACCTTCCAGTTCTTCAATATTGATCTCTTCACTTCGCTTTACCATAAATGTTTCCTCCTATAGATACTGTAATCATAATTTCGAAAGCGGAGCACGAAACCGGGCCCTGTTCCTTTATGCCGCGCTCGACACAAAAAGTATTGATTCTCTCTGTAAATATAGTATATTATAGATAATAACGCCTTTCAAATACCCATAAACAATGTGCAATATAGTTAAAAACTATATAAATTCCTGACACATTCTAATATTTTAAATACAGGAGGACACCATGGATACAAGATACCTGGAATATGTACTTGCGATTGCCGAATACAAGACGATTTCAAAGGCTGCACAGAAATTATATATCTCTCAGCCCACTCTCAGCCTTTTCTTATCCAATTTGGAAAATGAGATAGGCCTGCAGCTTTTTCAGAGAAACAGAACAGAATTAAAACCGACATATGCCGGCTCACTATACATCAAAACAGCAAAAAAAATAATCCTCTTAAAAGAGGATCTATATCAGCAGTTTAATGAAATTATTGCAGGGAATGCAGGATGCATCTCCATCGGATTTATGACTGTAGCCGGAAGCGCCATGTTTTCTTCCGTATTTCCGGAATTTAAGAAAATTCATCCGAAAATAGAACTTGCAATTACAGAAGCTAAAACCGCCGACCTGATCGAAAAACTTCTGAACTCAGAACTTAACATAGCTATCATAGCGTCCATGGTTCCAAAGTCGTCATCTCTACAGTATGTAACCGTAAAACAGGAGGAATTTTATCTTACCATTTCTAAAACTTTCTAAAGCATTTTGCCTTTCTTCTTTTGTTAATCTGTTATGCATAGCAAAAGCTGATTTATTATGATAATTTAATTTATCCTTAACTATGTTAATATCAAA
>JAGZXV010000332.1 GCA_018378255.1 Clostridiaceae bacterium | reverse complement strand
ATCTAAAACCAAATCGTGTTAAATTTTCAAGGTACAAACTACAATCAGGCAATTAAATATATGTCTTTTGACACCCTAATCCTATGAAATAAAAAAATCCTGCAGGACACCGGCATCGCCAGTGTTCTGCAGGAATGAACAAATCTATTATTCTCTGCTCTTCATCATAATCACCCATTCAGATTCTGTGATCACTTTTCCTTCCTGGTTGATCAGTTTTGCATCGTATTTTGCAATTCCCCTTCCAGGTTTTTTACTGTGTCTCACCTCTGTGGTAGAAAACTCCAGATGAACGGTATCTCCGATACACAACGGAGCCGTATACTTAATTGATAATTCCAAAAATGCGATGGTAGTCCCTTCAAACAATCCGGTCTGGTTGGATAATCCAGTCATGATGACAGGCCCCAGCATTCCGTGAGCAACCCTTTTGCCAAACATATTGTTCTTACCAAATTCTTCATCCATATGCAGCGGATTGAAATCCCCGGACAATCCTGCAAAGTTCACCACATCTGTTTCCGTAACCGTTCTTCCACAGCTTTCATACACTTTACCAATTTCAAAATCTTCCAGATACAAACCTCTGTCCACATGAGCCATAATTAATTCCCTGCCTTTCCAATCATATCTTTTAATCCCATCAGTCCTTCTTTAAATATCCTGGAATCCATCTCTTTTACCTCTTCCACTATTGGAGTAAATTCCAGATAGGGAAGAATATCTTTTTCAATATCAATTCCCGGCGCTGTCTCAATCAACTTTAATCCCTCTTTAACAAGCTGGAATACGCAGCGCTCTGTAATAAAAAGTACCTTCTGCCCCTTCTTCAAACTGAATTCCGAACTGAATGTTACCTGCTCAATGGATGATTTAAATTTCTTACGCTTTCCTTCATTAACAATCACAACCTTGCCATTTTCCAGTTTCATCTGAAAGCCGCCTGCCGTAAGAGTACCGCAGAACATAATATTATTCGTAGACTGGGAAATGTCCACAAAACCGCCGCAGCCGGCAATTCTGGTTCCAAAACGGCTGACATTCACATCGCCTTTTTCATTTACTTCAGCAAAGCCCAAATAAGTGACATTCAGATTTCCGCCATTATAGTAATCGAATTGGGAGGTCATCGGAAGAGCCGCCCAGGCATTGACAGCGGAGCCAAAATCCTGCCCGCCCGTTGGGACACCACCAACCAGGCCGCTCTCAATTGTGAGAATCATCTGGTCGCCGATCCCCTCTTCATTGGCAACTGCGGCAACTCCTTCCGGAATTCCGATACCGAGGTTAACCACCGAATTAGGCTCCAATTCCATGGCCGCCCGTCTGGCTATCACTTTTCGCTCATCAAGCGGTATGCTTCCAAAGCCTACTCCGCTTTTCCTATAGTGTCCGGAAAGCACCGGATCATAGTAGGAACCAGGCGTCTGTCTGTGATATTCCACAGGATCACTGCACACGACCACCGCATCCACCAGATTGCCCGGGATCACTACCTGTCCCCGGTCCAGAGAACCGGCTGCTACATAATTCTTAACCTGGACGATCACCTTGCCTCCATTGGCCTTTACAGCGAGCGCCACATCCAGTGAATCAATATAAGCGGATTCTTCCTCCATGCTGATATTGCCCAGTTCATCAGCTGTAGTTCCTCTGATCAAACCGATATTCAGCTTGGGCGTCTTATATAAAAGATACTCTTCGCCGCATATATCCAGCAATTCCACAATATCTTCCTTCGTCACATCGTTCATCTTACCGCCCTGCAGCCTCGGGTCACAGAATGTATTTAAACCTATTTTGGTAATCTCACCAACTTTTCCTGCCGCCGCCGCACGGTACATATGCGCGATGACACCCTGAGGAAAATTATATGCTTCTATCTTATTCGCATTGGTCAGTTCAATCATACGTGTATTATTGGCAAAATGGCCCGTAATATAGCGCTTAAAGAGCCCTTCATAACTCATCTCATAGATCGCCTGATCCTTATTGTTTCCCATACCTGCCGCCTGCATCAATGTCAGATTTTTAGGGTTGTTGGTTTCCAAGTACTGTTCACCCAGCCGCACCATAATCTCTCTGGCAACCGTTGCAAGCATAAACCCCGATACTGCCACTCCGTCATTATCTTTGATAAATGCCAGAGCATCTTTCATTTCCATCCGTTTCCCCATTGCATACCTCCTGGACGCTGATTTTCTGTTTAAACATAGCATTAAATACATGTTTATATTGACACTAATATGTACAAATACATACTATTAATTATAGCTTACATCCCCTTCTTTTTCAACCTAAGAATCCATCTGTAAATACACCTGGTGTTTCTGCATTTATCATAGACACGGCCGGTTTGCTCTGGTATAATTTCACATATAGAGAAGGATTTATTCCACTCCAAATGAACAGATGAAACCGGGGTACATAACATGACTTATTACACAGCAAATGAACTGCAAAAAACTTACAATTTCAGGAATGCATCTGATTCCGAAGATGCTGTAATCCAGCAATTTCTGATAACAATCCAGGATCTCCCCTCCAAAGACAATAAACTTGATTTCTTTTTTAAAAAGGCCGCTCCTATCATCGTAATTGCCGTCTTTTTATTCAGTCTCTATTCCGGAATGACGAATGGTTTCAATACCGGCCTGGTCCTGCTTCCCGTCATGCTGATGGCAATTTATGGAGTTCAGATGTTTCAGGTTTACAAGCAAAAATGGAATTCTTCCGGGATCAGACATAACTTTACCAAACATGGCAACCATTTCTTTCTGGCCTCTGCTGTCTGCAACGAAAAGATCATTAAAAAAGCTGTTCTGGGGCGCCGTATTTTTCTTATAAAGGGGAAAATCTCCGGCGGGCAGACGATAGATGAAATTCCTGTAATCAAAACCCATTATGATATGCTGCAAAATGGTTCTCATTTCAACATTATCGCAGCCGAACAGGAAAACGGATATCAAATATTTGCCCT
>JAGZXV010000052.1 GCA_018378255.1 Clostridiaceae bacterium | reverse complement strand
TCGGACCGCCTCTTTTTCATGCTGGGAGTCTTAGTTCCACTTAACGGTTGGAATCAGATCCCTGTATCGTTTGGTTCCTCCGTTCCGGTTCCCGCCCTGATTCTCCGCCATCCCTCCGCCCCGCTTTCCTGCGTAACTTTCTCCCCTAAATCCCTATTTGGAGAGATTACATGAGTTTTCGGACCGAGGTTCCGATATGGAAAAAGCATGGTACTTCGATTTGCTTTGGGAGTACGTCAACGGCCTTCTCAGAACCGGTGAGGCGGTCCAGCATTAAACGTACAATGGCCTGGGCGCTGGATTCATAATCCTGGATTATGCAGGTGGCGGAGCAGGAAAAGAGATTTTTGTAGTCTTCAATGCCAAAGCCTGTAAAAGAAATATCTTCAGGAAGGCGGATGCCATACTGATTAGCCGCCATAACAAAGTATTTCATCTGGGCAGGATTAGAGAGGAAAACGGCGGTTGGGCGGTTCTGCATTGTGAAAAGTGAGAAAAATTTCTGACAGTATTCTTCATAGGAGCTGCACGGTTCGATACAGAGAGAAGGATCCATGGTAAGCCCGGCTTCTCTGACTGCCTGTTCATAGGCCTGGAACCGCTGGGTGGAAACGATGGAAGGGTATCCCTTTACAACGGCGATCCGCTTGTGTCCCTGGTCCAGCAGATAGCGGATGCAGAGGCGGGCGTTGCCGTAGTTGTCTTCCAGGACGTAATCCACGTCCAGCCCGGGCTGGAAACGGTCGAACAGCACCAGGGGGATGCCCTGGTCCTTCAGCTGCTTCAGGGTGCTGTCATTCTGTCCGTTGGTGGAGACAATGAGCCCGTCGATCCGGTGTTTTTGCAGGCTGTACAGCATGGATTGCTCTTTTAAAGGATTATCTTCCGTACTGCCGATTATCAGATGATATCCATGATCGAAGAAGAGACGCTCCATTTCTTTGCAGATTCCTGAAAAATAGGGGTTTGCAATATCGGGCACCACGACCCCGAGGATGTTGCTGCAGCCTTTCCGTATATTTTGGGCGCTGGCGTTGGGAATGTAGTTTAGTTCCTGGACTGCCTTTAAGATCCTCTGTTCCACATCAGGATTTACATGTTTCGTTCCATTGAGACAGCGGGAAACTGTAGTTATAGAAACGTTTGCCCGATTTGCCACTTCACGTATTGTTATTTTGCCGTTCCTTTTTTCTTCCATTATTCATCCTCTTTTCTGGACATCCCCGTTCTTTAATCATAGATTAATCAAAAATAATGGAAATGTCAACCATATCCCTCTCAATTGTCTGGTTGGATTGCTTGTTGACAGGTGAAGGGTTCGGGAGTATAATGATTCCATCAAATGGCGGGAAAACGTTTTCATATTTAAAGCAGTCCAATGTAGAGAAAGGAGCAAAAATGAAAAATATCCGGGTGGAATCATTAGAGAAACAGACAGTTAACCAACCGCGCTGCCTGAGTTGCGAACAGGCGTTGATTATCACAGAGGCGAACAAGGCTAATCAGGGAAAGCCGGAACCGATTGTCCGTGCATGGGAGCTCAGGGAGGCGCTGCGGCGGATATCGATTGAGATTTTGCCGGGCGAATTGATCGTTGGCAACCGGTGCGTGGGGGTAAGAAGCGGGATTGTATATCCCAGGTGCGGCCTTTTATGGATTGATGGAGAACTTGATACGCTGGCTGACAGAAAGCAGGATGCATTTTTAGTGGATGAATCAGATGCCAGGGCTTACAGGGAACAGATTCTGCCCTATTGGAAAGGGCATACGCTGGAAGAAATGATAGCGGATCAGGTGGGGGAGATCAATGAGCAGATACAGACTGTGGTAAAGGTGAACCAGCAGGGCAGAGCACAGGGGCATATCATTCCGGATATGGAAGAATGGATCAAAAAAGGGCCGGCTAAACTGGCTCTGGAGGCGGCGGCCCGGGGAAAAGAAGCAAAGGACGAATCAGTCAGGATTTTTTACGAAAGTGTGCGCATTGTTATGGAAGGTGTGGTTGAATTCATTCTACGTTATTCTCATCTGGCACAAAAACTGTATGAAGAGACAGGACAGGTGGATTATAAAACAGTCTCTGAGCTGTGCAGGAACCTGGCCGAAGGTCCGGCGTCAGGATTTCATGAGGCGCTGCAGTCGGAATGGTTTTTACTTTGCTTACTGCATATGGAATCCAATGCCATGTCATTTTCCCTGGGGCGCATGGACCAGTATCTGCTTCCCTATTACCGCAGGGATGCGGATGAGGGGATACTGACCCGGGAGGAGGCGCTGGAACTGCTGGAGTGTTTTTACCTGAAATGCAATCAGATCGTATGCATGTGCAATCAATTGGAAGCCCAATACTTTGCCGGATTTCCGATAGGGTTTAACATAGCCATAGGCGGAAGAGACGTCCATGGAAAGAATCTGGAAAATGAACTGACTTTCTTAATGCTGAAGGCCCAGGAAGATCTGCATCTGCCTCAGCCGAATCTTTCTGCCAGGCTCTGTTTGACGTCCACTGACGAATATCTGGGGGCATGTTCCAAAGTGCTGGGTCAGGGCGGAGGCATGCCGCAATTCATGAATGATGAGAGCATTATCCCATGTTTAGAAGACTGCGGCATGTCGCCGGAAGATGCGGCCGGATACGGAGTGGTGGGATGTGTTGAACTCAGCGGATGCGGAGATACCCTGGCCTGGAGCAATGCCGCTATGTTTAACCTGCTGAAAGTCTTAGAGCTCACATTAAATCATGGACGCTGTTTGCTGACAGACAGAAAATTGGGACTGGATCTTGGCGGACTGGAGCTGTATGAAACCTATGAGGTCTTTGAACAGGCGCTGGAAAAACAGATGAATTATTTTATTGACCGTATGCTGACCGTTCATCTGGCTGTGGACCGGGCCCATCAGGCCCTCTTGCCCACTCCTCTTTTATCCGGTGTGATAAAAGGCTGTATGGAATCAGGCAGGGATGTGACGGCAGGCGGGGCCAGGTATAACCATTCCGGCATACAGCTGGTTCAGGCAGCGAATCTGGTGGACTGTCTGTCTGTGTTAAAATATCTCGTCTATGAGGGAAATCTGGACCGGACGATGTTTATGGAACAGCTGCGCGGCAATTGGCCGGATGAGACATTCCGAAGCTGGGTTGCGAACCACTGCCCGCATTATGGCAATGACGATGAAACAGCAGATTATCTGGCAGATAAATGGGTGCGGAAATTTAAAAACTATCTGGACGGAAGGAAGAATGCCAGGAATGGAAACTATACGGTCGGGCTGTATACAGTCTCTTCCCATATCCCCATGGGGGCCAATGTGGGCGCTTCCTGTGACGGAAGAAGGGCAGGTGAACCCTTGGCCGACGGAGGTGTTTCACCGAAGGCCGGCTGTGATGAAAAAGGTCCGACGGCGGTATTGAAATCCGTTTCTGCAATTCCCAGCCGCCTTTGTGCAAATGGAACTCTGCTGAATATGAAATTTTCCCAGAGTATGTTCAAACGTCCAGGCAATTTGGATCGGTTCACAGATCTTTTAAGGGCATTCATCAGGCTGGGGATTCATCATGTACAGTTCAACGTCGTGGACCGGCAGGAACTTCTGGAAGCACAGAAGAAACCGCAGGAACACAGAAATCTGATCATCCGGGTGGCTGGGTACAGCGCGTATTTCGTGGAACTGGACCGCGATCTGCAAAATGAGATCATTTCCAGGACCGAATGCGTCATATAAAAAGGAGGTGTGAGACGAATGGAGAGGGAACATGAGGACGCCGCAGGGATTTTGGCAGAGATCCAGAGATTCTGCCTGCACGATGGGCCGGGGATACGGACCACAGTGTTTTTTAAGGGATGCCCCCTGCGCTGCCGGTGGTGTGCTAATCCGGAAAGCCAGCAGCCCGCTCCCCAGATTCAGTTCATTTCCTCCAACTGCATAAGGTGTGCAGCGTGTGTATCTGTCTGTCCGGTAAAGGCAGTGAAAAGAGAGGGCAGCGAAGCGGTGAGGTTCGATCCGGAAACCTGCATTAAGTGTTGGAAGTGTGTGCCGGAATGCGCAGGAAGAGCGCTTAAGATGTCTGGTAGACGATGGGAGTTTAAAGAGGTGGTACAGGAAATTTTGAAAGACCAGGCATTTTTCCGGGAAGGCGGCGGAGTCACATTTTCTGGAGGGGAGGTGCTGTCACAGGCTGTTTTTGCGGAAAAACTGGCGGGAGCATTACATGATAAAGGCATACATATTGCCTGTGAAACGAGCGGGTTTTCGGGGCACGAAGAATTTAAGAAGCTTTTGACCTGGTGTGACCTGCTGTATCTGGATATCAAGCATTGGAAGGAAGAAAAGCATGTGGATGGAACAGGGCAGAGCCGGCAAATCATCTTAGAGCATTTGAAGATGGCCGTGGAATCGGGAATTCCCATGGCTGCCCGCATCCCTGTGATTCCGGACTACAACGATTCCGTTGAAGACGGACATGGTTTTGGAACTCTGCTCAAGGAATATGGCGTTCAGGAGGCGCATCTGCTGCCGTTTCATCAATTTGGAGCGGCTAAATACCGGCAGCTTGGGCGCACCTATGAATATGAGAGGTATGAGGCGGTGACGGAAGAGGAACTGGAGCCATTTGCTGAGGTGTTGAGAAGTTATATTCCCAGTGTCAGGATCGGAGGATAGAGCTATAATAAAAAACTGAGCCACCCATCAGGCGGGAGGCTCAGTTTTTTTACAATTGGCAACACTGTTTCCTTTACGGAAGGTCAGTTTCAATTCTACATTCTTAATCTTGCCGTTGGGCTTTTCTAATCGGTCCAGTATCATCTTAGCCAGTTTTGTGGCATAAACTTCTTCTTTTTGCAGAAGTCCGGTGAGAGGAATCTCACTGATATCGAATTCATTCTGAGTGGCATAGCCTGCAAAGGAGAGGCTGGATTGAAAGCCGCGCAGATAAAGCTGGTTCCTCTCCATCAGAAACCAGTCTAACTTTTTGGGAGAAGTTATGATCACGGCAGTGATCTGGTCCTGAAGCAGAAGTTCGTGAAATTCCTTTCTGCAGGTCACTTCATCCTGGCTATAGAGAATCCGGTAAGAGGAGGGGGGAATCCGGTTTTCCTTCATCGCCTCTAAAAAGCCTTCATACCGGTGTTTGGCAGCGCTGGAATTGGGAACTCCCATGGCATAAGCGATTTGCCTGTGCCCATGCTCCACAATGTAGCTGGCAAGCTGGTGAGAGGAAGAATAATCATTGGCATAGAGCTGGTCCGCAGAGATGTCCTCCTGGTTGCGGTCGAAAATAATGACAGGAGTAGTCTTGCTGATGCTCTTTAAAAGATCCTGGTTCTGCCCGGTGGGGGCGATTATAATGGCATCCACCCTTTTTTGCAGAAGCCGGTATAAGTATTCCCGTTCTTTATCCCCGTTTTCATTGGAATTACAGAGGAGAACAAAGATCCTTTTTTCAAAAAGAATTTCCTCGGCGATCTTAAAAATCTTGGCGAAGAAACTGTTGGAAATATCGGAAAAAATGATGCCGATAATCCTTTCATTCCTAGAGCGCAGAGCCCTGGCGTTGTCGTTGGGAATATAATTAAAATGCTCGATTGCTGCCTGGATCCTGCCGGCGGTTTCTTCATTGAGCCGGCGGGTTTTGTTGATGTATCTGGAAACTGTAGCAATCGACACATCCGCGTATTTAGCAATATCTTTAATGGTTACTTTTTCTTTTTTCATGTTTTTACAGCGTCATCTGACTGCCGCCTTTCATAATATTAGAGGCATTTTTCCAGATTGTCCAAAAAAAATGCATCATTAAAGCAGATTGGTTAATTTTAACATAAAAACGTCCTGTTTTCAATCCCGGATGGGGAATACAGAGAGGGCAGATGATAGAAAAAAAGATAAACTGCACAAAATTCCTCTTGTATTTCACAAAAGTATGTGATACTATACAAATGGAAAACGTTTACCGTGAAAACGATTACCAAAAGGTAATCACTAAAATGAGAAGGGAGGAGGAGGGGATGGAACAGTTTGCGCCAAAACCGGAGGCCGGATTAATCTGTAATATCCAGCGCTTTTGTCTCCACGACGGACCGGGGATCAGGACTGCCGTATTTTTAAGCGGCTGCCCCTTAACGTGTCCGTGGTGCTGCAACCCCGAGGCAGAAAAGCTGCGGCCGGTTCTGCTTCATGACAGAAAAGGCTGCGCGCTCTGTGGCCTTTGTACCCGTAACTGTCCGTCCATGGCCGTTTCCATTGCGGATGGATTCTGGAAACTGGATTCCGGCCGGTGTACGGCTTGCGGACGCTGTGTGGATATATGCCCTCATGATGCGCTGGAACTGAGCGGACGGGTGTATTCGGTTGAGGAAGCGGCAGAGGAGGTATTAAAAGACCGGGCCTTTTATGATAAATCAGGAGGCGGTGTGACGATAAGCGGAGGAGAAGTTCTGATGCAGGCTGAATTTGCGGTGAAGCTGGCGGAGTATTTAAAAAAATCCGGCGTACATACAGCCTGTGAGACCACAGCAGCCCTGCCGGGAAGCGCGTTTGAACAATTGATGGTTACAATGGATTATATGATGATTGATATCAAACATTATGATGCGGAAAAATTGTGGAATATATGCCATGCGGACCTTCAGATCATTTCCGGAAATATCAAAGCAGCAGTAAAATGGGGCATTCCTCTTGTGGGGAGAATTCCTGTCATACCGGGATTTAATGCTTCCATGCAGGACATGGAGGGATTTTCCAAGCTGGGCAGGGAATTGGGAATCAGGGAAATTCACTTGCTGCCTTTTCATCAAATGGGAGAGGAGAAATATGAACGGCTTCAAAAAGAATACCGTATGAAGGATGAGCCGCCTCTCCATAAAGAAGACTTAAAGGAGTATGCCGGCTATTTGAAATCGTGTGGATTTCAGGTTGAGATTGGAGGATGAGATATGACTATCAGAAAACCTACGGAGAGGATTCAGAGATTGAGAAGTAAAATCATCGATCTTCCGGCATCGATTTGCGCCGAAAGAGGAGCTCTTGTGACAGAGGTATACAAGCAGTATGAGTATCTGCCCACCATAAGGCTTCGCGGTAAATGTCTGGAACATGTTCTGGATAAAATGACAATCTATATCGATGAAGACGGCCTGCTGGCCGGAAACCAGGCAAGCGCGGACAAAGCCGCTCCTATATTTCCGGAGTATGGGATCGACTGGGTTGTCGGTGAGCTGGACTGTTTTTCAAAACGGGATGGGGACCGGTTTGAGATCACTGAGGAGGTAAAAGACCGGATCAGGGAATTTGCCCCGTATTGGGAGAACAAAACCCTGAAGCAGAAGGCGTTGTCCATGATGCCTGAAACAGCAAGACTTTATTACGATCTGGGAATTATTAAAGCGGAAGGCAGTATCACATCAGGCGACGGCCATGTTGCCATGGCTTATGACAAGATATTGAAAAATGGCCTGCTGTATTATAGGGATTATGCAAAAAAGCTGTGTGAAGAGCTGGATACCTCTGATTATACAAAAATTAAAAGCTACCATTTTTATCAGGCGTTTATAGGCGCTGCGGATGCTGTAATCCGGTTTTCGAACCGGTATGCTGATTTGGCAGAGAAAATGGCCCGGGATGAGGGAACCGATGAAAGCAGGAAAACGGAGCTTTTAAAGATGGCTGAGGTATGCAGAACGGTGCCTGCCCATCCGGCCGGAACATTTTATGAAGCGGTTCAGTTTGTATGGATGATTCATCTTATTTTGCAGATAGAATCCAACGGCCATTCCTATTCCTACGGACGCTTGGACCAGTACCTGAATCCATATTATGAAAGGTCCCTGGAAAATGGAGATATAACGGAAGAAATGGCTTTGGAGCTGATCGAAAACCTGTGCATAAAGACACTGACAGTGAATAAAGTCCGCAGCTGGGAGATGACAAAGACCGGGGCTGGAATGCCGCTGTACCAGAACATTACCATAGGAGGACAGACGCCGGACCAGCCTCATAAGGACGGGGTAAACCCTGTTACCATGCTGATTTTAGAAGGGGTGGGGGCTTTAAAACTTCCGCAGCCCAACCTGACGGTACGGTATCATGCGAAGGCTTCGGAGGATTTTATGAGAGCCTGCATGGAGGTAGTGAAGCAGGGCTTTGGAATGCCGGCCTTTAACAATGATGAAATCATCATACCATCCTTTATGGAAAAAGGGGTTGAAGAGTTTGATGCCTATAATTATTCCGCAGTAGGGTGTGTGGAGGTGGCGGTTCCGGGAAAATGGGGGTACCGCTGTACGGGAATGAGCTTTATCAATTTTCCGAGAACTCTGCTGGCCGCGTTAAATGACGGGGTGGAACCGGATACCGGCATACGTGTAATGAAAGGAACCGGCCATTTGAGGGACATGGTTTCCTTTGAACAGGTTTTAAACGCATGGAAATGCGCGATCCGGGAAGTGACGCGGATTTCCGTTGTGATTGATAACTGCGCCGATCTCTGTTTAGAGGAAGGGTATCCTGATGTGCTGTGCTCCGCATTGACGGAGAATTGCCTGGAGCGCGGAAAGGCGCTGAAAGAAGGCGGAGCCAAGTACGACTTCATCAGCGGGCTGCAGGTTGGAATTGCCAATTTAGCGGATTCTCTGGCCGTTCTGAAAGATGTGGTCTTCACCAGAAAACTGGTTGCCCCGGGAGAATTATGGGATGCCATGACGGATGATTTTTCAAGCGGAAGAGGACAGGAAATCAGGCATATTCTGGAACACTGTCCCCACAAATACGGGAATGATGACGATTACGTGGATCAATTGATTGCGGCCGCCTATGAGGATTACATACAGGAAATTACCAAATACCACAATACCCGGTATGGCAGAGGTCCTGTTGGCGGAGGTTATTATGCAGGAACCTCTTCCATATCGGCCAATGTCCCCCATGGAGCGGCCACCATGGCCACGCCGGACGGACGAAAGGCGGGGGAACCTCTGTCGGAGGGCTGTTCCCCGGCGCACAACCGGGATACCAATGGCCCCACCGCCGTTTTTAAATCGGTATCCAAGCTTCCGACGAAAGAGATCACAGGCGGCGTTCTGCTGAACCAGAAAATCAGCCCTTCCATCATGGAGGAGGAACGGAATGTGGAAAAACTGATCATGATGGTCCGCACGTTTTTCGACACTTTAAAAGGCTTTCATGTCCAGTTTAATATTGTTTCGAAGGAGACTTTGCTGGATGCGCAGGAACATCCTGAAAACCACAGGGATCTGATCGTGAGAGTGGCAGGTTACAGCGCATTTTTCAATGCCTTGTCACGGATGACGCAGGACGACATCATCGAGAGGACAGAACAGAAAATTTAAGCAGTTACTATATCATGACAGGAGAAACGAAAATGAAAATTCTCATCGATTCGGCGGATATAACCGTCATCAAACAACTTTATGAACTCTGTCAATTTGACGGGGTCACAACAAATCCTACGCTGCTTTCCAAAATTGAGGGCAGGCCTCTGGAGATATTAAAAGAGATCAGGGAGACAATTCCTGAGAAAGCACAGCTTCATGCAGAGGTGATTTCAGACAAATCAGAAGTGATGGTGAAGGAGGCCTGTCATATCCTGGATGTGATAGGCGGCAACACCTATATTAAAATACCGGTATGTACCGAAGGCTACAGGGCCATCCGGATTCTGGCTGAAAAAGGGGTGAAAGTGACGGCCACGGCAGTCTTTAATCAGGCCCAGGCGGCGCTGGCCGCTCATGAAGGGGCAGCTTATGCAGCCCCCTATATTCACCGGATTAACAACAAAGGATATGACGGAGTTGGCACAGCCCTGGAAATACAGAAGGTTTTGACGGCCCAGCATTATGAAACAGGGCTTTTGGCAGCCGCATTTGAGAATGTGGCCCAGGTGGCAAAAGTGTTGGAGAGCGGTGCAGAAGCTTTGACCGTAACCCCGGATATCCTTATGGAAATGATTGAAAACAGTCTGACGGAAGGAGCCGTAAAGAACTTTTATTCTGATTTCAGCCGGCATTTTCAGCAGGAGAACATGTTGGAGAAATAAATTATAAACTAGGGAGGGTTTTATATGAAGTGTAAACAATTATTCGCAGCAGTAATGGGGACGGCAGTTATCGTATCTATGGCAGCAGGATGTTCCGGGGGAAAGGGAAAATCCGGAGATTTAAACCACCTGGCGGTTTCAGGTATCAGCAGCACCTCACAGTATCTTCCTGTATATGTGGCAGAGAAAAAGGGCTGGTTTACAGAAGCCGGGCTGGAGATTGAAGATGTGATGTTTACCAGCGGTCCGGTCCAGATGGAATCCCTGTCCTCTGATTCCTGGGATATCGGTTTAACTGGGATAGGAGGCGTACTGGCGGGAGCGATCCGCTATGATGCGCTGATTGTCAGCGCCAGTTCCACGGACATCGGACAGTATGTGTTTGCGAGAAAGGATTCCCCGATTGTGGCGGCAGGGAAAGGAAACAACACTCTCAGTCCGGACATCTATGGAGATGCAGAGACATGGAAAGGGGTGAAGGCCCTCTGCAGTACGGGAACTGTGCTCCAGTACACTCTGGTTAAGACTTTGAAAGGATTTGACATGTCCAAAGATGATGTGAATTTTGTTGCAATGGATGGTCCGACGATCTACAGCTCTTTCCTGGCAGGAGAAGGGGATATCTGTGTGATGGGAAATGCGGCCGGCGCGTTCACCCTTCTTGGGCTGCCGGATGAATATGTGCCGATTTCTGATGCCAGGCAGGCGAAAACCGGGCTGATTACGAATATTATGGCCAATAAGAACAGCTATAACGATGAAAAGAAATATGAATCCATGAAAGAATTCCTGAAAATTTACTTTAAAGCAGCCCAGTGGATCGATGATAATCCCGAAGAAGCAGCCCAGTATATGCTGGATTTCTCAGAAGAGGGCGGAACAAAGACAGATCTTGAAACCTGCAAAAACCTTCTGGCAGCCGACCGGTATTACACGGCACAAGAGGCATATCAGATGGCAACAGACCAGGCTGAGGGCCAGGACTGCTCCAGTATGGAAGCCGATTTAAGGGATACCCTTCAGTTTTTCATCGATACGGGAAGCTACCGGCAGGAAGACCAGGAAAGCTTTAAAAACCATGTGGATGCAAGGCTTATCACCGATGTATACCAGTCCATGAAATAATTGGAGGTAATCATATGAGTACGATGAATCCAAAAACCTCCGGGTCTGATTATCAGGCCTGGAGGAACAGACAAATGAGTGAAATGATAAAATATTATTTCTTATGTTTTTTGGGTATCTTTGCGTTCTTTGCCCTGTGGCAGGTGATCGTGGTTTCCGGGGCTGCCGATGCAAAACTGCTGCCTGCGCCGACTAAAGTATTTGAGACGGTTATTCAAAAATTTTCCCAGAAAGAACCGGATGGGAATACGATGTTTATCAATATTATGGCCAGTCTTCAGGTAGCTCTTTCCGGATTTTTGCTGGCCATTGTCATTGGAATTCCCCTGGGGCTTGTAATGGGGTGGTACCGCCTTGCGGAATCATTTTTCAGACCTGTCTTTGAGTTGGTCCGCCCGATTCCTCCTATCGCATGGATTCCTCTCGTTGTGGTGTGGTTTGGAATCGGTCTGAAGGCCAAGGCGTTAATCATCTTTTTCTCAGCATTTGTGCCTTGTGTCATCAATGCCTATACGGGAATCCAGCTGACCAGCCGGACTTACATCAATGTGGCTAAGACCTTTGGGGCATCGGAGACGGAGATTTTTTATAAGGTGGGCATCCCTTCCTCCCTGCCCATGGTATTTGCCGGAATCCGGGTGGCCCTCGGAAACTCCTGGTCAACTCTTGTTGCGGCGGAGATGCTGGCGGCAACGGCAGGGCTGGGCTATATGATTCAATTTGGAAGGACCATCGCCAGACCGGAACTGGTAATCGCAGGTATGGTGGTGATCGGCGCAATCGGTGCAGTTCTTTCCGGCATTCTGTCTTTTACGGAGAAAAAATTCATCAAAGGCCAGAAGGGCGTAAGTGATTAACAGGGAGAAGCAGATATGGATAAAATGAAAAAGAATAACTGGATGAATACCGCTTGTATGGTGTTGCCTGCGGCGGCCATCCTTTTGGTGATGGCGGGATGGATCACGTTTGCATTTTTAAATCCCAGACTGATGCCGGGACCGGTGGAAGTGATGCAGCGCTTTGTAAAAACATTCACGAAACCAGTGGCCAACACCATATTGTTTGGACATATATGGGCCAGTTTAAGACGGGTGCTCATCGGCCTTATCTTTGCATGGGTGATCGGAACCAGCCTTGGAGTGCTGATCGGATGGAATAAAAATGCCAGGGCGTTTATCGGCAGCGTGCTGGAAGTCCTGCGGCCGATTCCTCCAATTGCATGGATTCCTCTGGTTATCATGTGGTTTGGGATCGGGGAATTTTCCAAAATATTTATTGTGTTTATCGGCACCATATTCGGATTGATTGTCAATACCTCTGCAGGAATCAAGCTGGTGGACCGGATCAATGTGGATGCGGGGAAAATTTTTGGCGGGAATGAGAGACAGATACTGGTTGATATTGTTATACCCACAGCTCTGCCGTCCATATTTGCCGGCGTGCGCACATCGGTAAGTTGTGGCTGGACTACGGTTGTGGCCGCTGAAATGCTGGGAGCCAAAGAAGGACTGGGATCACTGGTTACGAAGGGCTGGCAGGGCAATGATATGGCTCTTGTGCTGGTGGCTGTGATCAGCATAGCTGCGATCGGAGCATTTTTATCGGTGGTTTTATCTAAATTAGAAAAGGTTGTGTGCCCATGGAACAATATTTAAAATGTAAGCTGGAAGTGAAGAACATAACAAAGACATTTTTTACGGACAAAGGGAAATTTGAAGCGATCAGGGATGTTTCTTTTCAGGTCAATGATGGGGAATTTCTGGTCCTTCTGGGACCGGGGAGGTGCGGGAAATCCGTGCTGTTAAATATAATTTCCGGCCTGCTGGAACAGACTTCGGGGGCGGTTTATTACAATGGGGAGGAAATTCACGGAGTCAATCCCAAGATCAGCATGGTATTTCAGAAAATCGCGATCATGCCCTTTAAAACAGTCAGGGAGAATGTGGAACTGGGACTGAAATTTGCAGGCATGGATAAAAAAGAGAGAAATGCGGTCTCCCAGCATTATATCGATTTAGTGGGGTTAAATGGATTTGAAAATTCCTATCCCACACAGCTATCCGGTGGGATGAAACAGAGGGTGGGAATAGCGAGAGCCTATGCCGCCCATCCCCAGGTGCTGATCATGGACGAGCCGTTTGGCCAATTGGATGCCCAAACCAGATATTCTATGCAGAATGAAATTCTGCGGATCAGCGGGGAAGAGAAAAAGACAATCATCTTCGTTACCAACAACATTGAAGAGGCGTGCAGTTTGGGTGACAGAATTGTGCTGTTAAGCTCCTGTCCTGCCCAGGTAAAGGCAGTTTATGATATGAGCTTTCTTCCTAAGCCGAGAGATATTGTCAGCGAAGAATTTTTGACTGTACGTCAGAAGATATCAGACAATACGGACCTGGCTTTATAATATGAGAAAGGTTTAAGATATGGAGAATGATAACAGAGAAGTAAAGGTAAAAGTCGAAAATCTGACTAAAAAATTTGGGGATCTGATGGTGCTGAATGATATCAGTTTCGATATTAAAAAGAATGAATTCCTTTGTGTGGTAGGCCCAACCGGATGCGGAAAGACCACATTTTTAAACTGTCTGACAAAGATTTATACGCCCAGCGAAGGAGAAATCTACATAGACGGTGAACCGGCGGACCCGAAACGCCACAATATTTCTTTCGTATTCCAGGAACCTTCCGCATTTCCATGGCTGACTGTCCGGGAGAATCTGGAGTTTGGCCTTGGAGTGAAAAAGGTTAATAAAACAGAGATTAAGAACCGGGTGGATCAGATCATGGATCTTATGGGGCTGAAAGACGTGGAGCACGCTTATCCAAAGGAACTGTCAGTCAGTGTGGAACAGCGCATTATCATCGGGCGGTCATTTGTTATGCAGCCGGACCTGCTTTTGATGGATGAGCCTTATGGCCAGATGGATATAAAAATGCGGTTTTATCTGGAAGATGAAGTGATCCGCCTGTGGAAGGAAATGGGCAGTACGGTCATCTTCATCACCCATAATATCGAAGAAGCGGTCTATCTGGCGGAACGTGTGCTGATACTGAGCAATAAACCGACTACGGTAAAGGAATCCTTAAAGATTGACCTGCCTCATCCAAGGAATATTACAGATCCGAAATTTATCGAATACCGGAATTATATAACTGATGCAATCAAGTGGTGGTAATAAAATGGGTTCAGACATAACAGGTAATAATGTCTGAACCCTTTTTTAACCATAGAAGTGATCCGCCTCATATTTTAAAAGCTGCTGTATAAACAGCCGTACCTGGGGCAGTTCAAAGTAGTTATTCTTATAAAATATGTAAGTAGGGCGTTCCAGCGCAGTTCCATCTTTATAATAAAGCCTTTCAACGTAACCGTCAAAGTCTTCCAGGCAGATTTGGGGCAGGATGCACCAGCCCAGTCCCTGGACTACCATATTCTTTGCGCTGTTTACATTGTCCACCCACAGCTTGACGGGAATTTCAGATAATCCATGTTCCAGTCTCCAGCGGTCGATCTGTTCTATCAGATTATCATCATTCTGACGGCCGATATATGGAATCTCCTTCAAATCCATCCCCTTAAATTTCTTACTGTATACAATGCAGATCGGTTCCCTGCTTACCAGCACCTTCCCTTCATTCCATGGGAATTCCCCGCGGACGATTGCGATGGATATGATTTCATTCTGAAGCATCTGATACAGCTGTTTGCTCTGTCCGGTGGAAATGGTGATCTTAACGGCCGGATATAATGACGAATATGCTTTGAGAATAAAAGGCAGCCGGTAGTGGGAGTAGTTAAGTGAGGCGCCGAGGTTCAGCGTGCCGCCTACGGTTCCTTTCGTCTGGTTGATGTGGTCGCGCATCGCTGTGGCGGCGGATGTGATCTGCCTGGCATAGGGGAGCAGTTCCTCTGCCGCAGGGGTAAAGAGAATGCCTTTTTTTGAACGGTAAAATAAGCTGCAGCCCAGTTCTTCTTCGATTTTCTGGATCCGTTTGGTAAGCGCAGGCTGGGTGGAATAGAGACGGCTGGCCGTCTTGGTGATGTTTTTAGTTTCATAGAGATCTAAGAGCAGTGCATAATCTTTTTCTTCCATAAGGTATCATCCAATCTTTGTTCAGATTATTTAATCATTCCTGATTGTTATGAATCATGATGAAATTATACCATTTTACAGAATGAATAGCAATCGGTATAATGGACTTATAAGAACAAAGTGCAGCAATGAAGGAGAAGAAAAAGATGAGTGAGAACCGTTTGAATGGAATCATAGACATGCATATCCACTCAGCACCGGATATCCGCCGCCGTAAGATGAATGATCTTCAGATTATGGAGGCTGCTGTTGAGAGAGGGGTCAGGGCGGTAGTCATCAAATCGCATCATGTGCCTACGGCAGACCGGGCCGCTCTGGTGAATCTGGTAAAGGATGAAAAATATGGGGAGCGGTCGGATTTTACAATGTATGGGGGAATCGCGCTGAACCGTTTTGTGGGAGGGATCAACCCATGGGCGGTGGAGACCGCTTTAAAGCTGGGCGGAAAAGTGGTTTGGATGCCTACGAATACGGCGGAAAACCACTGTAAAAAAGAAGGGAGAGGGGACTATGTGGTCTGCACGGAAAACGGAAGGCCGGTGGAAGAGTTAAAAGCCGTATTTGAACTGGTTAAAGATTATGGCGCCGTGCTGGCAACCGGACATATATCTCCCAGGGAATGTTTTATCATCACGGAGGCTGCAAGAGATGCAGGGGTGAAAAAGATCGTGATCACTCATCCGGAATTTCATATAGTGGGGATGAGTTTAGAAGACCAGATCATGATTGTCAAAGACTACGATGTGATGCTGGAGCGGGTTTATGCCCAGCCAACCGGAGGCGGCAATTACAAAAAGAACCTGGCGGATAATGTGGAAGCGGTGCGGGCAATTGGCTGTGAACACATCATTGTCTCCACTGATGGAGGACAGATGCAGAATCCTGAGTGGTTTTCCACCATTGCAGAATATATTGATTATCTGTATGATGCGGGATTTACAAAACAGGAGATCGACCAGATGACAAAAAGGAATCCGGCGTCCATGTTAGAGTGTGTTTGAAAACGGGTCCTTATAGGAGAAGGAGAAAGATAATGGAACAGTTGAAACAAATAAAATTATACGGAATCGAGCTGCCGGTATTTGCCTTTTTTGCAGTGGTGATTCTGGCCTCCGCCTGGATGGGAATCATACCAAACCAGCTGATCGGCGCAGTTGCGGTTTTGTTTACAATCGGCATTCTGCTGGGGGAACTGGGGGAGAGGATTCCAATTTGGAACAAATACTGCGGAGGCGGGGCGATTCTGGCATTCCTCGTATGCGGAATACTTCAGTACAAAGGCCTTCTGCCGGAAGGCGTTGTGGCTATTTCAAAAGGATGGATGAATGAATACAGTTTTCTGAACCTGTTCATTTCATTTTTGGTCGTGGGAAGTCTTTTAGGCCTGAACCGGAACCTGCTCATCAAATCCAGTACCCTGTTTCTGCCCACCATCCTCTGTGGTCTGGCGGGGGCGGCCCTTTTGGGGTGTCTGGGAGGGTTCCTTTTCGGCAAGAATCCGTTTGAAATCCTCACAGCTTATGTGCTGCCGATCATGGGCGGCGGAGCGGGAGCCGGAGCTATCCCCATGGCCCAGGTCTACGCAGATGTGACCGGCCAGGATTCCTCTTCTTACCTGTCCTTTGCGCTGGCCATCCTTGCTGTGGGAAATATCGTATCTGTGGTATTTGCGGTAATACTCAATACTGTGGGGACGGTTATTCCAAAACTTTCAGGCGGGGGAGAACTGGTAAAAGCCGGGAAGTCTGTGGATGTGGAGGAAAAGAAATGTGTGACGGTTACTATGGATGACATCGCAGCCGCAATTTTTTTAACCGGAGGTTTCTTCGTGCTCTCCCAACTGGTTGCAAAGAAGATCCTGCCGTCCATATTTGGGGTGTCCATACCGAACTTCGCTTATCTGATCATATTTTCCGCACTTGCCAATGTGTTTAATCTGATTCCCGAAAATCTGAAGGCGGGCGCCCAAAGATGCCAGCAGTTCTGTGCCGGAAAAATGATTTGGATTCAGATGGTTGGCTGCGGCATCACATTAATTGATTTCAATGAGATGCTGGGGGTGTTGAGCGTCGGAAACCTGGTTATAACCGTATTAATCGTACTGGGAGCAGTTATAGGAAGCGCATTATTTGGAGTTTTAGTGGGCTTTTATCCGGTGGAGAGCGCGATAACAGCCGGGCTCTGTATGGCTAATATGGGCGGAGCCGGTGATCTGGCAGTTTTAGGCGCAGCCAAGAGGATGAACCTGATGAGCTACGCGCAGATCAGTTCAAGAATCGGCGGGGCTATGGTTTTGCTGATAGGAAGTTTGATTTTCCAGTTTGTATAAAAATTCCACACTTAGATTTGTGACGGAGCCACAAATTTGAACCGCGGCTGAGAATTATTAAAATCTCAGCGCACCTGAACAAAAAATGCTCCGGTATGAGGAGGAATTAAAATGAGGACATTTAAGACAGTATTTATGCGTGGAGGCACGAGCAAAGGATGTATGTTTCTGAGGGAGGATCTGCCAAAAGACCGTTCCACATGGGATTCCATCTTTCTTCAGGTGATGGGTTCCCCGGATCCAAAGCAGATCGACGGCATGGGAGGTACCGTATCTTCCAACAATAAAATCGTGGTGGTATGGAAAAGTGATATGCCTGACGTGGATGTGGAATATCTGGTGGGTCAGGTGATTGTAGGAAAGAATCAGGTGGATTATAAGTCCAACTGCGGAAATATGACTGCTGCGGTAGGGCCGTTTGCAGTGGAAGCAGGTCTGGTGGATATTGCCGAGCCGGTTACAACCGTAAGACTGTTCAACCGGAATACGGATAAATACATACAGGTAACGGTGCCGATTGATCCGGAAACAAAGAATTTTGCCCAGGATGGGGACTGTGCCATCGCCGGAGTGGACGGCACAGCGGCGGAACTGCTGGTGAAGTTTATGGATCCTGCGGGTGCAAAGACAGGAAAGCTCCTTCCGACAGGCAATGTTCTGGATGTTCTTAATATCCCAGGTTTTGGGGAACTGGAAGCCACGATTCTGGATGTTTCCAATCCCATGGTTTTAGTGAAAGCCGAGGATATCGGTATGACTGGAATGGAACTGCCGGAAGAAATCAACGGAAACCCTGAAATCTGTGATCTTCTTGAAAAAATCAGGGGAACTGCATGCTGCAGGATGGGATTTGCGAAAGATTTAAAGGATGCGGAAAGCAACAGCCCTGCCGTTCCTAAAGTTGGCTTTGTCACGTCCCCGAAATCCTATACCGACATAGCAGACCAACAGGTTAAGGCAGAAGAAATGGATATCTGTGCAAGGGTCATTTCCGTGTTTAAGTGCCACAAAGCCTGCCCTCTCACCTCGGCAAGCGCGATCAGCGTTGCTGCGGCCATGGAAGGCTCAGTAGTCCAAAAGGCATTAAGGCCTTCCGGCGATAAGAGCCGGGTGAGAATCGGCCATCCCAGCGGAATCATGACCATGTGTCCGGAGCTGGCTGAAGAAGGCGGGGAATTAAAACTTCCAAGCGTGGCGGTACAGAGGACGGCCAGACGCATTATGGACGGAACCGTATATATCAGAAATTAAGGGATAATGTAACTGGTAATCCCGGTGGTTTATCTGGTTAACTGTAATAGAAAACGGCAGATATCAGAATAATTTAATAAAATCATACCATACTGAGTAATGAGCATGGACGTATAGAAAAATCAGCTTTTCAGCTGGTTTTTCTTAATTTTAACCGGCTTCATCATGGAGGTATCGTATGGATTCTGTATGGACAAAAAACAGTGAGATCAGGAGTCTTAAGCCGCTGGAGGGTGATTTAAAAACAAGTGTATTGGTGGTCGGGGCAGGCATCACCGGCATTTTATGCGGATATTTTTTGCAGCAGGCAGGAGTGGACTATGCCATCGCAGAGGCGGATACGGTATGCGGAGGGATCACAAAAAATACGACGGCTAAGATCACGTCCCAGCATGGGCTGATCTATCATAAGCTGGTTCAGGAATTCGGAGTGGAAACAGCCCGGATGTATCTGGATATCAATGAAACCGCATTGGAAAAATACAGGGAACTCTGTAAAAACGTGGACTGTGATTTTGAAGATAAGGATTCTTATGTGTATTCTGTGGACCATTTTTATAAACTGGAACAGGAATTAAAAGCCCTGGACAAAATCGGGCGCCATGGAGAGTTTGTGAAGGATTTGCCGCTGCCGTTTAAAACCGAAGGGGCTGTCAGATTCAGCCGCCAGGCACAGTTTAATCCGTTAAAATTCCTGTCATCCATTGCTGAAAATTTAAATATTTATGAGCACACAAAGATATTGGAATTCACAGGCCTCACTGCCACTGTACACGGCGGAAAAATCACGGCAGACCATATCATCATAGCAACCCATTATCCCATGAATAATAAGCACGGAGCCTATTTTGCAAAAGAATACCAGGACCGCTCCTATGTGCTGGCCTTAGAGCATGCGGCTTTCGTGAACGGCATGTACGTGGATGAGGCCAAAAAAGGTTTGTCCTTCAGGGACTATAAAGATTTGCTTCTGCTTGGAGGCGGCGGCCACAGAACGGGAAAGAAAGGCGGAAAATGGCAGGAACTTGAGGAATTTTCCGGAAAGTATTACCCGGGGTCCGTGGAGAAATACCGCTGGGCCGCCCAGGACTGCATGACATTGGACCAGGTTCCCTATATCGGCCTTTACGGCAAAAAGACG
This sequence comes from Clostridiaceae bacterium, assembly GCA_018378255.1. Classification (GTDB taxonomy): domain Bacteria; phylum Bacillota; class Clostridia; order Lachnospirales; family Lachnospiraceae; genus CHH4-2. Next base: position 7,574 of record JAGZXV010000052.1, on the reverse strand, counting down.
AAAGGATTCTATGTTGCGACCGGATTCAATAAATGGGGCATGACGTCATCCATGGTATCGGCAATGATCCTGACGGATATGATTTTGGGAAAAGACAATCCCTATGCCCGGATATTCAGTCCCCACAGAACAGTCCTGAGACCGCAGCTGATGGTGAATCTGGCGGAATCCACGGCGAACCTGCTGACCCTTTCCAAAAAACGCTGTCCCCATATGGGCTGTGCATTAAAATGGAATCCGGAAGAGCAGTCATGGGACTGTCCCTGTCATGGTTCCCGTTTTACAAAGGATGGGGAATTGATCGACAATCCGGCGACGGATGATTTGAACTGAGCCCATTTTTATGAGGAGAAAGCCCCATTATAGGAATTGGGATGGGAATGAAAACATATATATAGGGAAAAAGGCAAAGGAGAACCTCTGTTGATCATTCACACAGTTCAGCCGGGAGAATGTCTGCAGGAGATTGCCAACCACTATAGGGTCCCGCTTAAACACCTGATTGAGGACAACGGAATACGCAGCCTGAATCACCTGGTGCCGGGTGAGACACTGGTGATTCTCTATCCCGAAACAGTGCATACGGTCCGTCCAGGAGAGACGGTCAGCTCAATTGCCAGACTGTATGGCATATCCGTTAACCAGATTTACCGCAATAATCCGGGGCTGGCAGAACGGCCCTTTATCTATCCGGGCGAGCAGCTCATTATTACAGTGAGCCGCCGCCATCCGGAGAATATTGAGGTGGGAGGATATGCCTACCCGTCCGTCAATAAACGCCTGCTTCAAAATACTCTGCCATATTTAAGCTTTTTCATCCCATTTACATATGAGATATCGGAACGGGGGGAGTTGGGGCGGCTCAAGGACACCCAGGCAGTTTCAATGGCCAAACAGTTTCATGTCAGGCCGGTGATGAACCTTTCCAACCTGCGGGAACCCCACGGTTTTAATACGGAACTGGCCCACATCATACTAAATGACCGGGATGTCCAGGACCGGGTGGTTGAAGAAACCTATGAGAACATCCTTTTAAAAGGATATGAAGGACTGGATATAGACTTTGAATATGTAAAGGAAGAGGACAGCCTGAAGTTAGCCAGGTTTATCGGCCGCTTTCATGACCTGCTGAAACCCATGGGCTATCCGGTCTTTACGGCGCTGGCGGCGAAAACCTCGTCTGAGCAGAGGGGGATTTTATTCGGCGGTCACGATTACGAGGCGGTGGGACGTGAAGCGGATGGCGTGCTGTTGATGACATATGAATGGGGGTACTGAAATAACCCGACAGCCCCATGCTAAAAGAAAACCCTTATAAATAGGGGCTATTACGTTTCCGGCAGCCGTGGATATATGTGTAATGTAAATGCAGCAACATCACGTTTGCCCTTTTTATTGCGTTCTGTTTTTAAATATTCAACATGGTCGATTACTGAGCGTAGCATAGCGTTACGAGTATGTACATCATCGATGGCCCAGTATACATCAAGTATATGCTTTATTTCTGGCACGAAGTTCTTTATGTTCTCTTCTCGTTTTTTATAGATCTCTAACTCTTTATTTATATTATCCAATTCTTTTTCTAAAATATTTTTTTGATTATCGAGATGATTCCGGCGTTCCTGAAACGTTTCTAAGGAATAGATGCCCTGCTCAAAATAATCAAAGGTGTTTGATAACTGCTTGGTAATCAGTACCAGTTTAGATTCCATATCTTTAATGGAGGAGTTCAACATATCAGTGGTTGAATTATCTGTAATATTTTCAACCTCTTCCTTCCACTCCAGTTCATATTTTGACAGCCATTTTTCCAAACCGGAAATTAACTTTTCTTCAATTAAATAAAGCGGGGACGAAACATTGTCGCATTTATTATTGGGGCACCGAAGAACCGCGCAATTACTTCTGTTGCTAAATTGCCGGCACATTAATGTATTACATTTAGCACAATAAACAATGCCAGTTAATGGGTTCTGCAGAACGGTATAAGGTGAGGTTACAAACGGCTTAGATTTGCTTATACGTTGTGCCAACATATAAGTTTCCTCGGGAATTATTGGAGTATGACGGCCTTGGACTTTGGGGCAGTCATTATCTTTTGCCCTGCTTGCTTTGATTACACCGTCAACCATCCTTTTTTCGGTTTTTCTCCAGCTCCATCTCTGGTATCCATAATAGATAGGATTATGGATGATATCCATAATGGAGGATGCAGACCAGGTACCATTATTGCGTGATGGAATCATTAGCTGATTAAGTCTGTCACGTATCTGATAAGACCCTAATCTCAGATAACTGCCGTCATCCTGCAATTCTCCAATGGTATACAATTCAAATATTGTTCTTACGACTTGTGCTTCTTTTTCAACAATTTCTAAGGTATGTCCTTTATCTCCTTTGTGTTTAACCTTTTCATAGCCATACGGTGCAGTACCGGCAATATACCAGCCGTCTTTAAATGCAGCTATACGGCCTCTTTGGATGCGGCGGTTTATTGTTTTATATTCACGGCGGGACATAAAAAGGTTAAATTCGAAATACTCTTCATCGTATTCATTGCTTGGATCGAACGTTTTCATAGGTGTGATGATTTTGGTATTGCTGAATTTAAAGGCTTCTGCTACAGTTCCCTGATCTTTGGTGTCGCCGCGGGCCAAACGTTCTATTTCCATAACGAGAACGCCCTCCCACATGCCTTGCATGACTTCTATGAGTAGCTGTTGCATTTTTGGACGGGCGGCAATGGTTTCGCCAGATACGATTTCTTTATAGATAGCGCTAACATTTAGATTCATTTTTATTGCGAGCTGGATCAGGAATTGTTCATGGCGGGCGAGGGTTTCACCTTCTCCACGCGCCTCCGCTTCCCTATCGGCCCTGCTTTTACGTAAATAGATAAGATAAGCCATGTTATATCTCCTTCCTGTACTAATATATTATTTTACTTAAAAATAAGTACAAAAAATACGCCCCTTGCCAGGACGTACCAGGAATGATATAATTCTATTGTCGAGATAGAGTATATCTTCCGGAGTGTCCGGCAAGAGAATCTATGCGAAAGCCGTTCGGTGTTGGTAGCACCGGGCGGTTTTTGTATTTTTACAAAGATGTGTTATAAGCCTAATTCCTTTTTTATTTCCTCGTGCGTCATAGTTGGCTGGTATTCGGAGACTCCAGCGTGATATGCTTTTAAGGCAGCCAGTTCATCCGCTTCGGGTTCTGCTTCTTCTGCATTTGCCAATGCAAAAGTTGATTGAATTAGATCCCATACTTTTTCAGCGTCTTTATCATTCATAATAGTGACTGCGCCGAGAATTCTTTCTTTTATGTTTGACATATGATCACACTCCTTTATATATTTGTCCGCGGTTGCCAATATCAATTATGTTAAGTATAATGCCGTTTACATCAAATAATACACGGTATGTTCCGACACGCAAACGATATCCATCTGTTCCTTTGAGTTTCTTAATATCTCCTATGGTGGGAAGTTTTTCAATAGCATCTATCAGGCGTTGCTGGGTTTGCTTATCTTGTTTCTTTAGGAACTTAATAGCATTTTTCGAGTATATAATTTGGAACATGTACTGTGCACCCCTATTCGTTTTTGTTTTAAAAATTAGTGGCTATTTTAATCATTAAAGAAAACAAATTGCCCTATATGAAAGTAAGGCTCAAATTGTATAAAGCAATCATTTTCCCATATTCCAGTTCCATATTTTTGACGATAACATTCTAAGGCCTCACAAAGTGTGTCTTCGGATACATTCAAATATTCTGAGATTTCAAAACGGCTATGATACCCGTGTCTCCATGCTTCAACCAGTCCCTGCAGTCCGAACCTCATGTCATATGCAAGGAGACGGGCCTTGCGTTCTTGTTTTCTGTTGTTGACAACGGTCTGATCTGTAATATCACCTACCGTAATTTCTCCATGTGCCCATTCTTCAGCCAGAACATCAGCTCTCTTTTTTAAAGTAGGTATATCTTCTCTAATGGCTATCCTATGACCTTTACATAAACCATCTGAGGTTTTGAGTGGTGCATTTTTTATAGTATAGCCAGCACAAGTAATAACATCTTCTAATTCTTCACAATCGTACAATAAATCAACTCCTATTTATTCCAGAAGTCATCATCGTTCATGATGTCATCGTCATGTTTTCTCATTTCATCTGTAATCTCTATGTCGGAGCGCTCATGGGCTGCAACAGGTTCCAGGTAGGAACTATTTGAATTAACATTGCTTTTCTCTTCTGGATTAGGAGACATTGCTTCTACAACATAAAGTTTTCCGTTGGATTCGTGAATAATATCAGCTTTTGAGCGAGAATATTCTTTATCTAAGATAATATTTATGAGATCTTTGCCATGATCGTCAAGATCACGGTATTTTTTTACCATATTTAGTTCGGGAATAGAAACACTATCTTCTGGAAGTGTAGCTTGTAAAAAATAGGAAGCGGTTACATGTAAAACACCACATATATATGAGAGCATATCTAAGTCTGGTTTACTGACATTATTCTCCCAATTGCTGATAGTATTTCCTGTTGTGCCAAGTTGTTTTGCTAATTCTGTCTGTTTCAACCCAGCTTGTATTCGCGCAGCTTTCAGTTTTTCTCCAAATGTCAAAATGATTCACCTCTTTTTTTCTTAATAGTACAATATAATTTTGAAAATGTAAATATACAATTCCAATATTCTTGAGATTTGTTTTGAAAAACTATTGACATCACAAATATATTGGGATAATATAATGATAAACACAATAAAATTGGAATGGAGGTGATAAAATTGCAACCAAACTTGGATATAAAAAGGTATCTCGAAAATAACGGGATAACACAGGCTTTTTTAAGCCGAAAAACAGGTATTCCGGCTCCAAAATTAAATTTAGCTCTTAATGGAGAGAGGAAATTAACTATTGAGGAATATTCCATAATCTGTGGTGTACTGGGTGTAAATACCGATTTCTTTGTAAAACCCAGATTACCAGATAAGGAGACGAGATGAAATGATTATTTCAGGAAAAGAATATCAAGAAATTCAGGTTATATTGGAAGATGGAGAACTGATCGTCAGTATTACGGATTTGAATGTGATTGAAAAGGATGGGTATAAAGTTGTGTGCATACCTGTTGACGGTTAACCGAGGTTGTTGTTGGTGCTTCTATCTGGATTTGAAACAGGTGTGGCGACACCATTAATGTTTCTAACATGATAGTTTTCGTAATTGCCTTGATTTATTTGTCTAACAAATTGTGTACGCGTCATATCTGCTCCAGTGTAATTATCATGGAAGCGTTCATTTCTTCCGCTATTAGATTCTCTTGTTACAGTAACTCTAGGTGGCATAGGCATTCTCCTTTTGATGAGGTATGCACGGCAACTATATACTTATAGAACAAATGTTCTGGATATATTATACTGCACATTATTTAGAAAAGCAATAAAAATATTTTTGAAAAACACAATATATAGTGTTTTGAATAGAATAATTACCATATCGTGTAAAAATGCGCAATGAAAAGTGACAAGGGGGTCAATGAAAAAAAGAGGAGGTGAGAGTGGTATGTGGATTTCAAAAACGAAGTGGAAGGATATGGAAAGAAGAATGGCACACATCGAGTCATTACTTCAACGTATGCCGGAAATGGTTGCAGTTGCCTATTTGGTTGAAAAAGAAAAGAATGAAATGCTTCCATTAGGCAAGAAGTATTCTGATACTGTTATACTTTGTCCTATTGAGGAGCGGTAAATCCTATTGGATTTTTAGGTTTGTCGGGTGTACTCCGTGGAGAAGCATATAATAAAAAGTTTAGTTGGTTAAGGTGTTGAATTAGAGTTGCTTTTTTGACATCCCCTTTAATTTGTGTAAAACCTTCGAAGCAAATTAGAGATGGTTCCTTTGGATATACACGTGTAACAATTAGATCTGTAACCTGTCCAAAGTTGGCAATGCGGATACATACGTCATTAATTTTGTCCAGTGAGTTGTTAAAGAGAATTATTTCTTCTTTTAATGATTCAAAAACACTTTCTGCTGATAAAGCGTCACTGACATTACGGAGGTTGTTACTATCATAATTTAGAGATTCATTGATAGCATCAAAAGAAAGTTCACAATCAAATTCCTTATTGGACATATCAAATTTTCCTTTCTATGTATTTAAGTATAGTAATTCTGATAAGAGGATTGTAGCACAACAAGGAGAATATTTCCAGATGAGAAAGGAGCGTGAGAGAGATTATGAGAGACTTAATTGAGCTGGTAAATTTGATTGATCAACAGTTGTCAGAAGATGAACGGCGTGAGAAGTTCTGTGATTTGTTCTTGAAGGAGTTGCAGACCCTGAAAGGCAGGGAGTTGGCCCCGTACCTTTCAGAATGTGTTTACGATACCTCTGAACCGGGAATAAGGATTGTTTTAAGCTTCCCGATTGGAGCGCAGGTATTCAATCCCTCTGTCAGTGAGTTCAAATGTGATAGGGCCTGAGAAAATGCTGAATGAGGATTCAAAAACAAAATCAGACACATTTTTAATATAAGCCGCTTTCATGGAGCTGACGAGCGGCTTCAATAAGAACAGCAAAACACCACTTCCTCCACAAAAGATGAATGTTTTAGGGAGAAAGCGGTATTCTGCTGATACAGGTGTAACGGATGTGATTAAATGTAGTTTTGATGATTGCTGGAGAGCAATTGAGTGGTTGTGGGGAGTAGTTGTCGGATTAGGGTATATGATTTTTAAAAGGATAATTAGAACAACGGATGTAAAGAAGTTTTGATGTGTCGGCACTATTAATGCAGAAATATAAATACAAGGAAACAAGTACAACCCGCAAGACATAAGTTTAAAAGGAGGAGGTGCGCTTATGGCAATTGTTAAAGAATTTAAAAAGCAGGATACGACCTACATATTTCATGATGATTTCTGCATAACTGATCCTGATGAAATTAAACGCATTTTAGAAAAAATTGCAAAGGAAGCACTACCGAAAATTAAAAATGTAAAACCAAAGAAGGAAACCGCCTGAGGGCGGGAACGGAGGACAAGCCAATGAATAAATGGGAGTACTGGTACCGGCGCTACTGGGACAAGTCGGCAGAGTATTGGGATGCGCGCCGGGAGTGTGAGGCTAAAACCTGGTGGATGTTAGGCGAGGCGTTAGTGATCTGCTTCTGTATGGCAGTGATCGTCTATCTAATGAAGAATTGAAAGGAGGCGGTTAAATTGAGGGGATTAAAAAACGAAACCCCAGGAGCTGCAACTCCCAGGGAATCAGGTACTTAAATCATTAAATTCACCTTCATTATGAAGGAAACAGGAGGATTTGTCAAGATGGATGATACATACAGACGTTTATGGATCTTACTGCGGGAAAAGTTAACCCGGTATGAGAACAATAATGAACATGTGTTAGAGAAAGAAACGTACCATGCCATATTAACCGAAATGGCCTTTATGGAGTCCGCAGAATTTTTGGAGGATTGAATGATGATAAGACAAGTGAAAGACCTGCAGGCAGGCCAGATTATCAACATCCAGTATGGTGATTATGACAACTGGG
>JAGZXV010000331.1 GCA_018378255.1 Clostridiaceae bacterium | reverse complement strand
TTTTCATGTTACATCACCTATCCTTTCTTTTTCTATTTATCAATAAACAGCGGGGTCGCTGGTTATTGCCTCTTGGGCATTTCGAATTGGTTTACTTCCGGCAGTTCTGCTGCATGGCTGTTTTACTTTTACTGATACTTCACGTTTGGCATTTCTTTGCTTTTTCTGCCTCTCGCTCTCACTGGTTTTATCACAGCCAACGCTTTTAAAAATTCTCTGTCTTTAATGTTTCACTGCCTTATTAATTCTCTGCTTTTAACAGTTCTCTGCTTTTAGTGTTTTTCTACTTTTAGTATTTCTCTGTTTTTAGTGTTTCTCCACATAAAACAAATTCAATATCATAGGCACCAGGGCTTCCCGGTCCACATGGTATTCATCATATAAATTGGTTTCCACTGCCTCTCCCGGCACGGTTAAAATATCACCGTCCCCCAGGCTGTCCTGGCTGTTCAAGACGGAAAGCGCCATATCCAGATACTGGTCTTTCGGCATATCCGTAATCAGATTGCTTTGAAGACGGTTCATTAAATCCGGAATCAGGCGGTCATTTTTAGACGCCGCCTCTTTGGCGGACTGCAGATAGCCCTGCAGATACTGTTTCTGCCTTCCCATACGGCTGACCGCTGTCTGGGATTTGGTGATATCCCGATACCTGACAAAAATCTCCGCCTGGTCTCCCTGAAGCGTCACTGTCTCACCCTTCTTCAATGCCGGATCCCGTTTTTCCAGTCCTTCCTCCCGGATGGTTACCGTCACTCCGCCCACCGCATCATTCAAAATCGGGATCGCGCTGATGTTCACCGCCGCATACCCATCTATCTTCAGATTCCCTAGTAAATTGGAAACCGCCTCTGTCATCAGTTCACAGCTTTTTTCCCTTCCATCCCCATAGGCATATGCAAGGGTCAGATGCTGGATATCTTTTCCCAGTTCATTTCCCGACAGGTCAAACAGCGTGATCTCCGTCATGCTGTCCCTGGGGATCATCAGGATCTTTACCCGGTCCCTGGCCGCGTCCTGGGCCACTAGAAACACCCCGTCCGCCTGGCCTCCCTGGCCGGACGCTGTGTGGGATTCCATTTCCCCTTTGGTGTCCACACCGATACAGAGAATGGCACGCATGGCGGTATTCCTCCGGTAGGTTTTTCCCTGATAGCGGATTTCTCCTTTTCCGTTATCCCGGCCTTCCTGTGCCTCTCCGCCTGGGGATTCCCCTGTCAGACCTGAACTTCCGGCTTCCTCATGGGCCGCCAGTTTCTCTCTGGCCTTCTGGCTGGCCTGGTAAGAGCGGTAGCTGAATCTGCCGAACCAGCACAGAAATCCAAGAACAAGGACAGCCGCTGCTGCTATGTATAAATATTTCTTCTTATTTTTATTCTTCATTTCCTCATGCCCGGTCTTCCATCTCCTGTGAGAACCGTTTTCATTCATAATTTCTTCTCTCGTTGATTCTTATTCTGTTTATTTCTTCTTCTCTGATTCTTGTCTCTACTTATTGTATTTCTATTTCATCCGGCTTTCCCATTCCCGTTTTTCCCGTCTTCTTTCGGCTCCCAGCCTCTTCCTGTCAGGACGCCCCTCTATGGAACAGCACCACATACACCGTCTGGATCAGCAGACGGATATCCAGCCACACCGACCACTTATCGATGTATTCCAGATCCAGGCTCACCACCTCTTCAAAATCATGGATATCGCTGCGCCCGCTCACCTGCCACAATCCGGTGATTCCCGGCTTCAGGCTCAGGCGCCTCTTATGGTGCTCTTCATACTGCAGGAACTCATCCTCTGTTGGCGGCCTTGTCCCCACCAGGCTCATTTCCCCCTTTAATACATTGAAAAACTGGGGAAATTCATCCAGGCTGGTTTTTCTTAAAAACTTCCCAACCTTTGTGATCCTGGGGTCATCCTTCATCTTGAACATCAGCCCCTTCATCTCATTCTGCTCCATCAGTTCCTTTTTACGCTCCTCTGCATCCATATACATGGAACGGAATTTATAGATAGAAAACCGGCGGCCGTTCCGGCCAATCCGGACCTGTTTAAAAATAGCGGGGCCGGGGGATTCCAGATGGATGGCCGGTACAATCACGATGCTGAGTAGAACCGTCAGCAGAGATCCTGCCGCTCCGCCAATCACATCCATGGCCCGTTTTACAAACAGTTCCGGCGGTTCAAAAATTCTCGGGCTGTAGGTCAGCACACGGTAGGCGCCGAACCGCTCAATCGCCTTTTCCTGATGGTCATAAGTATCCACCGCCACATGGGTTTCAATTCCCATGGTTTCCAGACGCACAATAAACCCGTTTACTTCCTCCCTGGTGCTGTATGGAAGGCATAAAAGCGCTTCATCGATCACCTGGTGTTTTAAAAACTCCCTCAGGCTCTCCCGGCTCAGGACAATCCGTTCGCCCCGGAGCCCCTGCTCGATCTGGTGGATCCGGATTTCTTCCCGGTTCCCTTTTTTCCCAACCTCTACCACTGCAATCACTTCGTATTCAATCAGGGAGGAATGGACGAACTTATCAATCGCCGCAATCAGGTTCTCCCGGTTGGCGCAGATCAGCAGTTTCTTCCGGTTCCCGGATTTTTTATAATAGGCACGCAGAATCTTCTTTAAATTAAACCGACCAGTGTACATCAGAACAGTATTCAGCACGAAAAAGACGATATATACGGAACGCGGAAATAACGTGCCTGCCCGGTTCAAATACAAAATCATAGACAGCAGCAGCGCCATGTACAGGTTCGCCGCCAGCACAATCTGCAGTTCTTCCCAGTTATTCCTTTTCATCAGCGGTTTTGGCGGCTGGTAAAACAGGACCACCAGCACATAGACAAAAATCATCAGGATACACCCAAACCAGGCGTCCGAAATCATTCTCCCCTGGACCACCCGGTATCTCAGAAAAATTGCTAAAACAAAGGAAATGATAATCTCACCGATATCAAACAAAATGTAAAAAGACCTGTTTTTCACAAGCATGCTTCATCCCCCC
>JAGZXV010000051.1 GCA_018378255.1 Clostridiaceae bacterium | reverse complement strand
TTTTGGAGGATTGAATGATGATAAGACAAGTGAAAGACCTGCAGGCAGGCCAGATTATCAACATCCAGTATGGTGATTATGACAACTGGGTGAAATTTACAGTAGATGAAGTGGTCCCGGGTATTAAGAAGGTGACGGTCCGCTGCCATGCCGGAGCGGTTCAGGCTGATTTTTCCTGGAAACCGGAGGAAGAAGTGGAGGTGGTTTCCTGATGCCAAATGTAATTACCGTAAAGCGGAAGCTGGATACGAAAATCAGCCGCGGCGCCAGGGGAGAAGGGATTATCCGTATTGATTCTGAGGCTGCCGACCTGCTGGAGCAGCTTCTGTCCAAAGCAGGGGGATTTATCTGTGTCAGGGATTTAGCCTCTTCCCTGATTAAGTATGCGGCCAATGACACGATCATTAAGCTGGATGAAGGGGAGGATTAGATCATGAATGTTTATGAGAAGCTCCAGCAGGTCCAGTCTGGCTTAAAGGCACCGAAAAACCAGTACAATAAGTTCGGAGACTATTATTACAGGAACTGTGAGGATATCCAGGAGGCGGCCAAACCCCTGCTGAAGGAAGTGAAGGCGGCCCTGGTTGTCGGGGATGAACTTGTTCTGATTGGTGACCGGTATTACATAAAGGCCACGGCAAGATTCGTGGACTGTGAATCCAGCGAGGTGGTGGAAAACTCGGCATATGCCAGGGAAGAGCAGGTCAAGAAGGGGATGGATGTCTCGCAGGTGACCGGAAGCACAAGCAGTTACGCAAGGAAATACGCCCTAAACGGGCTGTTCTGTATTGATGATGTGAAGGATACGGATAATCAGGACAACTCAAACGGAAGCGGAAGAAAGCCTCCTTCAGGAAAGGCTCCAGGCAGTAAAAAGACCTCTGGATCAGACCAGGCAGAAAAAGTATCACAGCCGATGATTGAATCCGTTAAAGACCTGATTGGGAAATACAGCAGCAAGGGACTGAAAATGGAAAAGATCCTGGCGATATATAAAATCAAAGATATTTCAGATATGTCGGTTGTCCAGTACAAGGACTGTATGGAAAAGCTGAAACTTTATGAGAAGGAGGAACCGAAAAATGAATAGTGTACAGCTGGTGGGGCGGTTTACCAGGGATCCGGATGTCAGATATACGGACGGAGGTTCGACGGTAGCCAGATTTACCCTTGCCGTTGACCGCAGATACCGTAAAGACGGAGGAGAGGATGCAGACTTTATCTCCTGCGTTGCTTTTGGGAAGACGGCAGAATTTTTAGAGAAATATTTCCGGAAAGGACAGAGGGTTGGGCTTAACGGGAGGATCCAGACAGGATCCTATACAAACCAGGAAGGCATCAAGGTGTATACCACAGATGTGATAGCGGAAAATGTGGAGTTTGTGGAGAGCAGGGGGATATCTACGGAAGAACAGCAGAGGCCTGCTCCTGCAAGTGCCATTGGTGATGGATTCATGAACATCCCGGATGGAGTGGAGGATGAAGGCCTGCCCTTCAACTAGAGGTGACTGCTTGAATATACAGATAGATTCGCGTGAGAAGGCCCGTGCCATCCAGAAGATTGTAGCAGAATTCGACCGGCAGGGCGTGGACCATTTCATATCAAAACTATATGTCGGGGATTACATGAACCTTGACAATCCCCGGGTGATTATAGACAGGAAACAGAACCTGAATGAACTGTGCAGCAATGTATGCCAGGGACACAACCGGTTCCGGGACGAGATGCTGCGTGCACAGGAGCACGGAATTGAGATGATTATTTTATGTGAGCATGGGAAAGGGATCGAATGCCTGGAGGATGTAATCTGGTGGGACAATCCCAGGCGGCATAAGCGGGTGAAAAATGCGGAAACCGGCTGCTGGGAGGAATGGGAAACCAAGGCGACAACCGGGGATAAACTGTATAAGATTCTGTGCACTTTTCAACGGAAATATGGCTGCCGGTTCTTGTTCTGTGAGAAGGAGGAGACCGGCAGAAAGATTATAGAACTGCTGGGAGGTGAACCGGTTGACAGCTGAGGAGATTAAATCGGCTTACAGAATGAGGGACATTGTGGAGCGGTACGGGTTCCATCCAACGCGGGCGGGGTTCATTCCCTGCCCGTTCCATCAGGGCGACCGCGAGCCGTCATTGAAGGTGTATGAGAAAGATTTTCACTGCCATGCCTGCGGGGCCAACGGCGATATCTTTGATTTTGTTCAGATGATGGATGACGTGGATTTCAAGACCGCCTTCCAGAGCCTGGGAGGGGAATATAAGAAGCCGACATTCTCCAGCCGGTTAACGGTCTATAAGGCTCGGAAACAGCAGGAAATGCGCCGGAAGAGACAGGAACGGCTTGCAGAGCAGAAATATCTGAACAACATGCTTATCAGCGTCTACCGGTCATATATGGAGCGCTCAGAGCCTTTCAGCGATATCTGGACAGACTGCTGCAATGCCCTGCAGTACCAGCTTTATGTGCAGGCAGAATTAAATGAAATGGAAAGCGGGGTGGGAGCATGGTGCCGCTGAATGAATTAACGGCGGAGACAGTCCTTTCAGATGATGTTCTGACAGAAGCATTCGACCAGGAAGACGAACTGTATAAATCAAGGCTCCTTCTGTCTTTGGAAGACCGGGCGGCGGAGTTGGGGGTTAAGAGGAAGTTCCAGGAGATGGTGAAGGCATACAAGAGAGTGGAGCGTGAGATGAGGCGCCGGGAGCGTGAGCGGAAGAGCCAGCCCTGTTCCCTGGAGCAGTGGACGAACTTTTCCGGCCCGTATGACAACATGCAGTGCAAGCAGTGGATTGCATCGGAGAACGGGATTTATCTGAATAATCCGTCCACAGGCTACACCGACGTGCTGGCCTGCTATCATCCGATCCTGCCGGTTGAGCGGATGAAGAACCTGGAGACCGGGGAGGAGCAGATCAAGCTGGCATATAAACGCAACGGCCGATGGGAGGAGATTATCGTGCCAAAAACCATGGTAACCTCTGCCAATAAGATTGTATCTTTATCTGGCCGGGGGATTGCGGTCACATCGGAAAACGCCAAGTACCTGGTGCGGTATCTGGCGGATGTGGAAAATGCGAATGAGGAGCATATCGCAGTCCAGTTTTCCACCTCAAAGCTTGGATGGGTCCGCGGAGGTTTTCTGCCTTATGATACGGAAATTATCTTTGACGGGGATGCACGTTTCCGTCAGATTGCGGAAAGTGTGGCCCCTGCTGGAAGCCGGAATAAATGGTATGAGCATGTGGCGCAGCTGCGCCGGGCCGGCAGGCTGGAAATAAAGTTTATGCTGGCGGCATCCTTTTCCAGTGCGCTGGTTCAGCCGCTTGGGGGTCTTCCCTACTTTGTAGACTTATGGGGAGAAACGGAAGGCGGAAAAACGGTGGATCTGATGCTTGCGGCATCTGTATGGGCAGATCCGGATGAGAGTGCCTATATCAAGGATTATAAAGGGACGGAGGTGGGCCTGGAGGCCATCTGTGACCTTTTAAACCATCTTCCCCTGATTCTGGATGATACCAGTAAAAAGAACCGGAAAATTGAGGATAATTTCGAAGGCCTGGTCTATGACCTGTGTTCCGGAAAGGGGAAAACCCGTTCCAATAAAGAGCTGGGGCTGAACCGGGAGAGCCATTGGAAAAACTGTATTCTGACAAACGGGGAGCGCCCTTTAAGTTCCTATGTGACCCAGGGAGGGGCCATTAACCGAATCTTAGAGATTGAGTGCGGCCAGAAGGTTTTTGACGATCCTGGAGTTACTGCGGAACTGGTAAAACACAACTATGGACATGCAGGCCGGGATTTTATAGATGTCCTGAAGGACCTGGGCTGGGATAAGGTCCGGGAGATCCAGCAGGGATTTCTCCGCCAGCTGGCAGATGATGACAAGATGCAGAAACAGAGCCTGTCCCTTTCCATCGTTTTGACGGCGGATAAACTGGTAACGGACTATTTATTTAAGGACGGCCGGTACATAAGCCTGGAAGAGGCCAGGGAGGTTCTGGTGGACCGCGACGAGCTTTCAGACAATGAACGGTGCTACCAGTTCCTGCTGGACAAGATTGCCATGAATCCGGCCAGATTTGACACGAACAATGAAAACGTGGAGAAATGGGGGATAATCGAAAACGGCTATGCGGTCATTTATACCACAGCCTTTACCGCTTTATGCAGAGACGGCGGTTTTTCCCGGACATCCTTCTTATCCTGGGCAAACCGTAAGGAGCTGATCCAGCCGGAATCCAGCGGGAAAAAGATGGACCGGCTTAAAAGCTTCAAGGGGAATAAGGTCCGCTGTGTTTTCCTGAAATTGAATGATGATACGGACAAGGACGGATTTATGAAGGTTGGAGCAGATCCGGACGGCCAGGAGGAACTTCCGTTTAAGTAAGAGTAACCCGGCATGGGTTACCGTAAAAAGCTAGAGTTTATGCGGGTTTGCGGGTGCTTTTGGGGCAGAGTAACCCAGTAACCCACCAAAACACGCTTGTATATATAAAAAAATATTTTTCACACATTTGTATAAAAAAATTGTCTCGCGCGTAAGGGATTAAAAAAATAGGGTTACTTAGGTTACTCTACCCTGCAAAGCTTTATTTTATGCGGGTTTGAGCGGTAACCCACGAGTGGAAAAAGAAGGGTTACAGTAACCTTAAAATAGGTTACTGAGGTTAAATTATGATAGATAGAGTGGATATATGGGACATGACAAAGGTGGATAAAAAACAATATATGGCAATGCTCAGCCAGTTGAAAAAGAATGAAGAGAACGTCCCTAAAGAACTCCTCCGGACAAAATACCGGAGCGGATATGAACGGCTGCGGAATGAATTGAAAGAAGCAACATGCCAGTTGATGCAGGAGGCTGTGTTTTATGGACTGCTAATCAGGAAGGAAGATGCCAGTGCAGTTTGCGCTGAAATCAACCAGATGATTGAGAACTATGGTTTCATGGCAGAAATTAAACAGGCAGTTTATCAGAGTTACGACATCGACCAGCTGACAGGATTAGTCATTTTCTTACGGATGCGGATTCATGATGTAGCGGAAAGGTGGCTTGATAATGGTAAATAAAAAGAAAGACAGTGCCCCCCCAGCAGAGAAGCCGGAGATCTGTTATATCTGCGGACGGGAGATCAGCGGGGACCATGTTTATATTAAAACCAAGAGACATACGGAATTACATATTCATTTTGGGTGTATGAGAGGAGAGGGACATGGAGGAAGTGAAAAGATACTATGACAGCCCTGTAAGCCTTGCTGATGCCGAACAGTACATAGCGGCCAGCTTCATGACAACGGCCAGGGAATATGTAGCAATCGGATACTGGCTGAGAAGAATACGGGACGATAAGCTTTTTCTTGAGGAGGGGTACAAAAACTTCGAGGAATATGTCAGACATAAATACCACAGAGATCCGGGGTGGGCTTCCAACTGTATCAAGGTTAACAGGAAATTCTCAATTGACGGGAATTCACCATATCTGGAAGAACAATACCGGGACTACAACAAAAGCCAGCTTGTGGAACTGGCCTACATGACCGAGGAACAGAGGAGGGAAACCGGGCCGGATATGTCGGTGAAGGCAATGAAAGAAATGCGGAAGCAGGAGCAGACAGAAGCCGAAAAAGTTGTAACGTCACAACTTTTAGATCAGATGCCTTCAGATCTGGATACTATAAACCAGCAGGCTGAAAAAATTGTAACGTCACAACCTTCTGAAAGAATCGTTCTGCATTTTACGGATGGAGATCTGAGTATTGATAATGCATACGGAGCAATGATTGCTGAAATCGTAAAAGCTTATTTGGCAGAAGGGTATGCCAGTTTCGAAAAAGAATGTGAGGTAACAGCCTTGGGCTGGACTTATAAAGTGTTGAAACGGCCAGAGGTCACTGTTTTCTACACAGAAGCAGGCGAAACGTTCTTTGATGTTGAAAATTCCCGCTTGGAAAAGGAATACCAGCATTGGCATGGTAACAAAAAAGATGCTGCAATAAAGCAGCAGAATGAGAAAAACGCTGCAAAGGTGCAGAAAGAGGAATTATCGCCAATAGAACGTGGCTGTATCACCGGATTAAGCCCATATGGGAACTGCGTCTGCTGTGGAGCGGATGGGGTGAAGTGCTGCGGCCAGTGTGATGAGAACTGTAATGGGCGGTGTGGCTGGCTGGGTAAAACAGAGACTAAACAGCCGGTACCGAAAATGGAACATGAATTGCGTGGGATATATTGTGATGCAGCGGCAAGAAAACTGATTGAATCTAAACATGAATGGTTTGCAGCGGATCATATGAACAGAGTTCTGCAAGTTAATGAATCTGAAAAACAGCTAAAAGAACAGCTGGCTGGAAAAGAAGCATGGTATTTTGCAGATCCATGTGGGAACGGCATAGCACATATGAACCTGTTCCAGGATTACATACAGTTTTTTGATGGTAATACATGGGTTGGTGAGTGCGAATGGTTCTATCTATGTGCCGCAATTCAGGGCATGTGGAATGTGATTGCGATAGAAAATATACAGGCTGAACTACATGAGAAGGAAAATAAACCTGAGTTTTGTAAGGAGGAATCTCATCCAGAACCGGAGACAGATCAACTAAACAATGTTGTTGATGCGGAGTTTACGGAGATTAAACCAGATCCAGCAAGATATGACAAGGATATCATGAAGGAGATGATCCATCAAGAAGAGCAGATGCTCTCAGAAATGGGTGAGGATTGGAAAAAGAGGAAGCCGTATTACTACACCAAGCATACAATGATGCTGGAAGCTTACAGGATGCTGCAAATGGCCCGTGAAATGGAGGGAAAGAAAAATGGTATTGTATACAGCAGTAACATCTGACATTTATGAACTCCCCATTGCTGTGGCGGATAACATCCAGGAATTGACACAGATGTTAGGAGTATCCCGCAGTACTATAGCGTCCACGATTTGCCAGGCGAAAAAGGGTGGTTGGAAAAGATGCAGATATCACAGAATAGAGATAGAGGATGAAGAATGAACTCTTTGTTACATTATCCAGGAGGAAAGAAACGGATCGCGCCATGGATTATCAGCTATATGCCGCCGCACCACAGCTATCTGGAACCGTATTTTGGTTGTGGCGGAGTGTTCTTCCAGAAAACAGCGGCCAGAATCGAGACGATCAATGATCTGGATGGAGATGTGGTTAATTTCTTCCGGGTAATTCAAGATCCGGTCACCCGGGGCCAGCTGCAGGAGTTGCTGATTTATACGCCGTATGCCAGGCAGGTCTATGATGAGACTTTCCGGAAAGTGCCAGCCGATAAGATCGAGCAGGCAGGTTATTTTGTGATCCGGTCAATGCAGAGCCATGGGTTCCGGCTGACGGAGAGGTGCGGTTGGAAGAAAGATGTGTACGGACGTGAGGCTGCCTATGCGGTCCGGTATTTTAATGAGCTGCCGGAGAATATCGCTTACATGGCCGCCAGGCTCAAAGGAGTGCAGATTGAGAACCGGCCGGCAATTGAGTTGATCCGGGCCTTTAGTCATCCAAATGTGCTGATCTATATTGATCCTCCCTATGTGCTGTCAACAAGAGGCCGAAAACAGTACCGCTATGAGATGGAGGATGCGGAGCATGTGGAACTGCTGGAAGAGATCTGCCGGAGTAAAGCCATGGTGATGCTGTCAGGATACGACTGTGAATTATATCAGGAGTATCTTTCAGGGTGGCATAAGGAGCAGATCGGGGCCAGGGCGCAGCATAATTTAAAGAGGACGGAAACGTTGTGGATGAATTTTGAACCGAAAGAGGTGAAGAATGATGTATAAAGTTAAACTATACTTTTACTTTCTGGTATCAAAATATTATGCAGTGACAACGAAACGTTATGCTAAAAAATTCCACAGGCATAATGAAAAACTTCAAAAATGGTTTGTAAAGACAAAAAAGTTGTTTATGAGTGAAAAGGGATAATTAAGTTTTTCGAGAGTATTGGAGAAAGGAAAAATATGTTTGACCAAGATGCATGGGATAGAAACGAGTGGATTGAGAGCAAAATAGTCGAAAGCCATTTTAACATGACCTTTATTGAGTGTATAAAAGAGTTTGGGTTTAATCGTCAAGTTGAATGGAATAAACCGCCTTTGAATGGTCAGAGGATAACTAATTACTTTAGAAAATATAAGTAAAAATTAGCATTGAGGTGGTGTGATGTGATGAAATTGAAAAGAGGACATATAAAATGTCCGTACTGTAGCATAACTCCAATATCAATAGTAAAAGACGAAGTTGTAGATATTAGATTTGACGGAAAACAGTTGAAAATGGATATTCAAACATCTGATTCTACTGCAACATATGAGTGGATTCCGTTGAATTTTTGCCCGATATGCGGCAAAGACTTGAATAAGTAAATCTTGCAATCCATTGAATACACATGTTATAGACAAGCAGATTAACATTTTGTGGAGGTTGTGACATGCCGAAATATGAGGTTAAGCCAGTAGTGTGTGATTATGGTATGTATAAGGATGGCAAGGTGATTTTGATATATAACAGCCGACTTAATGCATTACTGATTGCAGATATTATGACGGTCGATGAAAGTCGTCCCAATAAGACTACTGCATACACGAGAAATTATTATGAAAGATTTATGGATACTGGTGGAGAGATTAGCAACTAACTTTTAGCATTTAACGACCCAGACAGGGAAAGGAACACTATGTACGAAATCAACAAAGACAGAACCAAGGCAATAATGGCTATCAATTGTTTTGCAAATATGTGTGGCTATTTCTTCAACGCCAATTTTGACGATGGTTGTGACATATGCCCCAATAATGGGTATAACTGCCGGCACCCAGAGTGCGAAGAAAAATTCGATGGAATAGGTTGCTGCTTTTCCTGGGGGTGTCCATTTGGTCGGCCGGCCGATGAAGAGGACTGTTTGGAGTTTGGGTGGGATTACGAGGAAAATGAATTTATCGTAATTGATAAATCGGAAATTATTGCAAAGTTAAATTAACATTTGGCGGAGGTGAAGATGAAACTATATAAAGGTAATGCAAAAGACCTTGTAGGAAAACAAATTGACTGTAAAGTGCGTAGATTTGGCTATTATCCGATGACAGTCATTGAAATCAAAGGCGAATTATATGTGAAAGATGCAGTGGGGGTTTGTATGCCAATCCCGGAAAAAGAGAGCGATTTTAATTGTCATTGGTTCGATTTTGTAATTGGTTAAACTGATATTTGAGTGAGAAAGGCGATTATGAATAATATAAACAACGAGGCAGGCCAGCGAGCCGCCAAACAGCATTACATACTAAACGGTCCGCCGCCGGATACCTTTTCGTCCAGGATGCCGGCGTTCTCCGGTACCGCACTGGAAGCAGGTAGGGAGGGGATCCGGCCATGCGGCCACACAAAGAAGATCTGTATGATCTGTCGGAGAAAGTATCTGGTGGATGACAGGAGAGAACAGTGTGTCTGCGGCGGGCATCTCTACATGATGAATGATTATTACCATCCGGAGGTGAAGGGAGGGGATGCCGGTGGCAAAGAAAAAAATATACGCCCTGTATGACAATGGTGTTTTGATGGGACATTATACGGCCTTAGAAGCCTCTTTATTAACCTCACTGCCATGTGCAACCATATCCGCCTATGCAAATTCAGGAGGAACTGCGCTAAAACGGTACACAATTAAGCCTGTAGAAAATATAAACAGAGATCAACTGGCAAATGAATGGGAACAGAGAAGGCATGAGATTTTGACAGCGGGGAGGAGATAGCATTGGAACGGATCAGAAAGCGGGATATGAAACTGAGTGATTATAATATATCCCGTGCGAAGTATAATGAACTGAAATATTTCTGTATGCAGTATGAGGAGAAAAAGCAGAAGCTAAATAAAAGTTATGGAATAAAGGCTGTGGTAAACGATGGGATGCCAAAGGGGAACCTTCCGGGGAACCCAGTAGAGCGGACGGCAATTCAGAACGTAATGCTTCAGAAGGATATCGAACTGATCGAACAGACGGCGGTTGAGGCTGATCCAGAGATTTACCAGTGGTTGATGAAGAATGTGACGGAGGGGATCGGATATGATTATCTGGATGTGCCAAAAAACAGAACGGATTTTTATTGTTCCAGAAAATACTTTTTTTATCTTCTTTCTTTGAAACGATAAAAAGATGTGCACACAGAGGGGGTATTTCCGTGATATTCTGGTATCATGGATTTAGGTGAAAGAGCTTGAATCCATAACCTCCTCCCATAAATGAATATTTTTATCCCCACGAGAAAGCGCCTGTCGGTTGATGGGTGCTTTTCTTTGACTATAATTTGAGATATAATAGAGAAAAAGTAGAGGGGCATATTGAGATGGAAAAACTGAAAAGAATGTGCAATAATGTGAAAAATATGATTCAAGAAGATGTAATGTATCAGAATGTTATAACACAAGAATTGGTAGAAATAATTTTAAATGCCAGCTTAAAAGAAGATTTTGGTATTTATACAAAAGCTATTCAATACCTTAGAAAATGTATAGAATATCATATAAAAGTGGAAGACTGGGAAAATATGACTTTGTGGGATTATGCGATAGAGTTAAATGGAGAGATAGAGGATATTATTTTTATTGATTACGAAAAAGATATATTAGATCCGGAGAGAAAATATGATGGATATCAGGATTATAAATTATTAATTGCGGGAAAGAAGATTTGTGAATTAATGGATGCATTTTTACAAATATAACAAGAAAAGACCGCTTATTCAGCGGTCTGATCTCTGCAAAGTTCATCCAGTGTAACACCAAGGGCATCAGCCAAAAGGATTGCTGTTGATACCCGGCAATCGTCCCTGTTTTCGATCTCCTGGATGGTTCGTCGTGGAACTCCAGATAGTTCTACCAGTTTAGGAACGGAAAGACTTTGTGATAGACGAATTTCTCTTAAACGCATAGGAACCTCCTAAAGAAAAAGTTTAAAAAGGCCAACTACAACGATAATCAGCCATATGGTTGATAGAAGCAGGATTGTAAGACTTTTGATATTCTTTTTCATATTGTATACAGAATGGAAATATGATATTATTTAGGTGGGGAGGTTTCCCTCCCCGGTTGTTACCGGATACTCTCAATTATCATTTTGATAACCGCTAAGAGTGTTCCGATTTCTAAGGCAAGTTGTATAAGTGCTCGAACCACTTTTATCAGCTTGCCTATTTGTTTTTCCATTCCGTACCACCTCCTTTCTATGATTTAATTATAGCACATATTATAGTGCTAGTCAAGTAAAATAGGAGGATTTATATAGATTTTTTCAGCATCTACATTCGTTTGTAGGTGCTTTTCTTTTATCAAAAACAGCCAGATAGGAAGGTGATCTGATGGCATTGACGCCAAAACAGAAGATATTTGCAGATGAATACCTGCTTGACTTAAATGCCACCAGGGCTTATAAGGTGGCCTATCCAAAAATCAAGAATACAGAAACTGCCGCCGCTGCGGGAGCCAGATTGTTAAGAAATGTTAAGGTCATGGAATATGTACAGAAACGGATGGATGAGCGTGCACAGCGTACAGAGATCACTCAGGATATGGTTCTTCAGGAGTTGGCAAAGATCGGTTTTGCCGACATCACAGATTTTGTAACCATAGAAGGTTCTTTTGTCCGAGTAAAACCAACAGACCAGATGCCCCGGGACAAGTTAGGAGCCATTGGCGGTATAAAAGAAGGGGCAAACGGTATTGAAATCAAATTAAATGACAAAGAAAAGGCCCTGGAGCTGATCGGCCGCCATCTGGGAATGTTCCGGGATAAAGTAGAATTATCTGGAGAAGTAAAAACCAATAACCCCTATGAGGGCCTGACAACTGAAGAATTAAAGAAGCTGATTCATGGTGGATAGACGTGAACTGGCAATCCGGGGTGCAAAGATAGAGCTTGCAAGACGCGAGTTCTTTTTTTATTGCCATTTAAAGGCGCCAGACTTCTACAAAAAAGACCGCCAGTACTTAATTGAACTGTGTACTAACTTTCAGGCGTTCCTGGAATCTGATGATGAAGTGATGGTATTGAATCTCCCACCCCGACATGGAAAATCGAGAAGTGCAGGGCTGTTCGTTGAATGGGTACTGGGGAAAGACCAGACAGCCAAAATAATGACTGGCTCCTACAACGAGACGCTGTCCACCATGTTTTCCAAAAACGTCCGCAACGACATCCAGGAAGAGAAGGCGGACCGGGACCGGATCGTGTTCTCCGACATATTCCCAGGCGTTCAGATCAAACGTGGTGACGGCGCTATGAACCTCTGGAGCTTGGAAGGTGGATATAACAATTACCTTGCTACGTCTCCGACCGGAACCGCTACTGGCTTTGGGGCAACACTGCTTGTTATTGACGATCTTATCAAGAACGCCGAGGAGGCAAACAACGAACTGACGAAAGAGAAGCACTGGACATGGTTCACCGATACGATGCTGTCCCGTTTGGAAGAAGGCGGTAAAATCATCATTATCATGACCCGATGGGCATCCGATGACCTTGCCGGCCGTGCACTGGAACACTTTAAAGAAGCCGGCGCCCGGCTCCGTCACATCTCCATGAAAGCCCTTCAGGATGACGGAACCATGCTTTGTTCGGAGGTGCTGTCCAGAAAGTCCTATGAGGCCAAGATCAGGGCCATGGGCGTGGACATTGCATCAGCGAACTACCAACAGGAACCGATCGACTTAAAAGGCAGACTGTACACCAGCTTCAAGACCTATTCCGGACAGTTGCCCCAGTTTAAAGAGATCCGGAATTATACGGATACAGCAGACACGGGTGAGGATTATCTGTGCAGCATCAATTATGGTGTGACCTTTGCGAATGAAGCCTATGTGCTTGATATTCTGTACACCAAAGAACCTATGGAAGTTACGGAACCGGCCACAGCCGAGATACTTTATAAGAACCGGGTTAATATATCTGATATTGAATCAAATAACGGCGGCCGTGGGTTTGCCCGCAGCGTTGAACGGATTCTGAGGGAGATACTGGGGAGCAACCACACAATCATCCGGTGGTTTACTCAAAGTAAAAATAAACAGGCCAGGATCTATTCAAACTCTGCCTGGGTAATGCAGCATGTTTACTTCCCAGAGGATTGGAAGAACCGCTGGCCGGAGTATTACAAAGCTATGAGCAAATACCAGCGTGAGGGCAAAAACAAACATGATGACGCGCCGGATGCAACAACCGGGATTGCTGAAAAAATTGGATCAGGTGATAATTTCAGTTTTGAATAATGGAAAGAAGGTGATGACGATGATTGAGTATGGAAGTGAAACAAGACGGATCAATGCCGTCGTAAATGCCGGGGCCAGGACCAGAATGACAGATATCCGGTTTCTGGAAAAGGAGATCCAGAAGTGGAAACAGTCCCCCATCCGGAAAGATATGATCCTGGCAGACCGGTATTACCAGGGAGACCACGACATCCTTCATAAAGGCCGTATGGTAATCGGTGAAAATGGTGAACTCATAAAGGCTGAAAACCTGCCGGATAACCGGATCGTGGATAACCAGTACCAGAAGGCGGTGGACCAGAAGAAAAATTATCTTTTGTCAAAACCCTTTACAGTTACTGCCGGAAATGAAAGGTATTCAGCAGCCATAAAGGATATCCTGGGCAAGAAGTTCATGAGAACTTTAAAGCGGATCGCAGGGGATTCCATCAATGGCGGCATTGGTTATCTATATCCCTATTACAACGACAAGGGAAGATTACAGTTCAAACGGTTCAATAACTATGAGATCCTTCCATTCTGGGCGGATGAAGAGCATACAGAACTGGATTGTTTCGGGCGTCTGTACCAGCTCGACGGTTATGAGGGAGAGACAGAGAAATCCTATGAATTTTTCGAACTCTATTCCCTTCATGGTGTGGATCGGTACCAGTTAGACGGCGGCCATTTGATTTCAGATGTACTGAATCCTTCCGGGTCCCATTATCTGGTGGAACAGAATGATCCGGATGGGGAACATATAGAAGTCCCGTATAACTGGGAACGGGTGCCGTTAGTTGTGTTTAAACGCAATGCCCACGAGATTCCGCTCATTAAATGCTGTAAAAGCCTTCAGGACGGTATCAACCTGATGGTGAGTACCTTTGAAAACAACATGTGTGAGGATGCCAGGAACACGATTCTGATCCTTGTAAACTATGACGGCCAGAATCTTGGTGAGTTCCGGAAGAACCTTTCCCAGTTTGGTGCTGTTAAGGTGCGCAGTGATGGCAGCGGAGCCGGCGGGGATGTAAGATCCCTGACAGTTGAAGTAAATGCAGATAATTACAAGGCGATTCTGGAAACTTTTAAACAGGCGCTCATAGAAAACTGTAAGACCTATGATGCGAAAGATGCCAGGCTGACCGGGGATGCTAACCAGATGCATATCCAGACCATTTACCAGGACATTGAATTAGATGCCCAGGATATGGAGACTGAGTATCAGGCCGCCTTTGAAGATCTGTTATGGTTTATAGACCAGTATCTTGCCAGCACCGGCCAGGGGGATTTTGAGCAGGAAGAAGTTGAGATCACCTTTAACCGGAACATGCTCGTTAATGAGACGGAACTGATTGATAACTGCGGAAAATCTGTTGGCATCCTGCCTACAAAATTAATCCTACAAAAGCACCCATGGGTGGGTGATAACCTGGATGAGGTCATGAAAATGCTGGAAGAAGAGGAACAGAAAAGAATGGAACAGATGGATCCATACCAGCAGGCATTCCAGACCGGTCAAGGATCAGATCCGGATGCCACACAGAAAAAGGACGGTGATCCGGTAAATGGCAGCCAGCAGTAGTTACTGGAAAGAACGCATGGCGGTTCTGGAAGACCGGCAGTATCAGAACAGCGCCGCCTATTACAAAGATGTCCAGGACCAATTCCAGCAGGCTTCAAACAGCATTCAGAAGGATATTGAGAAATGGTACCAAAGGCTGGCAGATAATAATGACATCAGCTATGCATCCGCCAGGAAATTCATAAAAGAATCGGAACGGAAAGAGTTTAAATGGGATGTGGAACAGTACATAAAAGCCGGTCAGGAGAATGCGTTAGACCAGCGGTGGATGAAGGAGCTTGAAAATGCTTCAGCCAGGTATCATATTTCATATCTGGAAGCAATGAAGCTTCAGGCCAGACAGCATGCAGAATTATTATCCACACAGTTTAAAGGAGGGATGACAGACTTCTTGTGCAGTTCTTATGCAGACCAGCATTACAGAACCGCGTTTGAGATCGCCAGGGGAACCGGGATCGGCCATAATTTTGCCCGGCTGGATACCCGGCAGATTGATATGGTGATCCGCAGGTCATGGGCGCAGGATGGAAAGAACTTCTCAGACCGGATCTGGACCAATAAGGAGAAGCTGGTGAACAGCCTTCATACGGAGTTGACCCAGAGCATCATCTGCGGTTCAAACCCAAGGCAGGCCATCAATAACCTTGCAAAGACCATGAATGTGAGCCGGTCTCAGGCCGGAAACCTAATCATGACGGAATCGGCAGCAATTGCATCCGCAGCTCAGAAGGATTGTTTCAAGGAACTGGGAGTAGAAGAGTATGAGGTTCTGGAAACCTTGGATGGAAGCACCTGCGATATCTGCCAGGAAATGGATGGAAAAGTGTTCAAGATGAGTGAGTATGAAGTCGGCATGACCGCCCCGCCCTTCCATCCGCGGTGCAGGGGATGTACGGTTCCTCATTTTGATGATGAATTTTCTGATGGAGGACAAAGGGCGGCTAGGGGAGAAGATGGGAAGACTTATTTTGTGCCGGCGGATATGAAGTATCAGGAGTGGGAGAAGCAGTTTGTTGCTCAAAATGATGGCAATAAACTGAGTTCAGGAAAGAAAGATTCTTCGGATTATACGCAGAGAATTGAGATTGGAAGTGTTGATACTACTATGAGAGACGATGCCGTTTTGTATTTTGAGGATAATATCCGTCATCAGGCAGTTGAAAATGCCATAGTAATAGACAGCAATGGGAACGTAGTGCAGTTTATTGGGGGAAAAGACAGTGTTGACATTTTTGATGTTGACTTAAACGGTGCAATCATAACGCATAACCATCCGGAATCAGAAGGAATCATATCGTTTGGAGAAGATGATTTTATGTTTCTCCGTGAGCATCAGAATATGCAGGAATTCCGATGTTCCAATGCACAGTTCAATTATCGGCTAAAAGTATTGAAAAGCCTTGATGAGGTTGTGTATAATGATTTATATACAGAAGGGTTCAAATACTTTGGAGAAGCAGATTTTGAACCGCAGGATGCCGCCATGCGTGTCCTTCAAGAGAGGGGGTATGTGGTTTATGAAAGAAACCAGGTTGACGCCAAAGCAAAGGATTAAGTATGACGAAATAATGGCAGAGATGAGAGCGGAATTAGAGATATTGCCCGGCTCTGATGGAAAAACATTGTCATGTGAAGTGGGAAACCAGCCGTATCAAGAAATTAGTAAAAAGTATTTGCCTAGGTTAAGGGCAATATTAGAAGAAAACAATTCAGTTTAAAGAAGCAATTAGGGATCATTCTCCACATGAGAGCAAATGGAGCGGTTCAATAGAAGCCGGTATTAAGAAGTGTGAACAGAATAATTGTTATGGACAAAAAGATTTGAGGAAGAAGAACAGATAATGGGATATATTGGAGTGCTGGGAGGTGATTTTACTGGCTGATAAAGTAAAAGGGCTACTGTCGAAGATTGAAAATCAGAAAAAAGCAGAAATTTCACTAAAGGAAAGTACGCTTCCCGGAGACCAGCTGCTTTACCGTTTATGCTACAGCCCGCCAAAATCAAGAGAGGGATGGTTAGAACTGCATGAAGATGTACATAAGTTTTTACAATCCGATAGCCCGGAAAACCAAAAGCAAAACCTGATGCAATATACAGAAATGCTAGCTATGATAATTAGTGGATATGATAATACACAGGATTAATACCACCAGTCAGCATCGGCAGGTGGTATTTTATTTGTTGCGATATCGCAACAGACGATTAAGCACGCAGGAATCCCTGGGTGTTATTTTTATACCCCAAAGGCCGGCAGATCAGGCGTAAAACAGTCGGCTTAACTTACAATCAAGCGGAGAAACCGCGTAATAAATCGTAGAGGAGAGATAAGATGAAACGGAAATTTTTAGAAGATTTTGGCTTAGAAAAAGAAGCCATCGACAAGATCATGGCTGAAAATGGCAGTGACATTGAGGCGGCCAAAGCAGATTACAATTCACTGAAACAGCAGCTGGATGCAGCCAACGCACAGATTCAGGACAGGGATACGCAGCTGGAAACACTTAAAAACTCTACCGGTGATATGGAATCACTGAAACAGAAGATTGCCAACCTCCAGTCCGACAATCAGGCGGCAAAGGAAAAGTATGAGGCAGATATGAAGGAATTAAAGCTCTCCACTGCCATCAAACTGGCACTTGGCGATTCCGCCCAGGATACAGACCTTGTGGCTGGGCTGTTTGATAAGTCAAAGCTGATCCTTTCTGAGGATGGAAAGGTGACGGGGCTGGACGAGCAGGTGAAAGCGCTTAAAAAGGAAAAAGCCTTCCTGTTTAAAGAAGAAAAAGTCCCCCAGCAGCAGATTAAAGGCGGTAAGCCGGCGGAAGGGAAAGGAACCCCGCCGGCGGACAAAAAGCCGTCAGAAATGACCTACAGTGAACTGTGCGCCTATCTGGAAGCGAATCCAGGGGCTGCAATTGATTAAAAGAAAGGATGATTAAAACCATGGCAAAATTTAACGAGAAAACATTTAACCCGGAGGCATTCGGCAGATATGTAGACCGGATCCCAAAGACTAAGAGAAATGAACTGATTAAGTCCAGGGCCATTAAAGGGAATGAACAGATCCGACAGGCATTCAGCTCCCAGACCGGCACTTCCTATGCAACCCTGCCGATGAAAGGATTGTTAGAAGGGGCGCCGCTCAATTATGACGGCAAGACAGATATCACTTCTGAGCGTACCACCACATTTGAACGCAGCGTTGTGGTATGGGGCCGTTCCAAGGCATGGACAGAGGATGATTTTTCCACCGATATTACCGGAGGCGTGGATTTCATGGATAATGTGGCCCAGCAGGTATCCGGCTGGTGGGATGATGTGTATCAGGACGTGCTTCTGGCAGTGCTGAAAGGCATCTTTGCCATGACAGGAGCCAAGAATCTGGAGTTTGTCAACGGTCATACTTACGATATTACCGCCGTGGCTGGGGAGGACAGAGACGGAAACGCATTAAACTGTGTGGGCCCCACAACCTTGAATACAGCGATTCAGAAGGCTTCTGGAGACAATAAATCAAAGTTTACAATAGCCATCATGCATTCCACGGTGGCAACGAACCTGGAAAATATGCGTTTACTCTCTTACATGAAATACACAGATGCCGACGGAATCCAGCGTGACCTTGCAATCGGTACATGGAATGGCCGGGCGGTAATCATTGATGATTCCATGCCGGTAGAACATGTAGACGCAGTGGAAGAGAGCGGAACGTCTGGAACAGAAGGCTATGTGCCGGCAGCGCCAGCATATGAAAAATACACTACATATGTCCTGGGCGACGGGGCCATTGATTTTGAAAAGATCGGTGCGGAGGTTCCAAATGAAATGCAGCGCGATCCAAAGACCAACGGCGGTGAGACCACTCTGTATACCAGGGACCGGGCCTGCTATGCCCCATACGGCATCTCTTATACCAAAAAGACCCAGGCATCCCTTTCCCCAACCAATGAAGAACTGGCAAACGGCACCAACTGGACATTGGTAAACAACGGCGGCAGCGGGGCGGCCCTGAAGGTGATCGACCATAAAGCGATTCCGATTGCCCGCATCATTTCCAGAGGATAAGCAGATGGAGGCCGGGAAGTTAAAGGAACTGCTGGGGATACCGAGAGAGGATACTTCCCAGCAGGCCGTCCTGGAATTTGTTATGGATGATGTGACAGAAACCATTCTAAACTACTGTAACCTGGAGACACTGCCAAAAGGTCTTGAAAATCTGGCATACCGCATGGCTGTCGATATATACCGGCATGACAGGCCAGGAGTTGCTGACATCCCGCAGACAGTTACTGCAATCTCAGAGGGTGATACCTCCACCAGTTTTACCAGTGCGGCAGATGCCCTGGCAGGAGGCATCCTGAAGGATTACCAGGGGCAGCTCAACCGGTTTAGAAAGCTGAGGTGGTAATTTGATCGCAGACGCAATCATGCAGGCACAAAAGCGTCACAGAGCGTTAATAGAAGCGACCTATGACGGAACCTGCAATATTTATGAAAAGCAGCCCTATAAGGATCCTGACACCATGGTAACCAGTCAGAAAGAAGTCTTGGTGAAGAAAGATATTCCCTGCCGTCTGTCATTTTCCAGTGCTTCCGCCACTCTTGAAAGCGGATCCGCTGCGGGAGTGGTTCAGACGGTTAAGCTGTTCCTTGCTCCGGAAGTGGTTTTGCGGCCCGGTTCCAAAATCGAGGTGGTTCAGAACGGCCGTACCGAATGTTACAGCCAGAGCGGTAAGCCGGCTGTATATTCCAGCCACCAGGAGGTTGTTATGGAACTATGGAAGGGGTATGTATAATGGCAGGATGGGGAAGCTGTGATCTAAGACAGCTAAAAGAGTTCCAGAAACGCATTGAGAAGCTTCAGAAGGAACAGGACAAGTTCTGTGAAGAGTGCGCAAGACATCTGGCTGGCCGGTTGCTTTCAAGTGTCATAAAACGCACACCGGTTGGTACGTCAAAGACAGGCGGCACCCTGAGACGCGGATGGACCGCGCAGTCAGACGGATCCGGTAATGGAAGTTCCGGAGGCGGCAGCGCAGCAAGCTATGCCCAATCATTAAAGGTGCATCATTACGGGGAACATTTTGTGATTGAGATTATAAATCCCGTTTATTATGCGCCCTATGTTGAATTTGGGCACCGGACTGCCGATCATAAAGGATGGGTTCCGGGACAGTTCATGCTGACAATATCAGAACGGGAGCTACAGAACCAGGCCCCGAGGCTGCTTGAGAAGAAACTGGCGGATTATCTAAAGGGGGTCTTATAATGTATCAGGATATTCTGGATGCAGTCACCAGGAAGCTGGGTGAACTGTTTCCTCAGTGCACCATCTATACAAATCCGGTAGAACAGGGCTTAGAAGAGCCTTGTTTTTTTGTTGGATTTCTGGAACCGTCTGAGAAACCGATGATGGGGCGGAGGCATTACAGAAAAGCCGGGATCTATATTCAGTATCTGCCCCAGAATCCGGATCAGCCGTCCCGAGAAATCTATGATACAGCGGATCGGTTAATGGATCACATGGAGTTTATTTCCCTATCAAATGGGGATATGCTGCATGGCACGAACATGAACTGGAAAATTGCATTGGAAAGTTCCGTGCTCAGTTTCTTTGTGGACTATAACCATTTTGTAATGAAACAGGCGGGACAGGAGGCAGATTCCATGGAGGCAGTAGGAATTCAGACACAGGTAAAGGAGGAACGTGTAAATGGATATGAAGAAAGAAACAACCGGAAGCATACAGCGGTATGAAAAAGAAGAATTATTAAAAGCGGACCGGTACCGTCAAAAGGCAGATCTGATTGAAGCTCTGCTGGAGCCGGACACTGGTTACACCATAAAAGAAGTGGATGCGATCATAGAAAAGTTTTTGAAAGGAAAGGTGAAATAAGATGTTTGGTGGTGGTAGTTTTACAACACAGAATAAGGTGCTGCCGGGTGCCTATATTAATTTTGTCAGTGCGGCATCTTCCAAAAGCGCCCTGTCCCAGCGTGGGACCGTGGCAGTTCCCTTAATCCTGAGCTGGGGAATTGAGCAGGAAGTATTTACAGTTACCGCAGAGGAATTCCAGGAACACTGTTTTGAGATTTTTGGCTATGAGTATGAAGCGGATGAGATGCTTGTACTCCGTGAGCTTTTCCGCAACATGACAAAGGGTGTATTGTACCGATTAAATAAGGGTGTTAAGGCAAGCAACGATTATGCTGAAGCCGTCTACGGCGGAGTTCGTGGAAATGATATTACCATTGTTATTTCGAAAAATGTGAATGACGAAAACAAGTATGATGTAAAGACCATGTTTGCAGAAAAAGAGGCTGATAAACAGACCGTTTCTGCGGCAGCCGACCTGATGAACAATGATTACGTGGTCTTTAAAAAGGATGCGGTCCTTGCGGCAACAGCCGGAACACCGTTAGCCGGCGGAACGGACGGGGACAGCCTGACGGGAGCCGATTATTCTGCCTTCCTCTCCGCAGTTGAACCTTATGCTTTCAACATCCTGTGCTGTCCGGTGGCAGATGACGCAGTGAAGGCTTTATTTACCGCATTTACCAAACGGATGCGGGATGAAGCCGGGATCAAGTTCCAGACTGTTTTATACCGGAGCCATGAAGCGGATTATGAAGGAATTATCTCTGTTGAGAACAAGGCAGAGGGCCTGGAGCAGGGGCTTGTCTACTGGGTGGCCGGCGCGGAAGCGGCCTGTGCAGTGAATAAGACGGTGGAAAACCAGAAGTACACAGGAGAATATAAGATCGATACCAATTATACACAGCTTCAGCTTTCAGACGCGGTGACATCCGGTAAATTTATGTTCCACAAAGCCGGGGATGAAGTCCGGGTGCTGATGGACATCAATACACTGGTTACGGTAACGAGTGAAAAGAATGAAGACTTTTCATCGAACCAGACAATCCGGGTGCTGGACCAGATCGGAAATGATATCGCAGAGTTATTTACATCCCGGTATCTTGGAAAGATCTCCAATGATAATTCAGGCCGTGTGAGCTTATGGAGCGACATTGTTTCCTACAATAAGGAACTGTCTGATATCCGGGCGATAGAAGCGGTTGATTCAAAGGAGATCACAGTTTCCATCGGCAACACCAAGAGATCCGTTGTGGTAAGCAATCCGGTCACTCCGGTTAACTGTATGAGCCAGCTCTATATGACCATAATCGTATCTTAAAGGAAGGAGAGAACCTATATGCAGTCAATGAATGCAAAAGATGCGGTCAGCGCATCATTAGCGGAATGTTTTATTACAATCGAAGGCAACCGGTACAACTTCATGCAGGCTATTAATCTGGAGGCCAGCATTGAAAAGACAAAAGCGGAGATCCCGATCCTTGGGAGGACAGGGAAGGGAAATAAAACAACCGGGTGGAAAGGGAGCGGATCCGCGACCTTCCATTACAATTCCAGCATCTTCCGGGAGCTATTATACCGGTATAAGGAAACCGGAGAAGATGTTTATTTTGATATCCAGATCACAAATGAGGACCCGACTTCCAGCGTAGGACGCCAGACCATTATTCTGAAGGACTGCAATGTGGACGGAGGTATTCTGGCTAAGTTTGATGCAGATGCGGAGTATCTGGATGAAGACCTGGACTTCACCTTCGAGGACTGGGAGATGCCGGAAACCTTTAGCCATTTGCAGGGAATGCAGTAGAGAAAGAGAGGATGAGAGAATATGGGAAGTTTAAGTGGATTTTTAAAACAGAATGCAGTGCAGAAAGTAAATGAAAAGCTGATCGTTTCAGAACGTTTTCTTGATGAAAATAGTAAGCCGATGGAATGGGAGGTATGTACAATCACATCTGAAGAAGATGAAAGGTTAAGAAAAGATTGTACCAAAAGAGTACCGATTCCTGGGAAGAAAAATCAGTATACAGCAGAAACGGATTATAATTTGTATTTAGGAAAATTGGCAGCTAAGTGTACTGTTTTTCCAAATTTGAATGATAAGGAACTCCAGGATTCTTATGGTACAATGGGAAGTGATGCTGTTTTAAAAGCAATGCTAACGCCGGGAGAATATGCGGAGTATCTTAGCCAGGTTCAGAGAATCAATGATTTTGATATTACAATGGAAGAGGCAGTGGATGAAGCAAAAAACTAATTGAGGAAGGCGATCTGGAAGCAAATATAGCTTACTATTGCCTTCATAAACTCCATAAATGGCCTCATGAGTATCTTCTTTTAGATCGTTATGAGAAAGCATATGTTATAGCGGCTGTTAAGATGAAGCTGGAGAAGGATAGAAAAGAGGCGCAGAAGATAAAAAAAGCCCGAAAAAGATAGAAAATGAATGTAAACAGTGGTATAATATTCTTAAAATAAAAGTAGATAAGGAAGTTTAGAATGAAGAAATTTAGTATATTTTTTATCACGGTTTGTTTTTCGGTTATGATAACTATGACCGCATTTGCGGGACAATGGCAGCAGAATACTACAGGGTGGTGGTATCAAAATGATGATGGGAATTATTTTGCTTCACAATGGGCTGTAATTGACGGTAAACAGTATTATTTTAATGCGGACGGTTATATGGTAACTGGATGGATGCAGTCTTTGCAAGGGGATTGGTATTATCTTAACCCAACAGGAGAACTGAGATATGATGAATTAACGGAAAATGGACGTGTCTACTATTTCGATTCAAATGGAAAATGTACAAATCCTGAGGGGAATGAAATTAATTTTGAAAGTGATTACCAGTCTATTTTAGACCGAGAGAAAATAGAGGCCCAAAAAAGACTGATGGATCAGAAACCGGAAGGTAAGGTTTACGAAGAGAATATTGTTTATTACCATGATGTTTCCGAAGAAGAAACAGAGAACCGGTTTGGCTTGGCAGATATGCAGTTTTAGTTATAATTTCTATGAGATAAAAGTACTTGGAAAAATCCAGGTGCTTTTTCGTTTATAAATAGTAAGGTATCAAGCATAACTCATTTCATGTTTACCTTGAAAACCAGTCTGATTGAAAAGTTCTTATAAAATAAATTACAGGACGTCCTTCATATGAGGGGCGTTCTTTTTGCATAAAGAAATGAGGTTATATATGGCATCAGTACAAACAGCTTTACAATTATATAATGGTATGACAAAACCTTTGATGGCAATATCAAGTGCATTAAATACAGTAATCAATACTTTTGAATCCATGCAGTCGGCCTCTTCTCAGCCCATAGACACTGCCGCATTACAAAATGCAAGGCAACAGCTGGTTAATGTTAATAATGCTGTAGACGAAATTGAGAACGGGCTTCGAGATGCTTCCGGCCAGCAACAGCATTTCAATCAGGAGTTAAGGAATGGCACAGGAGCGGCTGATGGCTTGATGGGAAAAATAAAATCTTTCGTTGGTGCCTATGCGGGAATGCAGGGAGTGCGAATGGCTGTACATTTTGTAACAGATACGATCTCTTTGAATAATGTACAAAGGGAAGCGGAAACCAAACTTCAGACCATTATGCAGCAGCGTATGGGAGCAAGCCCGGAGATGATCCAGTCTGTAAAGGACCTGGCATCCGCCCAGCAGCAATTGGGAGTTGTTGGGGATGAGGTGCAGTTATCAGGAGCCCAGCAGCTGGCAACATTTCTAAATTCCAGAGAGGCCTTAAATTCTTTGATTCCAGCCATGAATAATTTAGCCGTACAGCAAAACGGGGTAAATGTATCCACTCAGGATATGGTTAACATAGGTAATATGATGGGGAAGGTCATGCAGGGACAAGTAGGAGCCTTAACCCGTGTCGGTGTGACATTTACCGCCGCTCAGGAAAAAGTACTGAAATATGGAAATGAACAGGAACGGGCCGCAACCCTGGCTCAGGTAATTACAGATAACGTAGGCAATATGAATGCGGTAATGGCATCAACACCACAAGGACAGATTCAGCAAATGGCAAATACATGGGGCGATATTAAGGAAGTAGTAGGTGAAAAACTATATCCGTCTGTTATGAATTTCTTCAACATTATAAATAAAAATATGCCAAGAGCTGAAAATGTAGTGATGGGATTTGCTGGAGCATTAAATGCAGTTATTCTTATCCTTGCAGGTATTGTAGATGGGGCGGGAGCGGTAGTTGGATTTTTTCAAGACAACTGGACAATCATAGAACCCATAATATGGGGAGTTGCAGGAGCTTTGGGCACTTATTATGGAATTCAGATATTATCGAATGCAGCCGGGCTTATCAGTACTGGCGTTCATACTGCTATTGCAGCTGCGCAGATGATTCATGCTGCAGTAACCGGAACCTTAA
Organism: Clostridiaceae bacterium; assembly: GCA_018378255.1. Taxonomy (GTDB): domain Bacteria; phylum Bacillota; class Clostridia; order Lachnospirales; family Lachnospiraceae; genus CHH4-2. The sequence goes on along the minus strand of JAGZXV010000051.1, from coordinate 2,616 downwards.
CAGCTTTAACGGCTGGACAGATAGCAGCCCAAAATGGATTAAATGCCGCAATGTATGCCTGTCCGATTACGTGGATTATTATCTTAATTATTGCTTTTATAGCTATTATTTATGCTGCGATAGGAGCTATCAATAAATTACCAGGGGTATCTATAAGTGCAACAGGAGCCATAGCCGGTGCCTTTGCAGTACTGGGAGCCCACATTATAAATACATTTGTTTTGCCAAGCTGGAATATGTTTGCCGCTTTTGCGAACTTTATAGGGAATCTGTTTAATGATCCGGTTGCGGCAGTAAAAATATTATTCTGCGACATGGCAGATGTAGTATTAGGATACATCACAAACATTGCCCATGCTATAGAAGAAGTTATCAATAAAATTCCAGGAGTTGAGGTAGACATTACCTCAGGTCTGGATAATTTCCGGGATAAAATACAGGAAGCTGCTGAACAAGTTAAAAGTGAATCGGAGTGGAAAGAATATGTAAAAAAAATAGATTATATTGATTATACAGGTGCGGCAAAAGGTGGATATGAATTTGGTAAAGGGGTAGCAGATAAATTAGGAGGGATTTTTGATGGAAGTGCTTTTGACGATCCGTTTGCAGGAATTGGCGCTCAGAATACATGGAAAGGTATTGCAGGTAATACAGGTGCCACAGCCGGCAACACCGCCGCCATGGCTGATTCCATAGATCTTTTAGACGAGGACCTGAAATACCTCAGAGATGCCGCAGAACAAGAAATCATCAACCGTTTCACCTTGGCCGAACTGAAAGTGGATGTTAATAACAACAACACCTTAACCACCCAGACCGATTTTGACGATGTTAACCGTCAGCTTGCGAATGTAACAGGAGAAATATTAAATGTAGCCGCAGAAGGAGGGCATTTCTAATGGCTTATGAAATATATTTAGACGACATACTCCTCCCGGTTCCCCCTTCCAAGATCCAGATGAAAGTAAAAGGACAGAATAAGACGGTGAATCTGGTAAACGGGGAAGAAATCAATATTGTCAAACCGGCCGGCTTAACAGAGTTTTCCTTTGATGCGGTGTTCCCAAATACACGTTATCCATTTGCCAGTTATGAACGCCGTTTCCGTGATGCAGAATCCTATCTGGACGATATAGAGGATCTAAAGGCCAGCAAAACACCGTTTCCATTTATCATCATCCGGAGCGGACCTGATGGCCGGGGATTCCATGATACCAACATTGATGTGGTGCTGGAAGATTATAAGGTGACCGATGATGTCAAAGAAGGGTTTGACATTACGGTCTCTTTTAATTTAAAGGAATGCCCAACTTACGGAACAAAGCGCCTTAACATTTCGATTCTCCCGGAAAAGCAGGAACCCCAGGTAAGCGAAGAGACCACAAGGGAATCTGAGACGGCACCGGCCACAAATACATATACGGTCCAAAGCGGTGACTGCTTATGGAATATTGCTAAAAAGGTGCTTGGCAACGGAAGCCGTTATCCTGAAATCTATAACCTGAACCGGGATAAAATCGGAAACCCCAACATCATCCATGAGGGCCAGGTTCTTACCATGCCATAGGAGGATCTTATGAAAATCACGATTTTAATTCAAAATGGCCCGTCAACGGTATATGAACCGGTTCTGTCCGGTAGTATCACATGGGAAACGAACCGGGCCGGGCAGCCCGGCAAGCTGTCTTTTACAGTATTATATGATAATGTACTGAACATTGAGGAAGGAAATGCAGTCCGCATGGACGTTAATAATACTCCGGTATTCTTCGGTTTCATTTTCGAGCGCTCCTGGAGCAAAGACGGCCAGATTAAGGTGACTGCCTACGACCAGCTCCGGTACCTGAAGAATAAAAACAGCTACCAGTATGAAAACTTGACGGCAGACCAGGTAATCCGGATGATTGCGGCGGATTTTAATTTAAATGTCGGCGAACTGGAACCTACGAACTATTTGATTGAGGTGAGGTCTGAAAAGGATAAATCACTGTTCGATATCATTTTAAATGCCCTGGATCTAACCATGATGAATGCCAAGGAACTATATGTTTTATACGATGATGCAGGGAAACTAACCCTTAAAAACATAAAAAGCCTGATGCTTAATATCGTCATTGATGAAACAACCGCCCAGGATTACAGCTTTAAAACCAGCATTGACAGCACCACCTATAACCAGATTTACCTTTACTACGATAATGATGAGACAAAAAAACGTGAAGTCTATTTGGTACGGGACAGCACCAACATCAATAAATGGGGAATCCTCCAATACGATGCTTCCATAGGAAAAGGGGTAAATGGACAGGAAGCCGCAGACATCTATCTTTCCCTTTATAACCGTCCGGCCAAAAGCTTGTCAATAAAAAATGCATTCGGTGACGTAAAAGTCCGTGCTGGCTGTCTGGTACCGGTCTTCCTGAATGTGAGAGATATGAACCTAAAGAACTATATGCTGGTAGAAACGGTCAAACACACCTTTGATTCCGGGTTCCATACCATGGATCTGACACTGAAAGGAGCTGGTATTAATGCCTAATGCAGAATGGATTTATAACGTCACTGAGATTGTAAAGCAGTCAATGAAAACAGAAGGGATGTGTGATGTCATCATGG